>DATHZE010000239.1:0-2875 GCA_035458765.1 Longimicrobiales bacterium
GCACCGTCACTCGACGAGGCCCGCCATGTCCGGACTGCCCCTCAAGCCTGGCCAGAAGGCTTCGCGCTCCCTAACCCTGACCGCTGAGCACGTCGAGCGCTTCGCCCAACTCTCCGGCGACCGCAACCCGCTCCATTTCGACGAGCGCTTCGCCGCGGGTACTCCGTTCGGACGGCTGGTGGTGCAGGGGGGGCTCACTACGGGCCTGCTGCACGCCCTCGTGGCCATGGACATGCCGGGCCCGGGGACCGTGTTTCTCAGCCAGGACTGGAAGTTCACGGCGCCGGTGTTCATCGGCGACACCATCACCGCGGAAGCCGAAGTACTGAGCGTCCACGCCGAGAAGCCGGTTTGCCGGCTCGGCATCTCCGTGGTCCGCCAGGATGGTGAGGTGGTCCTGAGCGGAGAAGCCTGGTGCTATACCTTCAGCTCCCGTGACTAGCGACTTCCAGGACGTTCTCCCGCTGCTGCGCAACGCCCTCGCCGACCACGGTGGCGCCGTGTTGGTTGCGCCTCCCGGCGCGGGCAAGACCACCCGGGCTCCTCTGGCGCTACTGGACGAACCCTGGCTCGCGGGGGGCAAGATCCTGCTTCTGGAGCCGCGCCGCCTGGCCGCGCGCGCAGCGGCGCTCCGCATGGCGGAGCTCCTGGGCGAGTCGGATGTGGGGGGGACGGTGGGCTACCGCATGCGCCTGGATACGCGGGTGGGGCCGCGCACCCGCATCGAAGTCGTGACCGAGGGGATCCTCACCCGAATGCTCCAGGCCGACCCTGCGTTGGATGGTGTGGCGCTGGTGATCTTCGACGAGTTCCACGAGCGGTCTCTTCATGCCGATCTGGGGCTGGCCCTTACGCTGCACTCCCGCGGGCTGCTTCGTCCGGACCTCAGGACGCTGGTCATGTCGGCGACCCTGGACGCGGCACCCGTGGCCGCCCTGCTGGACGACGCGCCGGTGATCCGCTCAGAGGGGCGAATCCACCCCGTGGAGACCCATTGGCTTTCCCGCCCCGTGGATGGATGGATCGAACCGGAGGTGGCGCGGACGGTGCGTACGGCTCTCGACGCGGGGGATGGAGACATCCTCGTGTTTCTCCCCGGAGCTGCGGAAATACGCCGCACCGCGGAACTGCTGGTGGGGAACGTGCCCCCGGACACCGACCTCCACGAGCTCTTCGGGATGTTGCCCCGGGAAGCCCAGGACCGGGCGTTGCGCCCGAGTCCCCCGGGTCGCCGGAAGGTGGTTCTCGCGTCGGCCATCGCGGAGACGTCGCTGACAATCGAGGGCGTGCGCGTCGTGGTGGACTCGGGTCTCATGCGGGTACCGCGCTTCGATCCCCGCACGGGCATGAGCCGACTGGAAACGCTGCGCGTAACCCGGGACTCCGCCGACCAGCGCAGGGGTCGGGCGGGGCGGACGGCCCCCGGTGCATGCTATCGGCTCTGGAGCAAGGCGGAAGAGCAGGGGCTGGTGCCCCATCGGACGCCGGAGATCCGGGAGGCCGATCTGACGTCCCTGGTTCTGGAGTTGGCGGCGTGGGGCGCCGACCCGGGGGAACTGTCATGGTTGGATCCGCCGCCGGAAGCGGCTGTGGCCCAGGCCATGGAACTCCTGCAGGAACTGGAGACGCTGGATGAGCATGGCGCCCTCACCGAACATGGACGCCGGGTGGCGGCCTTGGGTCTGCACCCCCGTCTGGCCCACATGGTGCTGCGCGGAGTGGAGCGGGGCACCGGGCGGCTGGCATGCGACCTGGCGGCGCTGCTGGAGGAGCGTGACGTCCTGCGCGGGTCGGGGCGACCAGCCGAAGCAGACCTGCGCACCCGGGTGGAGGCGCTCGCTCGGGGCCAAGCCTCGTCGCATGGCGCCAAAGTGGACGGCGGCGCGGTGAGCCGCATACGGCGGCAAGCCGAACAGGTGCGCCGCCGAGCCGGGGTGGACCCGGGGAGCGCGCCGTCACGGGGCGCCATGGCCGACGTCGCCGATGTGGGAAGCCTGGTGGCGCTCGCGTATCCGGATCGAGTGGGCCAGCTCCGACCGGGCACCCGAGGGCGCTTCCTCCTGCGCAACGGTCGGGGAGTGACCCTGGATCCGGGCGACCCTCTGGCCGGAGAGCCGTGGATCGTGGCGGTGGAGTTGGACGGACGGGGGCGGGAGGCGCGGGTGTTCCAGTGCGCTCCGGTGGCCCTCCAGGAGCTGGAGGAGTTGTTCCGGGGTCAGATCGTCGCCGAAGAAGAGGTGGCCTGGGATGACGAGGCGGGGCGGGTGCGGGCGCGATCCGTGCGACGGCTGGGCGCGCTGATCCTCCAGGAGGGCGCCCTGGCCAGGCCCGATCCGGACCGGGTCGCGGAGGCGCTGTGCCGAGGCGTGGCTCAACGCGGCCTGCAGGTCCTTCCGTGGGACAAGGAGAGCGAGCAGCTGCGAGGCCGTCTGGCCTATCTCCACGGCCTGGAGCCGGACGGGTGGCCGGACGTGAGCGAACCGGTGCTCACGCGGTCCCTCGAGGACTGGTTGGCCCCCTTCGCCCACGGGCTCCGGTCCCTGGAGGACCTGCCTCGCCTGGATCTGGCACGGGCCTTGGCCTCCCTGGTGAACTGGAGCCTCCGCGGGGACCTGGATCTCCAGGCACCCACCCACCTGGAGGTTCCGTCCGGGTCCCGCATCGCGCTGGACTACTCGGACCCTGCGGCGCCGGCGTTGGCGGTGCGCCTCCAGGAGGTCTTCGGCATGGTGGACACACCCAGGGTGGGCGGGGGCAGGACACCCCTGACGCTTCGTCTCCTTTCACCGGCGATGAGGCCCGTTCAGGTGACGCAGGATCTGGCCAGCTTCTGGAAGAGCGCCTACTTCGAGGTCCGCAAGGATCTTCGCGCCCG
>DATHZE010000240.1:0-25612 GCA_035458765.1 Longimicrobiales bacterium
AGGTCTTTCGTCTCTGCGCCCGCCTCCGACTCCTTCAGGATCCCGATGATCTGTTCCTCGGTGAACCGGCTCTTCCTCATGATCCCTCGCTTTGTCTGAGGAATCAGAGAATACTTGGGTCAGCTTCCGGGTGTCACCTCAATGCGCAGACCCCAGACGACGGTCTCTATCGAGTATACGTCACCCCCAACGTCAGTGATGTCTGGTTTCCAGTTCCGGTGGGTCCCAGACGGTTGCGCCACGTCTTCAATCGGAACCTCATAGCGACCACTCCAGCCCAGAGCATGACGATGGGTGAAAGCACCACTCTGGCGGCCCCTGGATTGTTGCCTTTCCCCGGCAGAGAGGCGGGCGTGCCTGCGATGTCCTCGAAGTGGCAGCCTGCGCCGCAGGATCGTACCTGGACCCAACGCCACCCGGCTCTCGTCGGTGCTTTCGTCGGTGCGGGTATCGGAACGCTGTCGTCGCTACCCCGTTGGAACGAACTCTATTGTGCCTCCGGCGGCGATGAAGACTGTCTCTTCGATGGAAGCATGGGAATCGCGTTCGGCGCAGCCGTTGGTGCTCTCATGGGAGCGCTATTGGGGCGCTGGTTAAGCGATTAGCCCGAGCCGGCACCACGGCAGTCGGCCCGTGGCAACCAATAACACTGGGCCTCCGGCTCGGGTCGCCAGTGGCGCCCCTCGTCCCAACCGGCGGCTTAGGTGCAGCAGCTGTGGAGTCCTGGCTATCAGAGCGGCTGCGGGTTACCTGAAGAAGTGGGCCAGCCGGTGCCGATACACCTCACCCGGCCCGCTCGCGCCTCGCGGGAACTACGGACCCACCCGTCCGACACCTCCCCACAGGACGTTTCTACCTTCCCCGACAGCCCCGTCTCTCCGCGCCGGCCATGTTTGAGCGTCACCCGCAACGCCCAGTGCCCGATAACGCAGGGAACCATGCACCCATCCCAGGGACACCCATCGAATGGCCATCCAGACCGCTCCGGACACCCCGGCGGTCACCCCCACGGTCATGTGAAACCCGGGGGCGGCGGCAGACCGCCGTTCTTTCCCGACTTCGACCAGGCTCCCTTCCTGGTGATATGGGAAACGACTCAGGCGTGTGACCTGGCCTGTAAGCACTGCCGTGCCGAGGCACAGCCGGACCGACACCCGGACGAGCTCACCACCGCCGAAGCCATGAAGATGCTGGAGGACATCCGGCGCTTCGGACCCATCATCTTCGTCTTCTCGGGCGGTGACGCCCTCAAGCGCCCCGACATCGTCGAACTCACCGAGTACGGTGCGAAGCTGGGGCTCCGGATGGCCATCACGCCGGCCACCACCCCGCTGTGCACCCGGGAGAAGATGGAGGAACTCCACGCCGCCGGAATGTCCCGGTTGGCGGTGAGCCTGGACGGACCCAACGCCGCGATCCACGACGAATTCCGCCAGGTCCAGGGCTCCTTCGACCACGGGCTGCGGATCCTCACCACGGCCCGGGACGTGGGCATGTCCACCCAGGTGAACACGGTGGTGGCCAAGCACAACGTCAACGACTTCCGCGTCATGGCCGACCTACTCACCGAGGCGGGAATCGTCTTCTGGGAGGTGTTCTTCCTCATCCCCATGGGACGGGCCCGCCCCGAAGACGTGGCCGGGGCCGAAGCCTTCGAGAAGGTCTTCCACGAGCTCTACGACCTGGCCAAGACGGTGCCGTTCGACATCAAGGCCACCGCCGCGCCCCACTACAACCGCGTGGTACTCCAGCGAAAGAACCAGGAGATGCGGGCCGGCCAGCGCCGCGAGGCGTCGGATATCCTCACCGACGGTGTGGGACACTCCCTGAAGGACGGCATCGGCCGGGCGCGGGGAGTGAACGATGGCGACGGCTTCCTCTTCGTCAGCCACACCGGGGACGTCTTCCCCTCAGGCTTCCTGCCGGCCTCGGCGGGGAACCTTCGGACGCACGACCTGGTGGACGTGTACAGGAACTCGGAGCTTTTCCTGAGCCTGCGGGACAAGACGCTCCTCAAGGGGAAGTGCGGCGTGTGCGAGTACAAGCCGGTGTGCAGCGGGAGCCGCGCCCGGGCCTTCGCCGTCACCGGAGACCCGCTCGAGGCGGAGCCCTTCTGCGCCCACGTACCCCTGCGGTGGCAGCAGATGGTGGAGGCGGGAGAGGCCCAGCCCGTGGCGGAGTACTTCACGGAGCGGGCTCTGTCCCGGGGGATCGGGCTGCCGGTGTTCGGCTAGGCGCCCAGCCCGAGCCACCAGAGGAGGAGGGCGAGGGTCGCCACGTCGGCACCCACGAAGCTCCACCCCACGCGCCGCAGGTGCTTGGGGTGGACCTCCACGGCGCTCAGTGTCGCCACGACCAGGGCCTTCGGCACCAGTGTGGCGGCAGCCCATCCTGCGGGGTGGCCCGATACGGCTCCGACGCACCCCGCCACCGCCAGAAGCCCCGCCAGCGTCGGGCTCGCCACCACCGCCCACCGTCCCGGCCCCTTCTTCTTGAACCGGTACTTGAGCGCGTGGACCGCCAGGGTGGCGAGGACGAAGGACGCGACCCACGCCAGAGCTGGGAGCCACACCATGTCAGGCGCCCGGCCACCCGCCGCGGCCGCCACGGCGTGAATCGAGGAGAACGCCGTCGCCACCATCACCTCGCCGGCGAGCGTCTTCGTCTTTCCCAGGACCACCAGTCCTCCGACCGCGGCGCCAAGGGCCCCGGAAACTACTGCGGCGCCCCAGGCGCCGGAGGGAGCCGTGGCCAGGAAGACCGCGGCGGCCAAGACGACGGCGCCACCCAGGAGCCCCAGGCGGGCCCGGGCCGCGTGCTCATGGCGGGTACGGAGTCGCTCCCCACGCCCGCCGAGAACGACGAGGGCCGCTTCGTGGGCGACGAAGCCCATCACGGCCGTCGCGACGAACGCCGCACCCCCCCACGTGAGCCCCCCTGACACGAGCCCCGAAACGGCTGGGAATGCCAGCATGGCGTAGGCGCCGTGTTCCCTGGGGCGGAGGCGGGCGGGCCCCTCGACGTCGGACAAGCGACGCTCAGGCGAAGGCATGGCGGCTCTTCACCAGGATGGCCCCCAAACCCCAGACCAGGGCCGCGGCTACGGCCAGGTCCACCATGCCACGCCAGGGCTCCGGAAACGTCCGCACCGCCAGGACCGCGGTGACGATGGCCGCCGTTCCGGCCCACGCCCGGAGGAGTCGCTTCCTGGGCGCGCCGATGAGCGACATGCCGTAGAGGGGGGCCAGGACGCGGAAGACCACCCCGCGCCTCGCGGGAAGCGCCCGAGCCCGATCGATCAGCGAAGGTACCCATTTCCGCTGAAGGGCACCCCAACCCTCTCCCACCAGGAACAGCACCACGAGCAGGACGAGGGCACCCCACTCCCCCGGCTCCAGTCCATCCCGGACGGTCTGAAGTCCCCGGGCCGCCAGACGCGCCACCGCCGCCGCGAACAGGAGACATACGCCCCCCAGTGCCCAGGCCACCGACACGGCATCCACAAGGAGGCGCCGGGTTCCGCCTGCCCCACCCATCGATCGCTCAGGCGACACTGCGTCGCCCACCTTCCCTGTCCCCCGTGAGCCGCGCGGCGACCCGCCCGGCATCGGCCAGCCTCCCAGGAAGCCCGGGCCGGGACCACCAATTGGCGGCCAGGTGGAGCCCCTCGGGCAGCGTGAGTCCCTCCAACGCCCCCCAGGACACATCCCACGCGGGCATCCGCTCATGTTCGACGGCCAGGGGGCGCGCCTCGTACCCGGTGCAAAGACGGAACTCCTCCACCGCCCTCGCGGCCAACTCCTCGTCCCCGGCCCCAGCCACCTCCGGGTGCCGGGCACCGCCCAGATACGCCGTGTAGAGGTCCCGTCGGCCGAAGAGCGAGTCGTTGTACGTCACCCCGCGGAGTTGCATGTGGGGTTCGGTGAACGCCACCTGAAAACCGAGTCCGCGCAGCTCCGTCTCGGCGTCGAGATGGATCACGGCAAGCGGGTTGTACCGAAGGCTCCCGATGGCCCGGGACGCTTCGGTGGCGACCCCTGCCAGGAGTCGCGACGCAACGGGCGCGGGCACCGAGAGCACCACGGCCTGAGCGTCCACGGACCCGTCCTCCAGCTCCAGACGCCATCCGCTACCGTGGGGCTGCAGGCCCCTCACGGGAGTCTCGAGGCGGAGGCGTCCGCCCAACGCAGCAGCCACGGCGCGGGGAAGCGCAGCCATCCCGTCCCGGAACGTGCACGCGGGAGGCGGGGCGATCTTCCCACCCTTCCTCAGGAGAGGGAGGAGCAGGGAACGCTTGACACCGAACTCCCGAAGCACGTGGATGAGGGAAAGCCCCACCCTCATATCGGCAGGATCGGATCCGTACAGCCCACCGTAGAGGGGTGCGATGAGCGTCTCATACAGCTCCCGCCCCACCTTTCTGGTGAAGTACGCGGCCACCGACTCCTCCGGGTCCGCGCCGGCGGCGAGCGGCTCCAGGGCCAGCCGGAGCTTGGCGGTCGGGCTCACGATGTCCGAGGTCAGGAAGTCCACCGCCGAGAACGGCACCTTCCTCAGTCGTCCGTCGCGGAACACGAAGAGATCCAAACCCGACGGGGCCTCGACGACCTGGCTCTCCAGGCCCACCTCCCGCACGAGGCGGGACACCCCCTGGGTGAGGCGGGCCCGCTGGGGCCCCCAGTCCAGGATCCTTCCCTCCACCTCGGCGCTCCTGATGACACCGCCGGGACGCCCCGACGCTTCCAGGACCACGAAGTCCGCATCCCGTCGGGCCAGCTCCCACCCCAGGGTGAGTCCGGTGATCCCACCACCGACGACTGCGATCATCCCGCGGACCTCACGCCCCGCCGGGGACGTAGGGGCTGGGAGCCACCTCGCGGAATCCGTTGGTGCACCACGTGGCATCGCCCGGGCGACACCGGCACTTCCCCAGGACACCGCCGGCTGCGGGGTCCGTGGCCGTCACCTCCTGGAGGAGGTCGCACATGTACTGCGCGAAGTCCCCGTGGTCCCACGGAATGGGCACCCGGTGGAACTCCTTTCCCAGCTCGTCCTCCACGAACTCCCTCAACTCGTGGTCCAGCTCGGCGAGCGTCTCCGACTGCTCCTTCATGAAGCTGATGGGAGCCACCACCACCCGGCGCTCGGTCACCTGGCGGAGCCGGTCCTCGTTGTCGGGCTGGGTCCAGGGAATCCGCCGGTTGGTGTGGTTCTGGAAGCCCACGGCGTAGCGCGTGGCCCCCGCGGCGGCGGCCACGTCGCGGCAGTGCTCGAAGACGTACCGGTCATACCGGTTCCCGTCCTCGAGGTACTTCAACGGCGTGCCGTGCATGGAGAAGTAGAGGAGGGTGTCCGGATCGTTCAGGTCCAACCCCTGTGCCTCCACGAACGACCGGATGTGGTGGGCGCGCATGCCCAGGTACCTGGGGTTGTGATGCCAGCCCGCGATCCCCAGGAAGCGAGGCTCCCATGCCAACCCCTTCATCGCCGCCCGGACGTCGTTGAGCGCTGCCACCGTGGTGGACTGCCCGCAAAGGGGGTAGCCGGGGATGGCCACAAGGGTCTCCACCCCGTCCGCCTTCGCCTCGGCCACCTTCGTGGCGATATCCGGGTCGGTGAACTGGTACGACGAGTACACCCGAGCCGCCACGCCCCGGCGGGCCAGCTCGGCGGCGACGGCCCTCGCCTGGGCCTCCGACTGGGCGTTCAGCGGCGAACCGCCGATCTCCCGGTACTCCTCCAGGAGACCTGGCGCCCGGTCCCGCGCGAGCTGCCGGGTGCGAGCCATGGCCGCCTCGTCGGCATGCCCCTCCAGGGGTGAGTTCTGGAGAAAGATGCGCTCCAGGAACGCGGTCACCTTCTCAAGGGTGGGTTCGTCGGGCTCGCCGAAGTTGATGAAGAGGACGCCTAGGGACATGAGGTCGGACTCTCTCGGCTCGGGGTGCATGGAGGCTCAGCGGGCGGAGTGCTCGTGGACCCGGTCCACGAGGTAGGCCACCTGGTCGGGGTCCGCGGTCCGGTGAATGCCATGTCCCAGATTGAAGACGTGCGCTCGGGCCGAGGCGCCTTCTTCCAGCACCGCTTGCACCGACGCGTCCAGCTCCGATCGAGGCGCGAACAAGGCGGCGGGATCCAGGTTCCCCTGCACCACCGCGTCGGGACCCAGCTCCGCCACCGCCCGTGACAGGGGCATGGTCCAGTCGATCCCCACCACGTCGGCACCCACGCCCTTCACGTGGGAGAGCAGGGTCGCGCCGCCGTTGGCGAAGTAGATCACCGGGACGTCGGTCTCGGCTTTGACGCCCGCCACCACCCGCCTCATCAGGGGGAGGACGAATCTCCCGTAGCTGTCCGGACCCAGGAGCCCCACCCATGAATCGAAGAGCATGACCGCATCGGCACCCGCCCGGGCCTGGGCCGCGAGGTAGCGGACCATCGAGTCGCCCAGGAGATCGAGGAGCTCCGTGGCAGCCTCGGTCTCCTGTCGCAGGAAGCTCCGAGCCTCCATGAAGTCCTTCGACCCGCCGCCTTGCACCAGGTAGCAGAACAGGGTGAAGGGCGCCCCGGCGAAGCCGATGAGGGCCCGGTCCGGGCTGAGCTCGGCGCGAACCTGTCGAATGGCCTCCAGGACGAAGGGCGTCCCCTCATCCGGGTCCAGGGCCCGCAGGCTACGGGCACCTTCCACGGTGCGGATGGGCTTCTCCAGGACAGGACCCGGGTCGAAGTCCAATCCGACCCCCATCCCCTCCAGCGGCGTCATGATGTCGCTGAAGAGAATGGCCGCGTCCAGTGCGAATCGCTCCATGGGCTGGAGGGTGATGCGCGCGGCAATTTCGGGTGTCTTGGTCGCCGTGAGGAAGTCCACCTTCTCCCGGAGCTTGCGGTACTCGGGCAGATATCGGCCAGCTTGGCGCATGATCCAGACCGGCGCGTGCGACCCGCGTTCACCGCGGCAGGTTCGCTCGAACAGCGTCTTCCCCTCAGGCATCCGGGAAGTCCTTTCGTGTGAGAATCGCCTCCGCCGTGCGAAGCGTGTGCTCCACGTCGGCGGTCGTGTGTGCGGTTGACCAGAACCAGGCCTCGAAGGGGCTGGGCGGAAGATGAATCCCCGCCTCCAGGAGACCGTGGAAGAGGAAGTTGAAGCGGGCTCGGGACGAGGCGGTAACCGAGGGCCAGTCCACCACGGGGACCTCGGTGAAGAAGAGGGAGCCCATGCCGCCGACGCGATACCACCGCATGGGAATCCCCAGGCGCCGCCCCATCTCGTCGAATCCCTCGTCGAAGAGGCGGCCCAGTGTCTCCAGGGATGTGTAGACGCCCGGGTCCTCCTCCAGCACCCGGAGGGTGGCGAGCCCGGCGGCCACCGCCAGCGGATTCCCTGAGAGGGTGCCCGCCTGGTAGACCGGGCCCTCGGGCGCGATCAGCCTCATGAGGTCGGCGCGGCCTCCGTAGGCCCCCACCGGGAGACCGCCGCCGATGACCTTCCCCAGCGTGGTGAGGTCGGGAGTGATCCCGTACCGCTCCTGTGCCCCACCCCGGGCCACGCGGAAGCCCGTCATGACCTCGTCGAAGATCAGGAGCGCTCCCCTCTCGCGGCACAGGGCCTGTAGCCCCGCCAGGAACCCGTCCACCGGCGGAACGCACCCCATGTTGCCGGACACCGGCTCCACGATCACCGCGGCAACCTCACCGGGGTGGGCGTCG
The DNA here is from genome assembly GCA_035458765.1 of Longimicrobiales bacterium. Lineage (GTDB taxonomy): Bacteria > Gemmatimonadota > Gemmatimonadetes > Longimicrobiales > Gaopeijiaceae > SZUA-318. The sequence goes on from DATHZE010000240.1 coordinate 7,705, forward strand.
AAGAGCGCCGCCACCGATGTCAGGTCGTTGTATTCCGCCACCAGCGAGTCGGCAGCCGTGCCCGGGGGGACACCGGGAGACGACGGAACCCCCAGAGTCGCCGCCCCCGATCCTGCTTCCACGAGGAAGGAGTCCCCGTGGCCGTGGTAGCCACCCCGGAACTTCACCATCCGGCTCCGGCCGGTCGCCGCGCGGGCGAGGCGGATGGCGCTCATGGTGGCCTCGGTCCCCGAGTTCACCATCCGGACCACCTCCACCGACGGCACCAGCCGCGTGATCGCCTCGGCCAGGTCGATCTCTCCCTCGGTGGGCGCGCCGTAGGACGTGCCCCGGGTCACGGCGTCGGCCAGGGCCCGGCACACCTCGGGGTGGCCGTGCCCCAGCACCATGACGCCCCAGGAGCCGATGTAGTCCAGGAGGAGGCGGCCGTCCACGTCCTCCAGGTACGCGCCCTGCGCCCCACGGATGAAGCGAGGCGAGCCTCCCACGCCCTTGAAGGCGCGGACCGGCGAGTTGACACCGCCCGGGATGACACGCCGGGCGCGCTCCATGAGGGCAGCACTGACCCCGGTGTCCATCGTCTGCGAATCCATGTTCATCGTCTCTCGTCCAGGGCCTGCACGCAGGCCTCCACCATTCCCTGCATCGATGCGACATCCGCCGTGGCGACGCTTCCCACCCCGGCCTCGCTGAGGGCTTGGGCCGTGGTAGCCCCGAGGGCCACCGCCACCACACCCTCCAGTTCCCCGCCCAGGTCACCGGCCAAGGAAGCGCTCAGACCCCGGACCGCCGACGGGCTGGCGAAGAGGACCGCCGCAACGCCGTCGCGCAGGTCGGCCCGGACCTTGGTTCCGTCGGGCGGATCCACCTGAGTCGTGTACGCTTCCACCCGGTGGACGCGAGCGCCCAACGCCGACAGCCCTTCCTCCACCGTCGGCATGGCCAGGGAACCAGCCAGGAAGAGGACGCTGGTCCGGTCCAGACACCCCGCTTCCCCGAGGGCGCCCACGAGTCCCCGCGCCCCATCCCCGGCACCCGTCAGGTGCACGGGCCAACCGGCCTCGGCCAGGGCGCGGGACGTGGCCTCACCCACCGCCGCCACCCGTCCGTCACCCTCACGCCAGGTGGCCACCGCCGACGCCGCAGCCACCGCCCTGGGGCTGGTGAAGATCACCCACGCGTAGTCGCCCTTCCGGGCCAGGGCGGCGTGCAGGGTTTCGGCGTCCCGCGGCCCCCCGAAAGAGACGGTGGGCCAGGTCCGGACCTCCGCGCCCTCGGCGCGAAGCGCCCTGGCCAGCGGATCGTCGGGCTCTCCCTGTCGGGTGGTGGCGACCACCTTCCCGGCGAGGCGTCCCGTCACCGGTCCTCCCGGCGCGAGGGAGGGGGGCCCGCCCACTCGGCATGACGCAGCGAGGAGACGCCCAGCCGGCCCAGGAGCGCTTCCGCCGCGGCGGCGCCCACGGCCTCGGCATCACGGGGGTCGCCCTGGGACTCGGTCCAGACGATGCCTTCCGGTCCCGCCACGGCGGCCCGGAAAGAGAGGATCCCGTCCTTCCACCGCCCCAGGGCCCCGACGGGCGCCTGGCACCCGGCCTCCAGCCGGTGCAGGCACGACCGCTCGGCGGTGACCTCCGCGCGGGCCGCCCCGTCGTCGAGGACGGAGACCCACGCCACCCCTTCCTCGTCGGACGCCCGCACCTCCAGCGCCAGGGCCCCCTGCGCTGCGGCGGGAAGCATCACCGAGGGGTCCAGGGACTCAGTGACCTTGCCCTCGAGTCCGAGGCGCCGGAGTCCCGCCATGGCGAGAACGGCCGCCTCGATGCGCCCTTCCTCCACGGCGCCCACGCGGGTGGGGACGTTACCCCGGAGCTCCACGATCTCCAGGTCCGGGCGGGCCGCGCGGACGAACAGCTTGCGGCGCATGCTGGACGTTCCCACCCGGGCGCCTGCCGCCAGTTCCATGAGGCCGCCGCCGCGGCTCACCAGGGCATCGCGCACATCCTCCCTGGGGGGGATCGCGGCGAGGACGGTTCCCTCAGGGAGCGACGTGGCCAGGTCCTTGCATGAGTGCACGGCGAGATCGACGCGCCCCTCAAGGAGGGCGTCCTGGATCTCCTTGGTGAAGAAGGCCTGACCGAGGCTGGGGCCGAGGGGGACGTCCTGGATCCTGTCCCCCGACGTGGTGATGCGGACCAACTCCACGGTCAGTCCGGGGTGGCGCGCCTCCAGGGCGCGGGCCATGGAGCCCGATTGGGCCAGGGCCAGGTCCGAGCCACGGGTACCGAGACGGAGCGTCCTCATCCCGCACCTCCCGCTACGCCGGCTCCTTGGTCGTCCAGACCGAAGAGGGCAGGCGCCGCCCGGAGCAGCCACTGCCCCTCGGGCGTTCCCGGATCGGCCTCCCGGATGGCCACCGTCGGGGCGTGCAGGAGCGTACGCGCGAGAGATCGGGCGAAGCGCGCCAGTTCCTCTCGCTCCTCCGGTGACTTGCCCCGGGCCCGCCGCTCGGCCTCGTCGTGGGCCAGGGCCAGGATCTGCTCGCGAACGGCGCGGAGAACGGGGGCGCTGCTTCGAGAGCGAACCCAGTGGACGAAGTTCTCCACCTCGGCCTCCACGATGGTCTCGGCGCGGGGCACCTGGGCCGCCCTGGCCTGCCTGGCCCCCTCCGCCCGGCCGAAGATCTGGGCCAGATCGAGAAGCCAGATCCCCGGCACCTGGGCCAGGTCCGGCTCGAGGTTCCGGGGGTGGGCCAGGTCCAGGAAGTACTTCCGGCCCGAGCCTTCGGGGACGGCGGCGCGAACGACGTCCGCGGTGACCAGGTTGCTTCTTCCGGTGACCGCCCCGACCACGATGTCGGCCCTGGAAAGGAGGCCGGGATACTCGTCGAGGCCGAAGGACTCACCCCCGAGCTCCGACGCGAGACGCCCCGCGGTGGCGATGGTCCGGTTGGCCACCAGGACCTTCGACACCCCCGCCTTGCGGAGGAGACGGGCCATCAGCGCGCCGGTCTCGCCCGCCCCGAGGATGAGGGCCGTCATCCCTTCGAACGTCCCCGCTTCCTCCTCCAACAGGCAGAGCGCCGCTCCCACGACCGAAGCGGAGCCCCGCCCGATATCCGTTTCGGCGCGGACGCGCTTCCCGGCGGCCAGCGCGCTCTGGAAGAGACGCTTCATGAAGGTGCCCGACAGATCCTCCGTGGCAGGATCGGCCAGGGCGTCCCGCACCTGCCCCAGGATCTGGGCCTCCCCGTAGATCACCGAATCCAACCCCGAAGCGACCCGGAAAAGATGCCGCGCCGCATCCTCACCCCACCGGGTGTACGAGTGGGCGTCCAGGTCGTCGCGGGCCATGCCGGTCCGCGTGCCCAAGAGGTCCTTCATGGCCCTACAGGCCCGGAGCGGGTGCTGGCTGAGGCCGTACACTTCCAGGCGACCGCACGTGACCAGGGGAACCGCCTCGTCCAGCAGCCCCGGGATCTCCTCGAGGCGGCGCAGGCCACCGACGATCTCCTCCAGATCGATGTGCATGCGCTCCCGGATGCACGCCGGCGCCACCGAGTGGCTCGTTCCCAGGACGAAGAGTTCGGCAGCCATACCCTACCCCAGCGTGGAGAGCCAAGTGTCGCGTGTCACCCGGACTCCGGTATGGAGGGGTGTGTCCGCCTTCGTGTACCGCCGGGCTTCCGTGTCGCGGAGGTCGTGCACCAGCTTCGAGAAGAGGGATAGGTCGTCGGTCTCATAGACGACGACGAACTCCTGGTCCTGCAGACCGAAGGAGTAGAGCAGGAGTTGGGTGATATCCCGGTACTGCTTTCCGATGCGGATGTGCTCGTTCATCATCCCCTGGCGGGTCTCCCTCCCCTTGAGGTACCAGTCCGCCGTCTTCGTGAAGGGATACATCACGAGGTAGGGGAGCCGCTGGGGAGCGAAGGGGTCGATCTCCTGCGCCGACTTGGCCGCCCTGGAATACTCCGACGGCCTGGTGAGTCCCCACAGCACGTGGCCCGGGTCCAGGATGTCGCGGTGGGCGTTCTCCACCGACGCGCGCTCCCGGAAGAACGAGCCCGGCGCGTCTCTCCCCGGCGCGCGCACCGAACTCCACAGGAGGATGTCGGCTCCGGTCTCGATGCCCTGAGTGAGGTAGAGGTGGCAGGCGTCCGCGGAAGCCTGCACGCCTGCGAGCCAAACTCCCGCCCGGGTCCGTCTCTGTTCGGAGTCCAGCGCCCAGAACGCCGGCGTGAACCGGTAGCAGGCGAAGTGTCCCAGGACCACGGGCTCTGCCTGATGCTGTTCTTCCATCACGTGTTCCGACACGTTCTCACCCTTCCCGCAGCCAGCGGGCTGCGTCCAGGGCGTGGTAGGTGATGATCAGATCGGCGCCGGCACGCCGGAAGCCGGTGAGGGTCTCCAGGACCACGGCGCGCTCGTCGATCCACCCCTGGGCCGCCGCGGCCTTCACCATGCTGTACTCGCCGCTGACGTTGTAGGCGGCCAACGGGTGGTTGGGGAACTCCTCGCGGGTGCGCCGGACCACATCCAGGTACGCCAGCCCCGGCTTGACCATGAGGATGTCGGCGCCCTCCAGGACGTCGGCCTCGTGCTCCAGCATGGCCTCCCTCCCGTTGGCCGGATCCATCTGGTGGGAACGCCGGTCCCCGAAGCGCGGGGCACCGTCGGCGGCGTCCCGGAAGGGCCCATAGAAGGACGACGCATACTTGGCGGAGTAGGAGAGGACGGGGATGTGCCCAAAGTCCTCGGCGTCCAGTGCTTCCCGGATGGCGTCCACCATCCCGTCCATCATCGCCGAGGGCGCCACCATGTCGGCGCCGGCCCGGGCATGGGACACGGCCGTGTCCGCGAGACGCTGCAGCGTGGGGTCGTTGAGAACGGTCCCGACCTCGTCCAGAAGCCCGCAGTGCCCATGGTCCGTATACTCGCAGAGGCAGACGTCGGTGATGATCACGCCCTCGAACCCCGAGGCGCGGATCTCCCGGGCCGCTCGCTGGATGACGCCACCCTCGGCGTCGGCCTGGCTCCCCCGGTCGTCCTTCTCGGCGGGGATCCCAAAGAGGAGCACCGCGGTGATCCCGGCCTCCTCGGCCTCGCGCACCGCACCGGCCACCTGATCCACCGGCCACCGCCAGACACCGGGCATGGAGGCGATCTCCGTCCTCTCGTCCTCCACTTCGGTGACAAAGAGTGGGTAAATGAGGTCCGATGGGGCGAGACGTGTCTCGTGTACGAGGCGGCGCAGCGCGGGCGTGCGGCGCAGGCGGCGGTAGCGGGCGTTCATGTGAATCGCCTTTCTCGAAGAGCCGGGTTTCAGGTACCGAAAGATCGGAAACGCACGACGCGTCAGCTATCAGGAATCCTCCCGGATCTTCCTCCGTACGATGGCGGACCCCCGGGTCTGTAGAGGTCCGGGTTGCGCCTGTGGCGATACTTTGCGAAGCTGGTTGTGCTTGAGAATGGTTCTCAATCCCACCCTTGTCCCACAGGCTCGTGCTCGCCGCCGTCGCCACCTTGGCCCTGCAGTTCGCCTCACCGCTCCCTCCTGGGGTGACCCTCGCCCAACGCCAGATTCTGGCGATGGGGACCATCCTCCGAGGCTCGGTGGAGGCGCATACGCGAGATGCCGCCGAGGCCGCACTGGAAGCGGCGTCCTTCGAGATCGAGCGTTGGGATCGGCTTCTGAGCACCTGGGACCCGTCGACCCCCATGAGCAGCGCCAACCGGTCCCCCGTCGGCAACCCCGCGCCCCTCCCCACCTCCCTGACCAGCGTGCTGGCCGAGGCGCAGGCCTGGTCCGCCCGCACGAACGGCTCCTTCGACCCGGTCGTCGGGGCCCTGGTCGATCTTTGGGACCTTCGCGGCGAAGGGAGGATCCCGGAGCCCGATGCGCTCAGCGCGGCGCTGACCAGCACCGGAGCCGCAGCCGTTCGGATCGATGGCGAGGCGAGCACCATGACGCGCATGACCCCGGATGCCTGGATCGACACCGGCGCGTTCGGTAAAGGAGCCGCCCTCCGAGCGGCAGCGGACACCCTGCGCCGCCGTGGTGTGACCAGGGGTTTCCTGGACCTGGGTGGACAGCTCCTGATCCTGGGCTCGGACCCGGACCCGGTCCCGGTAGGCGTGGCCCATCCGATTCACCGGGACCGCACGTCGGCTGCCCTCCGTCTCGGCCCCGGCTGGTCCGTGGCCACCAGCGGAAACTCCGAACGCGGAATTACCGTGGGGGGCGCCCGCCTGGGCCACCTCCTGGATCCGAAGACGGGACTCCCCGCCACCGACTGGGGAAGCGTCACCGTGGTCAGCGAGGACGCCATGGTGGCCGACATCCTCTCAACGGCGCTGTACGTCATGGGTCCCAAAGCCGGCCTGGCCTGGGCCGAGGCTCGGGACGATGTCGGCGCCCTGTTCCTCGTCGTCACGGCCGACGGTGGACTCCAGACCCTCTCCAACCAGGCCATGCAACGCTGGCTCGCCCCACCAGGGTCGGGAGCCGGCGCACCGACGACCTCGACGCCGGAAAGGCGCTTTCCATGAAGATCAGAGTCCTGCCGGCGGCTTTCGGAGCCGCCTTCTTCACGCTCACCATCGCCGGGCCCACGGCAGCCCAGCAATCCGACTCCGCCCGGGTCGCCGAACTGGAGCGGCGCCTCGAGGCCGTCACCCGGGAGATCGAGCGCCTGAGCCTGGGCCGGGACGTGGTCGAAGCCGACACGTCCGTCCTCGGCTTCGGCCCGGCGGCTTCGAAGGTCTACCGTGTGAACCGGGGCGTCTCCATCGGGGGATACGGAGAGGTCCTCTACGAGAACTACGCGGAGGATCGCCAGAACGGCGACCCCTCAGGAGTCCGGGACGTGGCGGACGCGCTCCGCGCCATCGTGTACTTCGGCTACAAGTTCAGCGACCGACTCCTCTTCAATTCCGAAATCGAGATCGAGCACGCCGACGAGGCCTATCTGGAGTTCGCCTACGTGGACTACATGCTCAGACAGTCCACCGGCATCCGGGCCGGTCTTTTGCTCGCCCCGCTCGGCCTGGTGAACGAGCTCCACGAGCCCCCAGTCTTCCTGGGCACGGAGCGCTCGGTCACCGAGAGCCGAATCATCCCCACCACGTGGCGGGAGAACGGAATCGGGCTCTTCGGCGGCAACGACATGTTCGCGTGGCGCGGCTACCTCATGACCTCGCTGAACAGCGAGGGCTTCGGGTCCTCCGGCCTCCGCGGCGGCCGCCAGAAAGGGTCGAAGGCCCTGGCGGAGAGCCTGGGTGTCGCCGGACGACTGGACTACTTGGGGACCCCCGGGCTCCTGGTTGGAGCCTCGATCTTCTCGGGTCCCACCGGGCAGGGACGTGAACTCGACGGACACACGGTGGCTGGAGGCCTCCTGGTCTGGGACCTCCACCTGGACTACGAGGCGCGGGGGTGGGACCTCCGGGCGTTGTTGGCCGGCGCAAAGGTGAAGGACGCGGCCCAACTCAACGAGCTCAACGGCCTCACCGGAGCCAAGGGTATCGGAGAGGAGATGTTGGGCTGGTACGCCGAGGCGGGGTACGACGTGCTGAGCCACACCGACTCGCCCCACCGGTTCGTTCCTTTCCTCAGCTACGAGCGGGTCGACACCCAGCGCGCCGTCGCGGAGGGGTTCACCGCCGATCCTGCGACGGACCTGAGCGTGTTCGGGGTGGGAGCCGCGTGGAAGCCGGCCCCGCAGGTGGTGGCCAAGCTGGGATATCAGATCCACGAGAACGCCGCGAACACGGGCGTGAACCAGTGGAACGTCCAGCTCGGGTGGATCTTCTGAGCCGCCTGGCCCGGCTCGGCCTGGTGGCGATGGCTGCGGTGGCCCTCGGGTCACCGCAGCCCGCCGACGGACAGGGGCTCACACAGGACGAGGCCCTCCGCGCCGCGTTTCCGCAGGCCGACTCGGTGGTCCGTCGCACCGCGTACCTGGACGACGACCAACTGGCGCAAGCCCGTTCGCTGGCAGGGAGTGAAGTCCCAGTGGAGTCGGGGGTGGTGACCCACTACCTCGCGTTCCAGGCGGGGCGCGCCACCGGTGTGGCCTACTTCGACGCCCACCGGGTCCGTACGTTCCCCGAGGTGCTCATGGTGGTGGTCGGCCCCGACGCGCGGATCCGCCGTGTGGAAGTGGTCCGCTTCTCCGAGCCCCCCGAGTACCTGGCCCCCGGAGGTTGGCTCGGTCAGTTCACCGATCGCGGCCTCGACCCGGAACTCTCCCACAAGCGCGGCATCGCCAACATCACTGGGGCCACCCTGACCGCCCGTGCCGCCACCGCAGCGGCGCGCCGGGTCCTGGCACTGCATCGGGTCATCGCTCCTCTAGGGCCCGCCTCCGGAGGGGAAGGATGAACATGAACACCTTCCAGCGGAAGCTGGTCTGGAGCAGCTCCATCCTCACCGGTGCCTCGGGAGGCGTCTACTGGTGGATGGAGAACATGCTCCATCCGGTGGACCCGTGGGCAGCCATCAATCACCCCCTACAGCCCTGGGTCCTCAAAGCCCACATCCTGGTAGCCCCCGTGATGGTGTTCGCCGTGGGCCTCATTGCCGCCGAGCACATCTGGACCGGGTGGCGGCAAGGGGTTGGCGCCGGCCGACGGTCCGGCGCCGTCGCGGCGGGGATCTTCGTCCCCATGGTGGCGTCCGGGTACCTCATCCAGGCCGTCACCCACACAGGGTGGTTGGCCGCGCTGGCATGGCTCCACGTGGGCACCGGTGTGATCTACCTGCTCGGCGTCCTGGCCCACCACCGGCTGGTGCGGAGCGTCCTCTCGGCTCCCCGTTCCCTCTTGTCCCAACGGAGGGCATCGAGCAACGCGCCGAATCTCAGGGGACCCGCACCGAGACGCGCAGGATCGACTCGGTGCGGGTGCGGCCTCCCCTGAAGGGCGTGGAACGCACCATGCATGAGGGGCCGACCGTTGCGCCCGCGTTCGGCGTCGTCGTGCTCGAGATGGCCGCGATGGTGAGAAACTCCTTGTCCAGGTCCTGGGGAGGCGGCTGAGCGACCATGAAATCGTCAGGCCACGACCTGGCCCGAGCCTGAGCAGTGGGTGCGGTTCCTGGCGCCCTCTTCAAGAGCACAAGAAGCCCCGCCCGGTCTCGCAGGACCAAGCGGGGCTTCCACTTACTTTTATGGGCCTGGGAAGACTCGAACTTCCGACCTCACGCTTATCAGGCGTGCGCTCTAACCACCTGAGCTACAGGCCCTTCTCCCGGGTCCGGATCGTCCCGAGCAGGGAAACGTAAACCCCCGAGGTGCCGGGTTCAACCGGTTCCCGCACCCCGCCCCCATTCCCGCCGCCACGCACCGGCACCGCCCCCTGATCGGAAGTTGATGTTCCCATTATATTCGGAACTACGTCTTCCGATCCTGTGAGGCCTCCCATGCTGGTCCGAGCGCTCCTGGCCTTGGCCCCCGCGGCCCTGGCTCAACGTCTGGAGGGACTCCTGGATGGCCGGGATGTCTCCGTGTTCAAGGCCATCGACACCGACGAGATGTGGCGACTGCTGCAAAGCGAGGACGTGGACCTCCTGGTGGCCAGCGACCATGCGATGGGTACGTCGCTGCCGGACGATTGGGTGGCCTCAGTGCGAGCCCTCCCGGAGCCGCCGGACCTGGTCCTCCTCACGGACCGCGAGGACCCGAGCCGCCGAGCCGCCCTCCTGGCCGCAGGATGCCTGGCGGTCCTGAACACCCGCCTTTCGGACAGGGAGTTGCGAAGCGCGTTCCAGACGTTGGTCGCGCGCTTGGCCCAGGACGCCGCCGCTCGCCTTGCGGTCCAGCGCGTCGGGGGCATCCATGGATTCGAGGACGTGGTGCACCGCAGCCCCGCCATGGCCGAAGTGGTGGCCGTGGCTCGCAGGGTGGCCGGCGCCGACAGCTCCGTCCTCATTCTGGGTGAAACCGGTGTGGGGAAGGAGCGGCTGGCTCGATCCATCCACTTCGAAAGCGCCCGGGCCTCGGGCCCGTTCGTCCCGGTGAACTGCGGCGCCATCCCCGAAGGACTCCTGGAGAGCGAGTTGTTCGGCCACGAGCAGGGAGCATTCAGTGGCGCCGTCCGCGCCCGCCGCGGGCATTTCGAGGTGGCCCATCGGGGAACGCTCTTCCTGGACGAGATCGGTGAACTCCCGCTCCACCTGCAGGTGAAGCTCCTCCGGGTTCTGGAGGACCGCCAGATCCAGCGGCTCGGCAGCGAGCGTCCGGAACGCGTGGACGTCCGGATCCTCGCCGCCACGAACCGCAACCTGGAAGAGGAGGTCGCGCACCGACGCTTCCGTCCCGACCTCTACTACCGGCTGGCGGTGGTCACACTGGGGATACCTCCACTCCGGGAGCGTCCAGAGGACGTCCCGGAACTCGTCCAGCGCTACATGGGATATTTTCGCCGGACGTTGGGCAAGCACGTGGACGGTATCGCCGACGAGGCCCTGGCGGCTCTGGTGCGCCATGATTGGCCGGGCAACGTGCGAGAGCTGATCAACGTTCTGGAACGGTCTCTCCTCCTGTCCCACGGGCCGCTCATCGCGCTGGGAGACCTCCCTCGATCCATCGCCGGCGGCCCGCCCCGGCGTGGCGGGCTGGTCGAAGCCCGCATCGACTCCACCCTCGTGGTGCCCCATGGGGTCCTGGAGCTGCCTCTTCGCGAGGCTCGAAGACTGGCCACCGCCGCCTTCGAGGCCGCGTACGTGTCGCATCTCCTCACGCACAGCCGAGGCAGAGTCGGTGACGCAGCCCGCCGGGCCGGGGTCTCACCGCGCGCCATGCATGAACTCATGCGGCGAACGGGGCTCGACAAGGCGGATTTCCGCCCGTGATTCGCTCAATTCGGAACTTTGGCTTCCGATAAATCCTGCATCGGGCGAAAGGCCGGGCCGTGGCCGGATCCTCCAAACGGCCAAATCTCCCTGTGCCACAACGGTTCCACTGGGTACATCACCGAACGCGACCCCTTGGCACGACGGTTGCTTCTTCCATTGTGCTGCCTGCCCGGTCTCCGGGGGGGCGTCCCCGCGGCTCGCGGGGCCACGTCACGCCCGGCATCGAGCCCCACGGCCGGGACCAGTCGGAGTTCCAGAACAATGAGCAGGACCATTCATCGCTACGCTTTGGCGGCCATCGTGGCCGCCTCCTTCGTCTCCGCGTGTGCCAAACCGCCGTCAGAGGTCATCGCCCGGGCCGATCAGGCCCAGCAGGCCGCCATGGCCGCCGGTGCCGAGGAGTACGCCCCCGAGGCCCTGAACTCGGTCTCCGAGGCCAAAGCCGCCCTGGACGCGGAGATCGCCGCACAAGGCGAGAAGATGTCCCTGACCCGTTCCTACAAGCACGCCGAGGAACTGGCCCTCGCCTACGAGACGGCGGCGGGACAGGCCACCACGGCGGCCACCACCGCCAAGGAGACGGCCCGGACGGAGGCGACGGACCTCATCGCCCAGGGCCGAACCGAGCTGGAAGCGGTCCGCGCCATGCTGGCGTCCGCCCCCCAGGGAAAGGGCTCCAGGGCTGACCTGGCCGCCATGGGCGCCGACCTGGACGCGGCCTCGGCCAGTCTGAGCGAAGCCGAAAACGCGCTCACGTCAGAGATGTACCTGGATGCTCGTTCCAAGGCCTCGTCGGCGATGACCACGATCGGGCAGGTGCGGTCGTCCATCGAACAGGCTCAGGCCGCCCGCGCCGGGCTCTGACCTGCAACGTCTCGAATCGTCGGGTTCCGGGGGCCATGGGGCCCCCGGACCCTTCGGTCGCTGACTCGCAATGATCCCCCTCCCTGCACGGACTCGCGCCGCACTGACGGCCACCGCTTCAGCGATGGCCGTCTTCGTGTGCGTGGGGTGGGCCATCACGGGTCCCTCCGCGGAGAAGCGTGCCACGACGTCCGGTCTCGCGGATTCAGCTGCGGCGTCCCTCCGTGTCGCCCGTAGCCTGGGCGCATCCAGCCGGGCGCCATTGAGCCTTTCCTTCGCCGAGGAAGCGTACGCAGCCGGCCTGCTGGAGCAACGACGTCAGGAACTGCGCATGTCCTTCCGTCGGGACTACCGACAGGCCCGCATGACCCTCGACCTGGCCCGCACGGTCGCGGATCGCGCGGCGAGCGCATCCCGGAGCAAGGCGAAGCGGGAGAACACTTCCGCGGCGAACGCCGTCGCGGCAGCTCGGAGGACACTCGCCACCCTTCAGGGCGTCGAGGACCGGGTCTGGATGCCACCGACGGTCCGACACCGTCTTCAACGCGCGAGGGCACTCGCAGCCGAGGGGTCCGCCCTGATGGCGGCGGGCTCCTACGACAGCGCCGCCGCCCGCGCTCGGCAATCCACCGACGAGGCCAAGGCCGTATCCGCGTCCCTGTGGGGGATCACCTCCAGGTACGCCGACACGGAGCACCTGGCGCGGTGGCGCGGATGGGTGGCCGACGCGGCAGCCTGGTCCAAACGCACCGGCAAGACCGCCTTGGTGGTGGACAAGGACGCGCACCAGGTCGTGGTGTACCGCGAAGGCCGCGTTCTCCGCGTATTCGATGCGGAGCTGGGCTGGAACAATGTCGGCGACAAGCGGAGCAAGGGTGACGGCGCCACGCCCGAGGGTCACTACCGCGTCACCGAAATGAAGGGGCGGGGACGCTCCCGGTACCACAAGGCCCTCCTCCTGGACTACCCCAACGCCGAAGACATCCGGAACCTGGACGCCCTCAAAGCCTCCGGCGCCGTACCCCGCACGACTCGGCCGGGTGGTCTCATCGAGATCCACGGGAACGGTGGCCGCGGCAAGGACTGGACCGACGGATGCGTCGCAGTGACCGACGAGGAGATGGATGAACTGTTCAAGTTGGTGGCCGTGGGCACGCCCGTGACGATCGTGGGGAGCCGCGCCGGCGCCGGCGTCTTCGCCACCACCGCCCGGAGGCTCCGGCCGTGAGCCAGGTCGAAACGCTCCAGCCGTGGGAACCCGTCTTCTCCGCCGGCCCCACCCGGCGCCGCACCCGCGGTCGCATCGTCCTCGCGATCCTGGGGGTGGCCGTGGCATGGAAGCTGGTGGCGGGCGTCGTGCTGGCCACGGTCCTGGGCTTCGACCTCCAGCCCGTTCCGGTCCTCATGGCCGGCGAAGCCCCACTGCGGAACGCGGCCGTCTCGGAGGTCGCCGCCGACCCCACGCTGGACGAACTCCGCTCGAGCGTGGAGAAGCTGGAGCGCAGCTTCACCAAGCAGGCGCCCGGAGGGCGCTACATCGTCATCGACCGAAGCAACAACCGGCTTTGGGTCCGGTCGGCCAAGGGCGTGGAACTGGAGGCCGTCGTGTCCACAGGATCGGGGACCGTGCTCAAGGAGTCCGGCGGAAAGCAGCGTTCATGGACCTTCGAGACCCCTGCCGGCCGCCTCAAGGTGCTGTCGATGCGGAGGAACCCCGTTTGGGTGAAGCCGGATTGGGCCTTTCTCGAGGAAGGGGCGCAACCTCCCACCCGCACCAGCGATCGTGTGGACAAGGTATCACTGGGAGAGTGGGCCCTCGATCTCGGCGACGGATACATGATCCACGGCACCCTCTACGAGCGACTCCTGGGGCGTAGCCTGACCCACGGATGTGTCCGCGTGGGACGTGACGATCTGCGTGAGCTCGCCAGGCTGGCCCATCCGGGGACGCCGGTCATCATCTTCTGAGACTGATACCACGGTGTCTCCCCGAATCGCCCGCATGGGCTATCTCTCGCTCGGCCTGGCCCTGCTCGCGGCCCTGATCCTGATGAGCCGCACCTCGGTCGGCGATCATGGTGGGGCCGGCGAGGAAGCGCTGCTGCGCGCCAGGTCCGCCGCAGTGCGCAACAAGCTGGACCTCGCCCGGGACGCCGTTCACTTCCTGGTCCTGGAGCCCGAAGCGGGGACCCTCACGCTGTACGATGGATCGATCCTCCTCCGGTCGTACCCCGTCCTGGAAGTCGCCACCGGTGAGCGCCGCCTCGGGTTGGGGCGCGGGGCAGCGCGCGAGGACTGGCGAACCGCCCGTTGGGAGGGGTCCCGCCTGGAACCCCCGATCCACCGGGAACACCGCACGCTGGTTTCCGACTCCATCGAACCTCCGGATCCCACCGGCGCCGTGGACTGGATCCCGCCCACGCCCGACGAGGCGGTTCCGACGCCGCACCGCTTCGTGATCCACTTCTCGGGCGGCCTGGGTGTGGAGGTGGTGGCGTCCAGCGCCGACACCACCTCCACCCGGTCGGGACCTTGGGCTCGGATCGGCCACCGGGCCCGTCAGCTCCTTCCGCGCAACTGGGACCGCTACCGCATCCGTGTGGTGATGCCCGCCGCGGAGGCCGGCGCCCTCTACCGCTCCCTTCCGGACAGCACCGCCTTGGTGGCCGTCATTCCCCAGTAGACGGGGACGCCGACGAGGATCAGGCCGAACCCGATGAGCGTGAGGCGGGGTTCCTGTACGAGCGCGCTCACCAGCATGCCCACCGACGCCACGAGGAATGCCACGGGCACCCAAGGGTACCCCGGCGTGCGATAGGGTCGCGGGGCGTCCGGATCCCTCCGCCTGAGGAGGATCACGGCGCCCACCGCCAACGCGTAGAAGGGCCAGATGCCCAGAACGAATCCGCCGGCCAATTCCTCGAAGGAGCGAACCGACACGTACGCCACGCCCAGGAGCGTAGCCAACGCCACGGCGGCCCAGGGAGTGTGGTGGCGAGGATGGACCGAGGCGACGGGTCTCCACATGAGGCCGTCCTCGGCCATGGCGAAGAAAATCCGCGGCCCTGTCATCATGGCGCCGTTCAGTGATCCGAGCGTCGAGAGCACCACCAGGGCCGAAACGAGATGCCCTCCCCACGCGCCGGCCAGGCGGGTCGCCGCCGAGGCCGCCACCAGGTCCGACCCGGCCATCTCGCCCACCGACAGAACCGACAGGTAGGCCGCGTTCACCAGCAGATAGACGGCCACCACCACCGCCACCCCCCAGGCCAGGGCTCGAGGAAAGGTGCGCGAAGGGTCCCGGACCTCGCCCGCCATGAAGGTCAGGTCGGCCCATCCGTCGTACGCCCACAACGCCGCCACCAGGGCGACGCCCATCCCCGTCCACGGCAGATGCAGCGGCGCCTCGCTCGGCGCCGGCGCTCCGGCCCGCGCCGCCAGCCAGAGCGCGAGGACCGCGACAACGCCCAGGGCCACCACCTTGGCCCCGGCGGTCCCGTTCTCCAACCACATCCCCCACCGGACCGAGCGCATGTTCATGAGGCCCACCACGACGATGACCGTGGCCGCCACCAAACGGACGTTCATCGCCGGGCCGACCAGGTCCCCGAGGTATTCGGCGAAGATCATGGAGATGGCGCCCAACGCCGACGGTCGGATGACCACGAGTTGGGTCCATCCGAACAGGAATGCCACCCGCGGGCCGTACGCCTCGCGCAGGAACACGTAGATGCCCCCGGAGCGCGGATAGAGCGTCGCCAACTCGGCCAGCGTCAGCGCTCCGAAGAAGGAGAGCACCGCACCCAGGACCCACACCGCCACGACCCCCGAAACGCTGCCCGTCTGCGCCGCCACGGTGCTGGGGACGCGGAAGATCCCACTCCCGATGGTGGAGCCCACCAGGACCGCTCCGGCGCTCCACACGCCCAATTCACGGGTGAGGCGCCCCCCCTTCATCGTCATGCCGTCGGCGTCGGGCGGGCCAGCACCGCCGTTGCGCGGGCCCGCCCGTACCCGAAGTAGATGACGAGTCCCAGGACGAGCCACCCGCCGAGGCGCAACCAGGTCGCCAGGGGCAGCCCCGCCATGAGGTACAGGCACCCTATGGCCCCCAGCAGCGGAGTCACCGGGGCGCCCGGCGCACGAAACGGTCTAGGCGCTTCCGGCGCCGTGCGCCGGAGGACTACCACCCCGAAGCATACCAGGACGAAGGCCAGCAGAGTGCCGATGGAGACCATCTCTCCAAGCACCCCGATGGGGAAGATCCCCGCCGCCATCGCCACCACGACGCCGGTGATCAGGGTGCTGACGTGGGGCGTCTTGAAGCGCGGATGGATGCGCCCGAAGACGGGCGGCAGGAAGCCGTCCCTGGCCATGGCGTAGAAGATCCGGGGCTGCGCCATGAGCATCACCAGGATCACCGAAGACAGCCCTGCGATGGCGCCTCCCTTGATGAGGAAGCGAAGCCATGGGATTCCCGCATGGTCGATGGCCACCGCGATGGGATCCGGAACGCCCAACTCACGGAAGGGCACGATCCCCGTCACCACCAGCGCCACGGCGATGTACAGGAGCGTGCAGACCGCCAGGGACACGAGGATCCCGATGGGGAGATCCCGTGCGGGGTTCTTCGCTTCCTGGGCGGCGGTGGAGACGGCGTCGAACCCGATGTAGGCGAAGAAGATCACCCCCGCTCCCCGGAGGATCCCGCTCCAACCATACTCTCCGAAGGTCCCCGTGTTCTCCGGGATGAAGGGCTGCCAGTGGCCGGGATCGACGGCGGAGGCACCCGCCACCAGAAAGACCGCGATGACCAGGAGCTTTACCAGGACCACCGCGGCATTGGCCCGAGCGGACTCCTTGATGCCCAGCACCAACAGCAGGGTCACCATGAGCACGATCAGCGCCGCCGGGAGATTGAAGATGGGGTCTGTGACCCCGTGGTGCGGGTACAGCACGGCCATCCCCGGCGCCGAAGCCAGGGGCGCCGGCACCGAGATTCCCAGGTCCCTCAGGAAGCTCACCACGTAGCCGGACCATCCCACGGCAACCGTGGCGGCTCCGAGGGAGTACTCCAGGATCAGGTCCCACCCGATGATCCACGCGACGAATTGTCCCAGCGTGGCGTACGAATAGGTGTACGCGCTCCCTGCCACGGGAATCATGCTGGCCAGTTCGGCGTAGGCCAACCCGGCGAAGGCGCACGCCACCCCCGCGACGACGAAGGAGATCACGATGGCAGGCCCGGCGTACTGCGCCGCGGCCTGCCCCGTGAGGACGAAGATGCCGGCGCCGATGATGGCGCCGACACCCAACGTCGTCAGTCCGACCGGTCCGAGAACCCTGCTCATGGTGTCGGCGCCCGCCTCCTGGCGGAGCGCCGACAGCGGCTTGGTCCCCCAGAGGCTCATCGAGCAGCCCCTTTCGGACCCGAGCCCGGCCCCTTCTTCCGCCCCGCTATGAGGACGGCCGCGATGCCGACGGCGCTCAGGGCGAGGGTGAACAGCGCGGCGGGATCAGTGGGCAGCGACTGGCGAATGGTCGCGAAGACCCCACTCTGCGCGAGTATTGCGAATGACAACATGGAACTCCTCCCGAAAAAATACGCGGACGTGAGCGCGGCACGCGCGGAAGCGCGGCCGCAGGATTGCGGGGCCGGCACAAAGCCGGCGGATCACGTCCGGGCGGGAGGAGCCGTTGTCGGGTGGCCCGCGAAGCCCAGGAGCCAACACGGAGTGCGGGCGTCAGGACGGTGTGTCCCGGTGCCGCTGGCTGCGCGGGGTGCGCACGGCGAGGCGTCCGGGACCGTGCGGCGTTGCTCGGGCCCGCCGCCACCCTCACGACGGTCGGCGTCGGCCTCGGCCTGGGTCGCGCCCAGGGAAGCCGCTGGATACAGGACGTATCCTCCCGCATGCTCCACCTGGCCGACCTGGAGGGCGCAGATCGGCGATGCCCCCAACGACGGAACCCCAGCCGACCCGAGAAGGGCGGCCAGGGCGGCGGTGAAGACGAGGGAGGCGAACTCCCGCACGGGTTTTGCGGTCCTGTTTCGATTGTCGAGGGGCGGCCGGCCGGTCGGACGGCGCCGCAGCGACGATGGAGAATATCGCACCAGGATACACCCTGCGCGAGTGGGATGTTCGCGGGCGCCCCGAGGGGGGGCGGGTCCGGGCAAGGGGCGGACTCCATG
>DATHZE010000241.1:0-3275 GCA_035458765.1 Longimicrobiales bacterium
AAGTCCGACGAGTGGGGGTTCACCTTGAACGCCCCCAGGACCCCGTGGCACTGCGTGCAGTCACGCTGCGTATGGCAGCTGGTGCAGCTCTCCAGATTCTGACGCGCGGCCTGGGGATGGCGCAGAAGCCAGGTGGCTCCCCCCTCGTGGTACCCGGGACCCAGGCGGCCCTGGCTCACGATCCCCATCTGAACGTGGCAGCTCCGGCAGAAGACCTGCGGATCGTGGCAGCTCGCGCACTCGGTGTCCCGGCCGAAGGACTCGGCCCCATGCCGCGACACGAAGCTCGCCGGGTGGTATCCGCCCCTGGCAGGAGCTTCGTGGCAGGCGATGCAGAAGGACTGGACGTGACACGTGGTGCAGGACTTCTGGTCACTCGCCGCCAGCGTCGAGTGGACGTCGATGAAGAAGAAGCTCTCGTGACTGTCCGGCTTGTGGGCCAGAACGCTCACCCCCGGCGCCACCACGTCGTCCCTCGAGGGGAGCGCGGCGACCGCCCCGGGCACGGGAGACACGTGACAGGCCATGCAGCTTTCGGTGGTATGGCAGGTCGCACACGCGGGGCGTGAAGCCTGGCTTCCATGTTCCGAGAGCCACCCATCCCCCGAGTGGGTCGCAGGTATGTTGTAATGGGCCACGGCCTCGGGAAGGTCCATGCCCGCGGGTGCCGCGGGCATCGCTGCGATCTCCGGGCGCTCCGTATCCACGTGGCAACTCACGCACCGGTCCTGGGTGTGGCACGTGGCGCACCGAGCGATGTTCGCCCCGGCCGACTGACCGTGCCCACCGGCCATGAACGTCTCGGCCTCGTGGTCCGACGGTGGCACGAACGCCTCGATCTGAGACCTGCCGAAGCCAGACTGGGCCAAAGGCAGGTGACAGGTGGAGCAGTCGGCATCAACCTGGTGTTCCGTCGCCTCGTGGGCATGGCAGCCCAGGCACGTGCCCATCTGGATCTGGTCGGATACCGCCATCCGTTGGCCACCCGGCGGCACGTGGCAAGCCTGACAGGGCTGCTCCGGGTCTTCCATCCCCTCGAGGATGGCCGCGTGGATATCATGCTGGAATCGGAGGTTGTCCACGCGCACCGACGGTCCCGTCCAACCCACGCGCTGTTGATCGGCGCCGTTGTGACAGCGGGCGCAGGCCTCCGGGGACGGGAACATCGTCGCCACGTTCTCGGTGGGGATGCCCTCATGGCACCCCGTGCACAGGGGGAAGAGGCGCTGATGCGTCTCATGTGGAAAGCCACGCTCCTGTCGCGCCGACACGGTGAGTGCGGCCCCGGCGATGCCCGTGCCCAGCGCCAGGAGCACCGCGATACGGAGTCCGAGGCCAGAACGGCGCGGAGATTCCAAGTGCCTGTTCATCGACGGTTCCTCCGGTTGGCCATGCCAGGGTCCTCCCCGATGCTGATGCGCAGGGAGGTCCATCCTCGTGTCTGGTCCCAGGGGCTTGTGAAGGCGCTGTCGCCGTCAGTATGGCGAAGCACGCTCACGCCCCCGGCGAAGGAGAGCCGATCCAACACCTGGGCGTCGAAGGACAGCCCCCCTCCATACGCTCGGCCCTCGCCGATCCGGAACTCCTCGATCTGCTCGAAGGTCGTGGCGGATGCGGACACCCCAAAGCGATCCGTGGGTTGATATCGGACGGCCACGTCCCCGGAGTTCAGGGATCCACCAGGACTCCATTCCAGGCGATAGGTCCCGTCCAGGGTCCAGTCCTCCTTGGGCTGCCACCGTGCGCCTGCATTGGCCCTCCACCCGTGGTCGCGAAGCGAAGGAAAGAGTACGCCGTCGGGATCGGGCTTTCCGTAGTCCCGCCATCCCCCGGAGGCCCACAGGCCCACCGTGGAGCGGGGAGACCACCCGGCCCTCATTTCGATCTCCGAATACGAGACCGGCTCGAAGAAGCCCCAGATCGTGTTGAGTTGGAAGTACGGCACGTAGCGGCGAGCCGTCGCCTCGAGCAGGACGTGCCCATCGGCCGCGGGCTTGCCGAAGGTCACGTGCCCCTTCCCGAAGCGCTGGAACGAGAAATCGTAGTCCAGGGAACCCGTGATCCGCAGGTCCGGCAGGATCGTGTTGAAATCCAGCGACGCGCGCTCCCCGACCAGGCTGGACCAGTCGGTGAGAATCTCCCGATGGTATCTGGCGGTGAGCGTGGTGGCGTTCAGTCTCGTCCGAGCCGCAGCGCCGTAAAGAACGACGCTCTCGTCGAAGAAGAAATCGTCCAGGGCGCGGAGTGCTTCGTTGGCCGGCTCCCTCAGTCCCCGTGCGAGACTCCGGCCGACGTACGCCTCCATCTGGACCCGGGCCCACGTGTAGGTGGCGTGTGCCCCGTCGAAGCCGGCGAAGCCAAGTCCGGTGCGGAGATCCTGGCGCCCGGCACGCAGCTGCAGGGGCCCGCGCACGAGCTGCGCGTACCCGAGGATGGCGTCGAAGGCATCCCCGGACCGTGGCCAGACCAGGTCACCACCTGCATGGGCGCGGGTGCGCAGGAGCGTGGTGAAGCTGAGCCCCTCCACCCCAAAGCCCCAGGCCGTCAGGCTCAGGTCCTGGGTGGCCGCCACGAGGTGGTCTTTGTCCAAGGCGACGTAGTCGGTACAGATCTGCGAGGAGGGGCAGGAGACATACCTCCCCTCGAAGACGAACCCGTCCGCGGTGGACGCCACCATGGACCGCGGGATGGTGTCGATTCCCAGGGGGCGAAGTTCCACCGCCTGGACCGTCGTCCCGACCCAACCGCGGACGGACTGCCCCGCGGCGGCGGAAGGAAACGCCAGAAGTGACATCGCCAAGAGCGCGAGGGGCGGTGACGCACCCCTCCGTACCTTCAGGGCCCGCGTCGACCAACCCCATTCCGTCATGGCTGAGCCTCCCTCCCTGCCCCTCTGGGGCTCGGAAGCGTGTGGCAGTCTACACATTCCCGGCCTGGCCGGTGTTCCTTCATTGTCTGGTGGCATACGAGGCACGACGTCCGGCTTCGCGGAGCGACCTGGAACGGGGGGTTCGTGTGGCACCCGGAGCCGGAACACGTCACGTGAGCCTCCGCCGGGGGGTGCGCGCTCGCCGGCGCCTGTTTGTGGCAGGACACGCAGTCGTTGCCCGGATCGTGATGGTCGTCGTGGCACGACGCGCAATCAACGCCCTTCGCTTCCCTGGTGAGCCCTTCGGTGTGGCATGAGCCGCAGGAGAGCTGCTGGTGCTTGGCGTGAGGGTACGTCATGACCCGTGCCGGATCGGGACGGCCCACCGAGAGACGCATGGGGCGGG
>DATHZE010000242.1:0-7928 GCA_035458765.1 Longimicrobiales bacterium
CGCCGTTACCGGCGCCGCCCCTCTCTCCTCCCCATCGCGTCGTTCGGCCGACGCGGCAGACAAGGCTATGCCGACGCGGGTACGTCCCACGTCACAGACGCGGCCCAGTCGGCGAAGCGCGTGGGGACCACGCCGAAGCGCCGGGCGTTGCCCCCGATGTCCGCATCGTAGCCGACGGCGTCGAACCACTCCAGCATGGCTGCGAAGTCCGCGCTGAACTCCCGCACCTCCTCGATGGGCACCTGGAAGTGACTGATGCTCCCGTCCTTCACCTCGCTCAGGATTGCCGCGGCCTCAATCGGAGTGAGGGCATCGCCGGCGATGTCCAATGCCTTCCCGTTGAGCTCCTCGTGCCGCTCGAAAGCGATGCGCCCGTAGCGGCCAATGTCGGCCACGGCGATCATCTGCAACTTGGTGTCGGCGTCCATGCCGAGAC
Source organism: Longimicrobiales bacterium (assembly GCA_035458765.1). Classification (GTDB taxonomy): domain Bacteria; phylum Gemmatimonadota; class Gemmatimonadetes; order Longimicrobiales; family Gaopeijiaceae; genus SZUA-318. The sequence continues at coordinate 437 of DATHZE010000242.1, forward strand.
CCAGGACACCGTCGTCGATTCCCGGCTTGAACCAGGGTGACGAGAGGTTCTCCATGAAGAACACCGGGCGCAGAATGGTGAAGGACGGAAAGCCGAGGGCCCGGATCGTCTCCTCTACACGGAACTTGTTGTCGAAGTGGGGAATGCCCGTCGCCCGATGGGCCGAACCCACCGAGGCATACACGAAGTGATGCACACCGGCATCCTTGGCCAGGCGGGCGATGCGCTTGCCCTGCTCCTCCTCTCCTTCGACGCCCGCCTCCCACGTGTTCTGCACCGCAAAGACGCCCCACTTGCCCTGAAGAGCCGCCCGAAGCGACACCTCGTCGTTCAAGTCGCCTTGGACGATCTGCGCCCCAGCGTCGGCCAGCGCCTGCGCGACGGCGCCATCGGGGTTCCGGGTCATGGCGTACACCTTGTGGCCGGCCGCCAGGAGCTCCCGAGCCGTTGCGCCGCCCTGCTGGCCCGTGGCGCCCGTGACGAGAATCGCGTCGTGTCCCTTGTTCATGTCGTGCTCCCGAGATACAGGGTCAAAGTCAATTATTGAATCTTGAAGAAATATTATAACTTCAAGGTTGAATCTCAGGCAAGTCCCCGCCATCGTTACGCTTCACCACCCCCGGCTGACGCCGTCCCGACCCTCCTGGGAGACCCTCCAGTGCTGCCCATCCGACAACTGACGACCCTCTGCCTCCTCTTCCCTCTCGCCGCCTGTGGCGGGGCTGGGGACGCTGGCACGACCGGCGACCAGCTCCCCCCGGCCATCCTTGGACAGGCCGGGCCCCTTCAGGGCGCCAACCTCCACTACGTGCCCGGCGACTCCATGAGCACGGGATACCTCTCGGTCCCGGAGGGCGGTGGACCCTTTCCGGCGCTGGTCATCGTTCACGAGTGGAACGGACTTTCGGATCGAGTACGCCAAGTCGCTGACGACCTCGCCGCCGAGGGCTACGTGACCCTGGCCGTGGACCTGTATGACGGGCGTACCGGCTCCAGCCCCCAGGAGAACATGGCCCTGGTGGGCGAAGTCCAGGCGAATCAGGCGAAGATGCTCGCCAACATGAACGCCGCGGTAGCGTACCTGAAGGGACGCCCCGACGTGACCGGTCGCGTCGGCGCCATGGGGTGGTGCTTCGGCGGAGGGGTGGCGTTGTCCTTCGGACTGGACGGGGACAATCATGACGCCACGGCGATCTTCTACGGGTCCCTCATCGACGACCCGGCGCGACTCGCCCACATGGGCCACGAGGTCTACGGTACCTTCGCGGCGCTGGACCAGGGCATCCCACCCGAGGCAGTAGCCTCCTTCGGGGAAGCGCTGCGCCAGGCCGGGATCCCCAACGACCTCCACGTCTATGACGACGTGCAGCACGGATTCTGGCTTCGGGTCGACCAGGATCCCGGGACCCGCACGGCGCCCGCTCTCGACGCCTGGCAGCGCCTCAAGGCCTATCTGGACCGGACGCTGCGCAGCTCCATGTAGGCCGCCGCAGCCCCGTGTGGGCCGCGGCGCCTGGAGAAGGCTAGAGGATGGACTGACCCAAGGCCGATGCCACAAGGCCCACCGCCAGGTGGGCCGTGTGGTTTCGGTCGTCGAGGACGGGGTTGAGCTCGACGACTTCGAGGCTCAGCAGACGCCCGGTGGCCGCGGCCTTCTCGCACACCAGATGACCCTCCCTGTAGGTAAGGCCACCCTGCACGGGTGTCCCGACCCCCGGAGCCTCGCGTGGGTCCAGGGAGTCGAGATCGAAGGAGAGATGGAATCCGGCGGTGCCCTGGTTGGCCCGAGCCAGGGCCTCGTCCATGCACACGGCGATGCCCCGTTCGTCGATCTCCGACATGGTGAACACGCGCACGCCCAACTCCCTGACCAGAGCGCGCTCACCCACATCCAACTCCCGGGCGCCCAGGATGGACGTGTTTTCCGGGCGGACCGCGGCGGGCCCCCCTCCCACTCTCGTGAGCCGGGGGTGTCCCCGCCCCAGGAGAACGGCGAGGCTCATTCCGTGAACGTTCCCGCTGGGCGACGTCTCCGGGGTATTCATGTCGGCATGGGCGTCCACCCAGATCAGGCCGATGGCCTCGTCCCGCTCCCGGTGATGCCGGGCCACCGCGGACACCGTCCCGATGGACAGCGAATGGTCCCCGCCCAGGACCAGCGGCCGCCATCCCTTACTGAGACCCTGTCCGACCAATTCTCCCGCACGAACCGCCACGCTCAATATCTCATCCAGGAAGCGCGCGGCACTGTCACCTGGGTCAGTCGTCTCGAACCCTCCGGCGGTCACCGTCCCGATTTCCCGCACCGCGAACCCCTGGGCCTCGATGGCGGCGTGGATGCCGGCGATGCGGAGGGCGGAGGGACCCATGTCCACCCCACGACGACCGGCGCCGAGGTCGATGGACACGGACACCATGGCGATGTCGGCCTTCACCGGTCGAACCCGCCGTCGCCGATTCGCTTCTCCTCTCTCCGCTCCAGCCGCCGTCGCCGGCGCGCGTCTCGGGCGCTCTCACCCGGATGGCGCACGGAGATGTCCACACCGCCCATGACGGCCAGTCCCGTGATCCGCAGCGTAGGCGCTCTCATGTCCGGCTCGTCGTCGCCGCCACGGTGGTCGAAGCCACCCAGGAGGCCTATTCCATGGCTCTCCACGTTCACGCCAGGCGGAACAACGATCTCGACCCCGCCCATGATGGCGAAGACCTGAACGTCGGTGACGCCCGGCCCGAGCGAGGCTTCACGGAAGTCCAGCTGGGTTCCTCCCATGAGCGAGAACGCATAGTTGCGCCGCGCGGGGGTCCAGGCGCCCTTTCGCGAAGCTCCACCAAGGATGGCCAGGACGATTTCGCGATCCTTCACATGGGCCGCGGAGGTGACGCGGTACTGCCGCTGCGTCGCCGGCGCGGGCACGCCCGCGACGGGAACCGCCGGCAGGTTCTCCCCCGGCAGGTCTTTGAGGAGCGATCTCAGGTCGTCCAACGTGGACGCCCGGTGCGCCAATTCGACTCGGCGTTCGAACTCATCGATGGACATGACGTCGTTTGCGAAATGCTCGCACAGCGCATCGACGGTCGCCTGGCGGGTGGGTCCCAGTGGCTGGCGCGTCTCCCCCGTATCCATATCCCAGTCTCCTTTACGCCACCCGTTACCCCACGGGCCGCTCGTAGATCACCCGCCCACCCACCACTGTCATCTCTACGCGTGCGTCCCCGAGACTCTTCGGATCCATGGCGAAGAGATTCCCGGAAAGGACGACCAGGTCGGCCAACATCCCCGGAGCGATCCGACCCAAGCTCCCCTCCGTGAAGCCCGCCTTGGCCCCTCCCTCGGTATAGGCCAGGAGCGTCTCCTCCAGGGAGACGCGCTCCTGGGGCATCCAGCCGTCGGGGTTCATCCCGTCGATGGTGCGCCGGGTCAGCGCTGCGTCGATACCCAGGATGGGATCGATGGGCGCCACCGTCCAATCCGAACCGAAGGCCAATGTGGCGCCCGCGTCCAGAAGGGACCGGAAGGCGTAGGTGGTCCGAATGCGCTCCGGTCCGATGCGCTTCCCGGCCCATCGGCCGTCGTCCGCCGCGTGGTAGGGCTCCATGGAAGCGATGACGTCCTGGTCCGAGAATCGGGAGATGGCATCTGGACTCAAGTGTTGTGCGTGTTCAATGCGGAATCGCCGATCTCGATAGCCGTTCAGTGCCGCCACGTCTCGATAGACGTTCAACAGCCAGTCGTTGGCGGCGTCACCGATGGCGTGGACCATGACCTGGAGTCCCGCCGCGTCACCACCTTCGATGTCTGCGCGCAACTCCGCGGAGTCCGTGGTCATGAATCCCGCGGTGCTCGGTTCATCCGTATACGGCTCATAGAACCATGCGGTGGTGGACCCCAGCGAACCATCGACGAATCCCTTGAGCCCGCCCCACCAGAGGTACTCGTCCCCTCGCCCATTCTCTGCCACGTAGTCGCGCAGTCGCTCCCACGTGGAGATCGGCACGACGGAGTAGACGCGCAATGGAAGCTGGTCCGCAGCGTAAGCGCGACGATAGGTCTCCAGACTTTCCCATCCCGCCATGTCGTGGATCTGGGTCACGCCGCGCTCCAAGGCGTGCTTGGCCGCCGCCGCCAAGGCCCTGTCCAGATCTTCGTCCGACGACTCCGGAAGAACGGCGTAGACCAGCGACATCGCCTCGTCCTTCAGGACGCCTGCCGCCTCCCCCGTGTCGGCATCACGCACGATGGTGCCCCCTTCGGGGTCGGGGGTACGGCCGCCGCGGTCCAGCCCCGCCAGCCCCAGGGCCACGGAGTTCGCCAGAGCCATGTGTCCGTCCAGGCGGTTCACGAACACGGGGTGATCCGGCGTCAGGGCGTCCACCCAGTCCTTTCGCGGCAACTCACCTCCCCAGAGTTCGTGATCCCAGTCACCGCCCGTGATCCATGTGCCGGGAGGCACCGCGGCGGCGAACGCCGCGATGCGGCGGGAGAACTCCTCCGGGGTGCCCGCATCCCGGAGGTCCACCCCAGAGAGCTTGAAACCTCCGTCCAGGAAGTGGGTGTGGGCATCGATGAACCCGGGCATGAGCATCCGCCCGTGGAGGTCCACGACGCGGGTCCCCCCGCCCATGTACGCCACCATGTCGGCGTCGGACCCTACCGCGACGATGCGACCATCCTTCACCGCGACCGCCTCGGCAAGGGTGGCCCCCCGGACCCCTGTCCATACCGCTCCCCCACGGAAGACCACATCTGCCGCATCGTTCCCGGACCCGGAACACCCCATTGAAGACAGCAGACCCAGAGCCACGACCCACGAGCCCGACTTCATGACCGCCTTCCTCTCCATGGGAACAGCGGAGGTCCCACACGACGCAGGACGACCGGTGCCCGTGACGTTATCCGAGCCCCTGCGTGCGAGCAAGCAAGAAACTGGTGGCGCGGTGGCGCGGCGTCGGACATCTTGGTTCCCCTCAAAGAGTGGCTTTCCATCGGTGCGGTCCCCTGCTGCAAGGAGGTTCTGATGCGCCCCCGTGTATCCCCCCACCGCCTCTTCGCTTTCGCGGCCCTGGCGCTCACCTTGGCCGGGTGTGCCGGGGCGGGCTCCGGCGGAGCCGCGAGCGGTCCTCGACGCGGAACCACCAACCGCATCGTCGCCGAAGAACTGGCCGGCGTCGCCGAAATGGATCTCTTCGGCGCCATCAGCCGCTTGCGCCCGAGCTGGCTGCGTGCCCAGAGCCGAGGCACGATGCCCAGGGTTATCCTCGACGGTACCCCCCAGCCGGAGGGCAGCATCGACATGCTTCGGAGCATGCGTGTCTCCGACGTCGGCGAGCTCGAGTACATGAGCGCGAGCGATGCCACCACACGGTTCGGCACCGGATACCCGGCCGGCGCCATTCTCGTCGTCACAAGACGCTAGGGATCACCCATTCCCGGACGGAAGGACAGGAGGGAGAGACCATGGGCCTCATGACAAGGATACGCTTCTTCGCCCTGTCGCTCGCGTTGGTGCTGGGCGTGATCGGCTGCGGCGGGGGTGCGGGGATGTCGCGCCCCGCAGGTAGCTCGGCGGGCCGTATCGTCGAGATGGAACTCGAGACCCTCCATCAGTTCAGCGCTCTCGAGGCGGTGAGACGTCTCCGCCCCCGTTGGCTCCAGACCCGAACGGGTGTCCTTCCCCAGGTCCACGTGGACGGCAATCGGGTGGGTTCGGCCGAGAACCTGAACTCCGTGAGGGCGGCCGACGTACAGGAGATGCGGTATCTGAACGCCGCCGACGCGACGACGCAGTTCGGCACCAACTACGTGAGCGGCGTGATCCTGGTCACCACCAAGCGCTGACCGACACGCGGAGCGATCGAAGCGCCGAGTCCCTGCATCGGGCACGGCGCTTCGTCGTTCCCGCCCCCCACCGGACCTACTCGGCGAGCCCCCGGGCGAAGGACTCCAGTACGTCCGCGCACGCGTAGATCTGCGAGGCATCCACCCACTCGTCGGCGGTGTGAGCCTGGGCAATATCCCCGGGCCCGAAGCAGACCGCGGGGATGCCGGACTCGTTCAGAAACGCCGCATCCACCCAGGCTGTCATCCCCTCCACCACAGGCTGCACCCCATGGGCCTCGCCAGCCTCGAGCAGACCCTGGACCAACCGCGACGACACCGGGACCTCGGTCCCGGGCCGCGCCAACGTCATCTGCAGGGAAGCCCGCACCGACGACTCCCGCGCCCGCACCTGGTCCAGCACGCCCTGGAACTCGGCCAGGACGGCCTCGGGGGTCTCCCCAGGCATGGTCCGCCGCTCCAGGAGGAGCTCACACTGGTCGGGATACACCGACTCTGCCGTCCCGCCGCGGATGGTTCCCGCGTGGAACGATCCATGGGCCAGGAGGGGGTGAGCTCTCCGGGCGGTCAGCTCGGCCGCGTATCCGTCCAGCGCGGCCAGGTAGAGGCCGGCATGACGGATTGCGTCCACACCCAATTCCGGGCGGGATCCATGGGCAGCGCGCCCGATGAAAGACGCCTCGATCCAGACGAATCCCTTGTGGGCGGGCATCACGGCCAGACGGGTGGGTTCACACACCACGGCCAGGTCGGCGCCCACCCCTGCGCGCATCAGGGCATCCATGCCCAGACTGGCGTGCTCCTCGTCGGCGGTGAGGGCCACCACCAGGTTCGGGCGCGGGCCGCCCGCGGCGAGGCGGTTCGCTGCGGCCAACAACGAGGCCACCCCGGCTTTCATGTCGCAGGAACCACGGCCGATGATGCGTCCGTGCAACAGATCTCCCTGGAAAGGCGCTACGGTCATCCCGTCGACACCAACCGTGTCCAGGTGGCCATTGAGGAGCAGGGTCGGCCCTCGACCCTCCAAGGTGGCCACGACGTTGAAGCGCTTCGGGGCGACCTCCACCACCTGGGTGTCGAGCCCCCAGCCCCTCAGCCAACTCATGCACGCCTGGGCCATCTCCGCTTCACCCGCACCCCCGGGAGACAACACCGGATTGACCGAGGGAATCCGCACCATGGCTCGGGCCAAGGCGACCGGATCCCCCCTTCGGGCATGCTCATCAACGCTGCTCGTCACGTTCTCCATGGATTCCCTGAAGGTTCAGCTTTCCGAGGCACGCGCCGACAATCCGACAGAAAGGCACGGTACCACCAACACCACGAGTTGGAAACAGGGCGTTTCCAGGGCATTGTCGCCACTTCCCGCAACGGCACGATTCCTGCAGTGAGCACGTGCAGAAGTGGACCATTCCGAACGGAGCAACGCAGGTATGCGCACCCTCACCCTGGGCCTGATCGGCGCCGCCGCTCTCGCCGCCGGCATTCTTCTGGTCCGCCAGACGCGGGAACCCGAGGAGACCGCCTCACGGGTCAGGGAAGACCCCGCCGGAGAAACCACCCAGGGGGTCATCTCCCTTGATCGGATCCGCGCACTGGGGCTCTGAGCAGCCCGGCACGAGAAAAGAGCGGCGGGAGGGGCACGAGGCCCCTCCC
>DATHZE010000243.1:0-8712 GCA_035458765.1 Longimicrobiales bacterium
GAGGCTCGTCGGGCCGCTTCGACCGAACCCCGTCAGCACTTCGGACACCATCCGACGGGGCAACGGGATGCGACCAGCCTCGACGCGGTCCACCATGAGCGACAGAAAGGACTGATCGAGCGCCACGAGCGTGCCGTCCAGGGCGATGAGCACCGTATCCGGGAGCAATCCAACGATTTCCTCCAACTTGGGTAGCTTCGGAAACGCATCCACGGCCACACGCGCCGTCAGGTGGACACGTCCGTCCGCGAGCTCCACCGTGGGCTCCGCGACGCCCGGGGGAATGATCCCGGGAAGGGCATACCGGATCACCGAGGTCAGCGCGGTTCCCCCGAGGGCCAGGCGCCCATCACCGTCTCCGGCGCGAAACGCCTCGAAGCGGTCCAACGTCGAATCGGCAAGCTCCGGTGACGGAAGGAGAACGTCCGCAACGGCCGGCGCCACGGAGTCCTGGCCGAGCCCCAACGCCCGCTCCAAGGAGGGGAACACGACGGGGCCCCAGAGGTAGCCGGCGTACGCCACGAGGAGGAGGAACACCAACCCGACGGTTTTCTTCAGAAGTCCGAACATGGCTCAGGTACCGGTGAGTTTGGCGCTGGAGAGGCGGGTGTACCGTTGGCCCTCCTTGGAGCGAACACTGCGCATGAGGTCGATGGTACGCACTGGGATTTCGGTGCTGAACGCCATGTCGGCCACGAGGGAATCCAGGCCTCTGAAGGCACCGGCTCCGTCCGCAGGATTACTGCGGCCCAAGGTGAGATGGGGATGAAACGCGCGGGTTTCAGCCTCAAAACCGCAGTCGGTGAGTCCCCATTCAAGATCCTGCTTCAGACAGCGCAAGGCCGGTGACGCCTCGGCGCCGAGCCACAGGACCCGGGGGCGTCGGATGGTGGGAAAGGCGCCGAACCCCCCCAGCGTCATGGAGAACGGTGCCGTGCCCTCGGCCACGGTGGCCATGGCCTGCTCCAACCCCGGCACCCGTTCCGGCCGGATTTCGCCCAGGAATTTCAGGGTGAGATGCAGGTTGTCCTCCTCCACCCAACGCACCGGTAGGCCCACGTCCCTGAGGGGTCGTGCCGCACGGATGATCCGCTGTCGCTCCTTCTTAATGAGGTTGAGCGCGATGAAAAGCCTCATGGGTCCGCCTCGTGGTCGTGATAAGCCTACGGTCCGCCGACGGCGACCCCGCGGGTCCCCACCAACGCATCCATCCCCTCAATTGCGCGATCCACGTCCTCGGCCGAGGATGCCCACCCCAGAGAGAACCTCAACGCCCCGGTTTCGGCCGTCCCCAGCACGCGGTGACACTCCGGGGCGCAATGAAGCCCGGCACGCGCCTGGACGTCCCATTCCCTGTCCAAACGGTACGCCAACGTGGACGGGTCCATGCCCGTCGAGGTCACCGTGACAATACCTACCCCGTCAGGCGCTGCCGGAGAACGGACCACCACGCCGGGGATCCTCGCCAAACCTTCCCTGAGGCGGGCCTTCAACTCCATCTCCCGGGCGTGCAAGGTAGCGACGCCCCGTTCGAGAATGAAACGGATTCCCGCCTCCAACCCCACCAGGCCCGGCGTGTTCACGGTGCCGGCCTCCAGTCGGTCGGGCATCGCTTCCGGCATGTCCCGAGACGCGGAGTCGCCTCCGGTGCCCCCGCGCAGGAGCGGCTCCAACTCCACCCCCTCGCGGACCCAGAGGCCTCCCGTGCCCTGGGGGCCCAACATCCCTTTGTGGCCTGTGAAGGCCACGAGGTCCGCACCCTCCTCCGCGCACGCCAGTGGGACATGTCCAGCTCCCTGCGCCACGTCCAAGAGCACCAGGGCACCCGCGCTCCGGGCCCGATCCGCCAACTCCCCCAAGGGCAGGCGTTGGCCCAGGACGTTGGAAGCGCCGTTCACCACAAGGAGGCGCGCGCCAGCCAGCTTTCTTTCGATCTCCTCGTAGTCGAGAGCGCCCTCCGGGGTTCCCGCAGCCATGCGCACCTCGACGCCGCGGACCCGCTCCATGTACGCCGCAGGGCGGAGAACGGCGTTGTGATCGTACTGGGTGATCAACACCGCATCGCCAGGGGAGAGTGCACCCCAGAGAGCCGTGTTGAGGGCGACAGTCGCGTTGGGCATGAAGGCGATGCGGCCGGGATCCCCCGGGAGGCCCAGCAACTCCTGGACGGCTCTTCGACACCGTAGGGCGGCCCTCCCTGCCTCGAGAGCGACAGAATGGGCGCCCCGGCCCGGCGTCGCGCCGCATTCCAGCAGGAAGCGAGCCATGGCCTCCGCCACCACCGGCGGCCGAAGGGCCGACGTCGCTCCGAAGTCCAGGTAGTGGCTCACTCGTCGAAACCGGGAACAGGGGGGAAGGCGGCACGAGCCTTCAAACTCCCTCCGACGGGCATCAGGCGGACGCGCTGCGTGGGGTGGGCGACGTCGAGGCACGCCTCGTCAAGGAACTCGCCCGGGATCTTCTGCCCATCGGCCATGTCGGCCACGAGGTTCTTCAGGGCCATGGGCAGGGCCGCCACACTGTGGTGACCTGGGTCACGCGGCCGGGGATCTGCATGGAGTCGTCCTTGCTGGGTCAACACTGTCGCGGGCCTGCCAACGTCGGGCCCGGGGCGCGTCCTTCGCCCGTGATCATCACCACGGATCCCACGATGACGACCGCCGCCACCAACGACCGGAAGGTAAGCGGCTCGTCGGCCAGAGCCCAACCCAGGACCAGGGCCACCACCGGGTTCACGTAGGCGTAGGTGCCGACACGGGCGGGCGTCGATACCGTCAGCAGCCATATGTAGGCGGAGAAGGCCACAAGGGCCCCGAATACGACGAGGTACAGGAGCGCAAGGAGCGATTTGAGGGAAATCGAGCCCACATCCAGCCGGCCCCACTCACCTACGGAAAGCGAGAGGGGCAACAGGAAGACACCGCCCGCCAGCATCTGCATGGCCACCCAGAGGCGGGGCCGTGGGGGCGCATCGGCATGTCGGGCATAGATGGAGCCGCCGGCCCACGCGGCCGATCCCAGGATGACCAGGGCGGCGCCCACCAGCTCCTGGGGCCCCCCTGCCCCGACCCCGGGCGAACCTGCCAGTACCGCCACACCTGCGAAGCCGCCCAACAGGCCGAAGACGACCCTGCGGGTAGGCCTGGTCCGTGACCCCCACGCCCAGTCCATGAGAACCATCCACAGGGGAACCGCCGCCACGAGAAGGGCCACCAGGCCCGAGGGCACCCACTGCTCCGACACCACCACGGCCCCGTTTCCCCCCACGAAGAGGAGCAGACCCACGATGGCAGCCGCGCGCCATTGGGAGCGCGAAGGCGGCGGAGCGCCCCTGCTCCGGGCCCATGCGTAGAGAACCGTCCCCGCCATGAGAAAGCGGACGGAGGCCATGAGCAGCGGCGGGAGCGTTTCGATGGCGAAGCGAATGGCCAGATACGTGGAGCCCCAGACGACGTACACCGCGGCGAAGGCCCCGACGAGCTTGGACGGCGTGACGTCGGTCGGAGCGGCGGAGGCGGGGGAACGGCCGGACATGCGCGGGAAGCTATCATACCGCGCAACCTGCGGCGTACACGGCAACACCCGGAGCCATGGCCTCGGGTGTCCGCCGTGTCTCCACTCGGCGGACCTTCACCCGCCACCACACCCGGGCGGTCCCGGGAGGGCAGCTATCTCGCCGCGCTGACTTCCCGACCAGAGGTCAGGCGTTCTCTCCTGCGCCCCGCATCCGGTCACGGACGCGCTTGGTGCCCTGAAGCAGGATGATCCCGCCGAAAAGGAGGAAGACGGGGAGGGCGAATGCGAGAAGCAGACCCGGGCCGACGTGGCTCCACAGGTCTGCAAGGAGGATAAACGCAGTGTTCATGGTATTCCGTGATCTATATGAAAGGCCGCCGCAAAGACGGCTCGTTGTCATTCCAACGACAGGAAGCTAACCAAGAGACAACCGCTGGTGAGTCGGGGAAACTCCCATAGTGGCCGTGGGTCCTGCCCCTACACGCGCGAACCCGCTGCCCGGGGGCTTCTGTCCAGGGATCGGTACTGGAGGGCCTCCAAAGCGTGAGCGACTCCCACCTCCGATGCGTCCTCGAGATCCGCCAGGGTACGCGCGACCCTGAGGACCCGGTGGAATCCGCGAGCGGAGAGCCCCCCAAGATCCACGGCCTTCTGCAGCGTGCGGATCACCATGGACGACGGACGAACGAAGTGGCGCAGGAGGGATACGTCCATCTGGGCGTTGGCGTACACCCCCGGAAGGTCCCGGAACCGGTGGCTTTGGATCACCCTTGCTCGGCGGACTCTCCCCAGGACCTCCTTGGACCCCTCGCCACCGACTTCGGTCGTCAGGTTCCCGAGCGATACGGCCGGAACTTCCACATGGAGGTCCAGTCGGTCGAGGAGCGGCCCGGACACGCGCCCCCGGTAGCGAGCCACTCGCTCCGGGTCACACAGGCATCGGTCGGTACCGTCCCCCCAATACCCGCAGGGACAGGGATTCATGGCACCGACGAGCAGAAAGCGGGCAGGGAACCTTTCGGAGCCCATGGCGCGGGACAGTCGGACCGATCCGTCTTCGAGGGGCTGGCGAAGCGCCTCCAGGACGTTGCGCCGGAATTCCGCGAGTTCGTCCAGGAAGAGGACTCCGTGGTGGGCCAACGACGCTTCGCCTGGCCGCAGCGGGCTACCTCCCCCAACCAACCCGGCATCGCTGACCGTGTGGTGCGGGGCCCGAAATGGGCGGGTGGTGAGTAGCGCCGCACCCGCGGGAAGAACGCCCGCCACGGAATGGACGCCGGTGGCCTCCAGGGCCTCCGGACGCGTCAGGGGCGGGAGGATGCCGGGAAGTCGGCGGGCCAGCATGGTCTTGCCGGACCCCGGAGGGCCCAGGAGGAGCAGGTTGTGTCCCCCGGCCGCAGCCACCTCCAGCGCCCTTTTCGCCCCCTCCTGGCCCTTCACGTCACGAAGGTCAGGGGCCCGCGCCGGCTCTCCCCGAAGGAGCGCTTCCACATCGACGTGCACGGCCCGGAGCGGATCCGCTCCGTTGAGGTGGGCGATCACCTCCGCGAGGGTCGAGGCACCGAACACGGTGCCGCCCTCCACCACCGCCGCCTCTCCGGCGTTGGAGTGGGGCACGACCAGGCGGCAGATTCCCGCCCGCACGCAGCATGCGGCAATGGGAAGCACCCCGCGGACGGGCCGGAGTGATCCGTCCAGGCCCAACTCCCCCACGAACGCCGTCCCCGCAACCCGTCCCGCGTCCACGTGGCCGGCAGCAGCCAGGAGCCCCACGGCCAAGGGCAGGTCGAATGCGCTGCCCTCCTTGCGCACGTCGGCAGGCGCCAGGTTCACCGTGATGCGTCGGGTCGGAAGCGGGTATCCCGTGTTGCGGAGAGCTGCGCCTACCCGCTCCCGCCCTTCCCGCACCGCTCCTTGGGCAAGCCCCACCACCGAGAAGGACGGCAGACCGGGAGCGAGGTTGACCTCCACCTGCACCATGTAGGAATCCACGCCGCGAACTGAAGCGGTAAGCACTTGCGCCAACATGCACCCACGATGCGTCCCCGGGCGGGGCGATCGAATGGCGCGGTGGGCCCGCCCGGTCCCGCCTCGCTACACCGAGAAGAGCGGCGGCATCCTCGTGTGGAAGTCCGTGACGTCCTGGTATGCCTTGGCAACCCGGAGGCAGTCGGCATCGCCCCAGAGTTGGCCGACGAACGAGATGCTCACCGGGGTTCCCTCGTCGGTGAAACCGCTGGGCACCACGGCGGTGGGATGACCCGTGAGGTTGGTCATGAGGAGTACGCCGTTGTTGCCACCACCTCCGAAGGAGGGTGTGATGAAGACGTCCACTCCCTCCATCGCTTCGTCCATGGCACCCATGACCATGCTCCTGACCCGATTTGCCTGCAGGTACTCCACCGCCGGAATCATGCGGGACGTCCGGAAGGAGTTGGGCCAGCTCCCTGCCGTCTGCCGAACCATGAGGTCGTCGCGACCTGAACGGGTCAGGTCGTCGAAGGCCGCGCCGGCCTCGGCGCTGAGAATGATCCGAAGGGCTCCCAGAGGATACTGGTCGGGCAGCTCCAGCGGAATCAGGTCCACCCCCATGGCCCTGACCTTGTCGAGAACCGCCTCGTCCAACGCCTTGTGCCGTCGCTCCGCTTCGAAGGCGCTACGGAAGTAGCCGATCCGGAGGTTCTGGATGCCGAGCCCGGCGTCCCAATTGAAAGGAACGGTGCGGGCGGTGGGGTCCACGCCGTCGGCCCCGTGGACGGCGTCGAGCACGAGGGCGCAGTCTTCTGCGCTTCGGCAAAGGGGGCCGAGCTTGTCCATGGTCCACGACAGCGCCATCGCGCCGGCCCTGCTCACCCGACCGAATGTGGGTCGCAGACCGCTGGCACCACACCGCGTGGACGGAGAGACGATGGAGCCCAGGGTCTCGGATCCGATGGAGAAGCCCACCAGTCCAGCCACCGTGCTGGACGCCGACCCTGCGGACGAGCCGCTCGATCCCTGCTCGAGATTCCAGGGATTCCGCGTGCGCCCTCCGTACCAATAGTCCCCCTGAGCCAGCGCACCCAAAGCGAGTTTGGCCACCAGAACCGCGCCTGCGTCCTCCAGGCGCCTCACCACCGTGGCGTTCTCCTCCAGCACCTGCGTCTCGTACGGCGCGGCACCCCAGGTCGTCGTGTAGCCCTCCGCGGCCAACAGGTCCTTTCCACCCCATGGAATCCCGTGCAAGGGGCCTCGGTAGTGACCTCGCGCGAGGTCCTCGTCGGCACGGCGCGCGAGGCGCACGGCCAGGTCTTCCGTAAGCGTGACCACGGCTTCGAGGCGCGGACCATGCTCACGGAGCCGGCCCAGGTACATCTCGGTCAACTCCATGGAGGTGACCTGGCGCGACCGGACCAGCTCCGACAGGCGGGTCACGGGCCAGAACGCGACATTCTCCAGGTTCCGAGGGCGTTCCACCCCGGTTTCCCTGCTCATCCGGAACGGGCGCTGCTCCGTGGGATACGCCTTTCCGGCGGGCATGGGATCGAACCGCACCGCCGGCGGTACGCTGTTGGGTATGGGGAGGGACCTCAGTGCCTCGTAGGACTCCAGGTTCTGGTTCAGCCCCTGGAGCATCATCTCCCGCTCTCCTTCGGTGAACTCCAGTCCGGCCACCTTTTCCGCTTCTGCAAGTACCTCGGCGGTCACGGCGCCGGCCTCCTGCATCTTGGCCCAGAGAACTCCGGGAAGAAGAGTCCCAGCGAGCCCCGCGGCGGAGAAGTAGGCCAGGAAGTCCCGTCGGTCCAGGGCCGTAACAACCGACCGAGGGGTGGGGTCGGATGCCCTGTTCCGGTCGTTGTCCATCGGTTGGTTCTCCGCTGAAATGCCTCTGGCAGGGGAACATGGTGGGGGCGGTGAAGGACCCCCCGCAAGCGTAGGGGATTTCCCGCTTGTGTCCCTCCACGTCCACGGGTACCCTACGTTGCTGGTCAGCGGACGGATGCGGCCGGCATGGTGTTTCTCCGACAATGGCAACCCACAAGGGAGCGCGTCCATGAAGGTCGCCGTCCTGAAGGAAACGAGGCCCGGCGAGCATCGGGTGGCCCTGGTGGCCCAGGGTGTCCAAACGCTCATCAAAGCGGGTCTTGAGGTCGTGGTGGAGACCGGCGCTGGCGCCAGTTCCGGCGCCTCCGACGAAGACTATCGGTCCGCCGGGGCAACCATCGCGGCCAGCGCCGCCGAAGCCCTCCAGGGGGCTGGCATGGTGCTGCATATCAATCCACCGTCAGCCACCGAAGTGGGCGGGATGGGCGAAGGCACCATCCTGGTGTCGTTCCTGAGCCCCCTCACGGACCTCGATCTGGTTCGCAAACTCCGGGACGGCAAGATCACGAGCATCTCCATGGAGATGGTTCCGCGGATCACCCGGGCCCAGTCCATGGACGCGCTTTCTTCGCAAGCGACCGTGGCGGGATACAAGGCGGTGCTCATGGCCGCCGACCATCTGCCGAAATTCCTTCCCATGTTCACGACGGCCGCCGGCACGATCCGGCCCGCCAAGGCACTCGTTCTGGGCGCCGGCGTTGCGGGACTCCAGGCCATCGCCACGGCCAAGCGGCTCGGGGCGGTCGTGGAGGCCTTCGACGTCCGGCCCGCGGTGAAGGAGCAGGTGCAGAGTCTCGGAGCCAAGTTCATCGAAGCGGAAGAGTCGGTCACCGCCGAGGGTGAGGGCGGCTATGCCAAGGAGCTCTCCGAAGACCAGCACAAGAAGGAGCTCGAACTCATCGCCGCGCACATCGCAGACGCCGACATCGTCATCACGACGGCGGCGATCCCCGGCAGGAAGGCACCTGTCCTGATCACCGAGGACATGCTGAAGTCCATGAAGGACGGCTCGGTCATCATCGATCTGGCGTCCGAGACCGGCGGCAACTGCGTGTTGACCAAGCACGGTGAGACCAGCATCGCCCACGGCGTGCAGCTCATCGGCCCGGGCAATATCGCGACTCTGGTTCCGGTGCACGCCAGCCAGATGTACTCGAAGAACATCGTGACGCTGGTGGGCGAATTCGTGGACATGAAGGAAGGCACTCTGAACCTGGACTTCTCCAATGACGTGGTGGGGCCTTCGACGGTCACCCACGCGGGAGAGGTCGTGAACGAGCGGGTCAAGCAGGCCATGGGCGCCTGAAGGTGCTCACGGTCCGCGACGAATCC
>DATHZE010000244.1:0-18659 GCA_035458765.1 Longimicrobiales bacterium
CAGGTACGGGAGCGCCTCGGCCTGCACCTCCGGCGCCGCCTGGACCAGATTCAACAGCCACGGCGCCAGGAGATACCCCAGGGGCGCCATCACGCCGATGGACAGGGTCGCGGCGGTCATGAAGGCCTGGTAGACCGTCCGATTCACCTTGTCGTGGTCGTTCTGGCCGGTGAAGCGCGCCACCAGCACGCCCATGCCGGTGAAGACCGACGAAATGAAGACGATGACCACCAGGAAGATCTGCCACGACACGCCGATGGCGGCGTTGCCCGTGAAGCCCACGTAACGCCCCACCATGATGTGATCGATGAGGCCCTGGAGCCCTCCGATGATGTTCTGGAGCATGGTGGGCCATGCCAAGCGCCAGACCGCCCCGGGAATGGGGCCGTCCACGATACGCCGGTCGAAGGACCGGTTCCGGGGCGCGGGAGGCATGTGGGAGGATCCTTATGTGGGACGAACTGAGGAGCGTGCAAGTATGTAGGCGGAAGGCCGATAGCGCTATCTCACTCCTCCAGGCATCCCCCGGGTTCCGGGGGGATCCGTCAGCTCTCCGCTACCACACGAGGTGGAGGCGCTCCTGGCGGCGGAAGACCCAATGGCGGTCGCCGTCGGCGTCCAGGAACGCCTCCTCCTCCTGCTTGCAGGAAGCGGTCTTGCCCCCCCACTCGGGGATGGGGACCGTCGCCTGCAGTTCGATCGAGAACCAGGTGGACGGGCGGATCTTCGCGTCACCCCGCCCCGGCACGCCCTCCTGCCGATCCCACATGCCGATGAGGGGTCCAGCGCCGTGACCGTGGTCCCCGATGGGGTGGGAGTAGAGCGACCCGGTGATCTTCTCGTTCTCCATCCGGGCCAGCGCCGCCGCCAGGGCCTCGTTGCCGGTTCGGCCCGGCGTCATCTCCGCGAGTTGGATGTCCTGCATGCGGTTGCTGGCCGCCAGGCACGCCTTGAGTCCGTCGGGCGCGTCCGTCTCGCCCACCTGGAGCACGTAGCCCAGATGCTGCGTGTCGGTCTTGAGGCGCATGCCGATGACGCCGAAATCGGTCCACAGCAGGTCACCCCGCTGAATGACGGCGTCCTCGCCCTCGTGTTCCTCGCCGTCGCGCTGCACCGAGACCGACGGTTGGAACCACGTGCCGTACCCCAGGTCGTTCACCTTCTGGCGGAGCCACCACACCACGTCTTCGGTGGTGGTCACCCCCGGCGTGATGACCGAGTTGGAGAACGCTTCGGAGATGATGGCGTGGACCGTCTCTTCGATGTTGCGGTAGCGGGGCATCATCTCGGGGACGCGCACTTCGATATAGTCTGTGGCAAGTTGGGGGATCCGCTTGACCCGCTTCAGGTACTCGGGCCCCAACGCCTCCTCGAGCGCTTCGCGCTCGCCGGCGCCCAGGCCGTCGGCGAAGGCCCAGGTGTCGTCGATGTTCAGGACGATGTTGCCGGGGTCCCGGTCCGCCACGATCTCGCGGAGCAGGCGCCACTGCTCATCGCCCCAGAGCTCGGCTTCCTCCCCCGTGGGGGTGGGGTGGGGCGAGCGATAGATCTGGAAGAGCCCGCCCTGGGACGACCCGCCCAGGGCCAGGCGCTCCACCGAGCCGTCGTCCTGCCGGTTGAACACGTAGATGGAGCGGCGGCGGGCCGCGAAGGTGGTTTCGGAGATCATGGACCAGAACACGGGGTCCTCTCCGTACTCGCGCATGGACAGGATCCACATGTCGGCGCCGTACTCGGCCATAAGGGCCGGAAGCACGCGGGTCAGGCGAGCCTCCACCCACTCCTGCATCTCGGCGGCCTGTTGGCGAACCGGAGGAAGGGCGTGGTACCGGGCGGGGACGTCCGCCGGGACGGCGCGCGGCTCCTGGGCGGATGCGGCCACGGACGCGACGGAAATGGCCGCCACGACGAGAGCGGTGGGGCGGATCGACTTCATGACTAACCCTGATTGATGGGACACGTCCGGGACCGCCCCGGACGGGACGGGAAAGCTAGGCCGGGTTCCGTCACCTGGCCACGGCGAACCAACTCACGATGAGCCAGGCCGCGGCAACCAACCCCAGAAGCGCCCACTCGACGGTGGGCGCACGCTGCTTCCCCTTCTCTCCGTGGAACCACCCCACCACACCTGAAGCCAATACGGCGGCCACGGCGAAGATGACGGCGAGAAGCTTCGCGTCGGGAGGAAGCATCTCTTCGAGGGCGTCCGCCAGTCCGATGAGGGTGATCCCCGCGCCTGCGGTGATGATGACGATCTGGGGCACCCTGCGGCGCACCAATTCCTCGAGATCGTCAACGGCGGCGGACGCACCGCCAGCCCCCTCATCCCCCTTCAGCACCCGGATGATGTCCTTCACCGAGGGCCTGTGCTGCGGCTCCCGGGCCAGGCAACGGCGCAGGAGATCCGCGAGGGCCGGATCCGCGTCGGGGCGGAAGGCTCTCAGGTCTCGGGGATCCATGCGCAGGTGGGCATTGATCCACTCGGTGTTGGACCTCGCGTCGTAGGGGCCCTCGCCTGTGAGGAGCTCGTAGCCCAGGACCCCGAACAGGTAGACGTCGGACAACTGCGTCACGGCATGGTCCTGAAGCTGCTCCGGCGTCTGATACTTCGGATCCGCCAGCATCTGGCCGGTGGACGTGAGCCGTGACGCCTGCATGCCGCTGGGATCCATGACGGCGGCGATGCCGAAATCCGTAAGGAGTGCTCGCTCCTTTTCCTCGTCCCAGAGCACGTTCCCCAGACGGACGTCTCGATGCACGATGCCCTTCTCGTGCGCCACCGAAAGGGCCGACGCCACGTCCGCGAGCACTCGCCGAGCCTCGGCCATGGGGAGTCGCCCCTCGGCCTTGAGGCGTTCCTCCATGGTACGTCCCTTCACGTACTGCATGATCACGTAGGGCGTGCGCCCCTCCGCCACACCGAAGCGGGAAACGGCCACGATGTTGGGATGATCGGCCAGAGACGCAGCCGACCGGGCCTCACGCTCGAAGCGCTTCCGGGCCGTCTCCTCCTGGGAGCGGGACGGATTGAGGGCCTTGATGGCCACGAGCACGCCCAGCGCCCGGTCCTTGGCGAGATAGACGGTCGCGGCGTTCCCGGAACCCAGGGTGCGGACGAATTCGTAATCGCCGCCCAAGGCAGCTGTGAGGTCATCGGGAGGGGTGATCATGGCGCCTATTTAAGCTGGGTGGGCCGACAATGTAAAGAAGCCCGGACTCCTGCCCTCCGCCACACCACCGGTCGCGCCGGCTCTCCCCCCCGATTCATCCGGGGCCAACGAACGGGGGCCGCCCTCCATCCCGCCGAGGTCCAGCCCCCGTCATGTCCTGAGACGTCGACTCCATGCTGCGCGCGTCAGCGCGGCCCTGCGGCCTTCACCTCCGGGGGCACCTGGTCGGCGAACGTCTCGAAGTTCGCCTTGAACATGCCCGCCAGTTTGGCGGCCTGGGCGTCGTAGGCCTCCCCATCCGCCCACGTGCCGCGCGGGTTGAGGACCTCCGTTGGCACGCCCATCACCGACGTCGGGATGTTCAGCCCGAACACCGGGTCGACTTCGGTCTTGACGTGGTCGAGGTCACCGGCCAACGCCGCCTTGATCATGGACCGTGTGAGGCCCAACGACATCCGGTTGCCCACGCCATACGGCCCACCCGTCCACCCCGTGTTCACCAGCCAGACGTGCACCTTGTGGGCTCGGAGTTCCTCTCCCAGCATCTTGGCGTAGACGCCAGGGTGCCGGGGCAGGAACGGCGCGCCGAAGCAAGCACTGAACGCAGCCTTGGGCTCGGTGACCCCCCGCTCCGTCCCAGCCAGCTTCGCGGTGTAACCCGACAGAAAGTGATACATGGCCTGTTCGGGCGTGAGGCGGGAGATCGGTGGGAGCACCCCATATGCGTCGGCAGTGAGGAAGACGACGTTCTTGGGCTGACCGCCCTGACCCGTGGGCACCGCGTTGGGGATGTAGTGGATGGGGTAGGAGGCCCGCGTGTTCTCCGTGATGGAGCCGTCGCCGAAGTCGATGGTCCGCGCGCCGTTGTGGAGAACCACGTTCTCCAGGATCGTCCCGAACATCTGGGTGGCCCGGAAGATCTCCGGTTCCCCCGCCGGCGACAGGTGGATGGTCTTGGCGTAACAGCCACCCTCGAAGTTGAAGACGCCGTGGCGGCTCCATCCGTGCTCGTCGTCGCCGATGAGGCCCCGGTCCGGATCGGCGGACAGCGTCGTCTTGCCCGTGCCCGACAGGCCGAAGAAGAGCGCCACGTCGCCGTCCCGGCCCACGTTGGCCGAGCAGTGCATGGGCAGGACGCCCTGCTCGGGCAGGATGTAGTTCATGACCGAGAAGATCGACTTCTTGATCTCGCCGGCATACCGCGTCCCTCCGATGAGGACTTCCTTCGCGGTGAAGTTCGCCACGATGAAGACGTCGGAGCGGGTCCCGTGCTTCTCGGGAATCCCTTTGAAATGCGGCGCGTGGAGGACGGTCCAGTCGGGAACCATGGTCTCCAGCTCCTCCGGGGTGGGCCGGAGGAACATGTTGTACGCGAAGAGAGAGTGCCAAGGGCTCTCGCTCACCACCCGGACGTTGATGCCATAGGCTTCGTCGGCGCCGGCCCGGGCGTCGCGGACGTAGACCTCCTGGCCGTTCAGGTAGTCGACCACGTCCTTCCGGAGTGCCGCGAAGTTCTCCGGCGACATCGGGACGTTCACCTTGCCCCAGTCCACCGTGCTCTCCGTGGTCCCGTCCCGGACCACGAATTTGTCGTTGGCCGAACGACCCGTGTAGGGGGCAGTCGAGGTGGTCAACGCGCCCATGTGGGCCAGCACGCCGTCCTGGCGTCCGAACGACTCCTCGTAGAGACGGGCCGGAGACAGGTTCCAGTGGACGTTCGTGGGGTTCAGCCCGTGGTTTTCCAGGCCGTAGCTCCCGGCCCTGGAGGCCACGGCCACGGGCCCCCCGCTGTTCTCTTGTGTCATTGGCTCTATGCCTTCGTTGGTTTCGGTCCCGACCGAGATCTCGTGTACAAACCTCAAATCTGCTTCGTTCTGGCTTGCCAGTCCACCGAGGCAACCGTCGTCAGATTCAATATGTCCTGCACCGAGCAGCCGCGCTGGAGAATGTGGACGGGTCGCTTCATTCCAAGGAGCACAGGCCCTATCGCGTCTGCACCACCGAGGTGGTCCAGGAGCTTGTAGGCGGTGTTGGCCGCCGCCAGCCTGGAGAAGACCAGAACGTTGGCGGGCTGCTTCAGATGGCTGAATCCATAGCCGCGGAGCTTGGCGGCGTCCACGGCGGTGTCGGCCTGCATCTCGCCGTCGATCTCGAGATCGGGGTTCTCTGCCCGCACCAGGCGCACGGCCTCGGCCGCGCTGGCCGCTTCCGGGTGGTCCGCCGAACCGAAGTTCGAAAAGCTCACCATGGCGATCCGGGGCTCGATTCCCAGCTCCTTCACGAACACCGCGGTCTGCAGTGCGATGTCCGCCAGCGTGCGGGCGTCAGGCTCGATGTTGACCGTCGTGTCCGCCAGGAAGAGGAGTTCACGGTTGGGAAAGGCGAGCATGTACAGACCCGCGACCTTGCGAACCCCGTCCGCGACGCCGATGACCTGGAGCGACGGACGCAGGATCTCGCCGTAGTTGGCCTCGATCCCCGCGACCATGGCGTCCACCTCCCCGGCTTGGAGCATGGAGGCCGCGAAGTAGATCGGCTTGTACATGTTCCAGCGCGCCTCCTCCATGGTCAGACCCTTGCGGGCGCGCCGCTCGTACATGGTGGCGGCGAAGTCGCGACGCTTCGCCTCCATGGGGGCGGCGTAGACGATCTCTACGCCCTTCAGCTTCAGGCCGAGCGCATGGGCCTTCTCCTCGACGCGAGGTGGACGACCCAGCAGAACCGGCTGGGCCACCCCCTCCTCCACCATCTGGACGGCAGCCCTGATGATGGAATCGTTGTGGCCTTCCGGGAAAACCACCCTTGGCGGATGTCTGCGGGCGCGGTTCGTCATCCACCGCATGACCTCCCTGCCGGGCCCGAGGCTCGCGCGGAGCCGATCACGGTATTCGTCGAGGTCCACGGTGCTGCGCGCCAGGCCCGTGTCCATGGCGGCTTTGGCCACCGCCGGCGCCACGTAGAAGAGCACTCGATGATCGAAAGGCTTGGGAATGAGGTACTCACGGCCGAAGGTGATGTCGGAGCCCTCATAAGCCCCCCGTACCGTGTCGGGCACCTCTTCCCGGGCGAGTTTCGCCAGGGCGCGCGTGGCCGCCAGCATCATCTCGTGGTTGACGCCCCTGGCCCTGACGTCCAGTGCGCCGCGGAAGATGAACGGGAATCCCAGGACGTTGTTCACCTGATTCGGGTAGTCGGAGCGTCCCGTGGCCATGATGGCGTCGTCACGGACTTCGGCGACCTCCTCAGGCAGGATCTCCGGATCCGGATTCGCCAGCGCGAAGATGATGGGGTTCTCCGCCATGGAGGCCACCATGGCCTTGTCCACCACGCCCTTCATGGAAAGACCCACGAACACGTCGGCGCCCTTCATGGCGTCCGCCAACGTGCGTGCATCGGTCTTCACGGCGTAGGGGGCCTTGTATTCGTTCATCCCCTCGGTGCGTCCCTCGTACAGGACCCCCTTCGAGTCGGCGATGAGAATGTTCCGCGCATCGACACCCAGGCGCTGGAAATGCGCCGCCGTCGAAAGCGCCGAGGCACCCGCGCCGCTGAATACGACCTTCACCTGTTCGATCTGCTTGCCGATGATGTCCAGGGCGTTCAGAAGCGCCGCCGCCGCGATGATGGCGGTGCCGTGCTGGTCGTCATGGAAGACCGGGATGTCCATGGTCTCCTTGAGCGTCTGTTCGATGACGAAGCACGCCGGAGCACTGATGTCCTCCAGGTTGATGCCGCCCACCGTCGGCTCCAGGAGCTGACAGAACTTGATGACGTCCGCGGGATCCTCCGAGCCGACCTCGAGGTCGAACACGTCGATGCCCGCAAAGCGCTTGAACAGGACGCCCTTGCCCTCCATGACCGGCTTGGAAGCCAGCGGCCCGAGGTTGCCCAAACCCAGAACGGCCGTGCCGTTCGACACGACGGCGACCAGGTTGCCGCGGGCGGTGTACTTGAATACGTCCTCGGGGTTGGCGTGGATCTCCCGGCACGGCTCGGCGACGCCGGGGGAGTAGGCCAACGAGAGGTCACGTGCCGTGGCCACAGCCTTCGTGGCCACGACTTCGATCTTTCCAGGACGGCCCTGCGAGTGGTAATCGAGGGCTTCCTTGCGGCGGTTCGCCATGATGACGGATTCTCCGAGAGTTTTCTTGGTGAGAACATGGACGTTGGAGAGTCGGCGGGGCCATGTCAAACCTCTGCGACTGGCGTAGATTGAGACTCCAGCACCGCCGGCCAAGTAACCCCTGGGAGGTCGTCATCCCGCCTGCCTTCAACGCCCGCCCGGCGCGCTTTCGCGCGCACCTCCGGCACGCCCTCGCGTTGGGGGCACTGGCGGTCGTTCCTCTCGGCGCCCAGGAGCCGGCGGCGCCGTCCACGGCGCTCGACGCGTGCGGGCCGGGCCTCATATCCCACGTCTTCGTCGACAACCACTCGATCTTCGATCTGGACCAACTTCAGGCCGGTGGCGTCCTCCGTGGTGTCTACAAGCTGGCCAACGCGCTCCACGTGAAGACCCGCGAGAGCTTCATTCGCAGAGAGCTTCTTTTCGGTGTCGGCGACTGCCTCGATCCGTTCCTCCTGGAAGAGTCGGAACGACTCCTGAGGCAGTACGTGTTCATGGCCAGGGTCGACATCTTCGCCGTGCCCCAGTCCGACGGCACTCAACACGTCGTGGTGGACACACAGGACGAGTGGACGACCCGGGTCGACTTCGGTCCGACATTCGACGACGGCATCCAGCTCGAGACCCTCGAACTGTCCGAGGAGAACGTCGCGGGGCTGGGGGCGCAGGCCTCGGTCTTCTTCCGGCAACGAAGGGAACGAAAGGAGTTGGGCGCCCGGCTCAACCTGCCTCGCCTCTTCGGCTCACGAACCGACGCGGCCGTTTCGGCGGGGCGCACCCGGGCCGGGAGGTTCCTGGACCAGGGGATGGCCTACCCCTTCGTGGGCGAAGTTGGCCGCCTCGCCCTCCGCCAGTCCTACCACCGACGCGACGAACTCTTCCCCTACGTGGTGTCGGGAGAGGGGGTCGACTACAGCCACCTCCTTCTCCCGCTTCTGGACGAGCGAGCCGAGATCTCGGTGGCGGGCCGCCTGGGCCGTCCGGGCTCGCTCACCCTGCTGGGGGTGGGGATCACGCATGAGAAACTGGACTTCGGAGGCTATCCGGAGGGCCTGGAGATCGCCCGCAACAACGATTTCGGGAACACGGACACGGCCCCGACGGGGCTGGCCGACCTGATCCGGGGACAGGTTCACGGCGCGGCCACGACGCGTCTGAACGTCTTCGTGGGGCAGCGGAATCTCCGCTTCGCTCGCGTGCGTGGCCTGGAGTCTCTTCGAGGGGACCAGGACATCCGCTTGGGCACCGACGTGGGGCTCGCGTTGGGACGGAGCGTGGGTGTGCTGTCCGGCTCCCAGCTCCCCCACGCCGACGACCTCTATGGGCGCCTTCGTCTCTTCGCGGCCCACGACCCGGGCACCTCCTTCATCTTCTTCAGCGGTGCGCTGGAGGGTCGCCAGGTCTTTTCCCGAGGCGTGAACGGCGACGGATGGAGGGATGTGCTGGGTGAAATCGACCTGTACGGGTACGTCCGTTCCCGGAAGATGCCGGGGCAGACGTTCTTCGCCCGCGTGTCGGCTTCGGGGGGTTGGGCCATGGACACCCCTTTCCAACTCACCATGGGAGGGCGGGGAGGGATTCGGGGCCTGAACGAGGAGGATTTCCCCGGCGGCCGGCGGGTGCTCCTCACGTTCGAGGATCGCATCCTCCTGAACTGGCCTGCCCCCGAACTCTTCGACCTCGGGCTCACGCTGTTCGGCGACGCCGGCCGGGGGTGGGCAGCGGAGGTGCCCTGGGGTGTGGATTCGGGTTGGAAGGGCAGCGTCGGCGCAGGGCTTCGCCTGGGCTTCCCGTCGGGGACGCGCGGCGTGGCCCGATTGGACCTGGCATTCCCCCTGGGGATGGACTCCTCCCGGGGCCCCATCTTCCGCGTCACGCTGTTGGAGATACTGGGTGTGGGGGCAGGATTCGCAGACGCTCAGGTTGGACGGAGTCGAAGAATGAGGGTGGGCCCGGACTACTTCACCACGGACGGCCGCTGATGAACGGAAACCCTTCGACCCGTGCCCTGGAGGTGCGACGGGTCCTGCGAATGGTTCTTTGGATGAACCTGGCGGTGGTCGGGGTGAAGCTGGGCGTCTGGACCCTGTCTCACGCCCTGTCCGTCGTGGCCGAGACCTTCCACTCTTCCCTGGACGCCACCAACAACATCTTCGCCCTGGCCCTGGCACGGGTCGCGGCCCAGGAACCCGACGACGACCACCCCTACGGGCATACGAAGTTCGAGACCCTGGGCGCGCTGGCGCTGGTGGGCATCCTCTCCATCACGGTGTTCGAGCTGGTGCAGCACGCCATCCTGCGGGTCATGGCAGGTCAGTATCCCTCGGCGGACATCTCACCATGGGCCGTGGCGCTCATGGGCTTCTCGGTGGTGGCGGGCGTGTTGATAACCCGGTACGAGTCCCGGGTTGGCCGCCGCCTGGGGAGCGACCTCCTCCTGGCCGACGCGGCCCACACCCGGGCCGACGTGTTCACCACCCTCGCGGTGCTGGTGGGACTGGTGGCGATCCGCCTGGGGTACCCCGTGGCGGACCCCGTGGCCACCATCCTGGTGGCGATCCTCATCGCGTTCACCGGGTGGGACATCGTCAAGGAGAGCGTTCCGGTACTCGTCGACTCCCGGGCCGTGGAACCCGCCCGCATCGAGAGCCTTGCCCTCGAGGTACGAGGGGTCCGATCCGCCTATCAGATCCGCTCGAGAGGGCGAAGAGGAGAGCGTTTCGCCGAACTCACCATCTCCGTGTCGCCGGACCTGGACGTCGCGACCTCCCATGCGATGGCCGACGAGGTGGAGCACCGAGTGGCGACCGCACTGGGCGCCCGCGAGGTGGTCGTCCATGTCGAGCCTTCGCAGTGAGGACGCGCTCCCTCCAGGCCGAGCTTCTCGACGCTTCCCACCACGACTCCGACGAGCTGTCCCACTCCCTCGACCAGGTCGCCCAGGTCAACAGATGGTTGGGAGGCACACGGGCCTTGCGCCGACACCTGGCGGCCTGGCTGCCGGTCCTCCCGACGGCTCGAATCCTCGACGTGGGAACCGGGAACGGCATCACGCTGCGGGAGGTCACCTCCTGGGCCCTGGACAGGAACCGATCATGGACCGGGGTCGGCGTGGAGATCGGGAGGCAAACCGCTGCCCTCGCCCGCGACGCCGGTGCTACCGTGGTGTTGGGCGACGCCCTCCGCCTTCCTTTTGCCGACGCGTCGTTCGACCTGTCCCTCTGCACGCTGACCCTGCACCATTTTCCCGACGACGAGGCCGTGCGCTTGGTGCGGGAGATGCGGCGGGTCACCCGTTGCGTCGTTCTCGTCAACGACCTGGAACGCACGCGCCTCAATTACCTGGGCGCCCGAGCGCTGGCCGCCACCTTGTGGCGGGGGAATCGCCTCACCCGTAACGACGGTCCACTTTCGGTGCGGCGCTCCTTCACGGCCTCCGAGCTTGGCGACGTGGGTGTGCGCGCGGGCCTCTCGGAGGTACGGGTGCGCCGCCACTTCCCCTGGCGCGTCGTCCTGGAGGGGAGGCCGTGACGAATCCCGATCCTGACGTCCTCGTCGTGGGTGGAGGGCCGGCCGGGAGCACGGCTGCCCACCTCCTGGCCCGAGCGGGCTGGCACGTCCAGGTGGTGGACCGGGCCCGCTTCCCACGTGCCAAAGCGTGTGGCGAGTGCGTCAATCCCGGAGCGGTCGCCGCACTTCGGCGGCTGGGACTGCTGGATGCGGTCCTGTCCCTGGCACCCAGCCGACTGGACGGCTGGCGGCTGCGGACCGACGGATCCGATGTGGCCGGGGATTTCGGAGGAGACCTCCACGGGCTCGGTGTCCCGCGCAAGCTCCTCGACCATGCGCTGCTGTCAGCGGCCAAGTCCGCAGGCGTCTCCTTCCTTCAGGAACAACGGGTGGAGCGCGTCACGCCGGCCGGAACATCCGGCGCCCGGCCCACGGTCACGCTCCACGGGGAAGGCGAGCACCGCACGGTGCGACCCAGACTGGTCGTCGGAGCCGACGGGCTGCGGTCCGTGGTTTCCCGCAGCCTGGGCCTCCTGGCCCGAGGGCCTCGGCAACGGAAGGTATCGGTCACGGTCCACGTTGTTGGAAGCGGGCTCCCCTCCCATCGCGGCGTGTTGGACGTTCGGGACGGGTGCACCTTGGGGGTGGCCCCGGTGGGGGCGGGCCTATGGAACGTGACCTTGGTGGTGGACGCGCGCAGAGACGGGCATCGCCTTGCGGGCGATCCCGTGGACTATCTGGGGTCCGTCATGCGTGACCGCTTTCCCGAAGCCGCCTGGACCTTGGAGGAGGGACCCTGGGCGTCGGGACCCTTCGACTGGCCCACGCGACGATGCTGGGCCCCTGGCGTGGTCCTCGCAGGAGACGCCGCCGGGTACTTCGACCCCTTCACCGGCCAGGGCATCTACCGCGCGCTTCGCTCGGCGGAGCTCGCCGCCGAAGCGTGCCACCTGACCCTGGGGGAGGGAGACCCGGGATCATGGGAGCATCTGCGGAGGTACAGCGGACGATGGGTCCGGGAGGTGCGCTGGAGCCGCCTCGTACAACGCGGAGTGGACCGCGTCATGGCCCGCCCCGCGTTGCGGAGACCGCTGCTGCAGCGCCTGGACGCCTCAGGAGGGTTGCAGAAGGTGATCCGCGTCACGGGAGACGCAGCCTCCCCTTCGACCCTGCTCCGCCCATCGGTCTGGGCGGGAACCCGGGCTCAGAACAAGCGGACCTGAAGTCGCAGTAGGCGGCCGGGGCGCGGCAGTCCGCATTGGTCGTACAACGCTTTGTCCGAGAGGTTGTCCACGCCCAGTCTCGTCTCGAGACGGGACAGCATGTTCATGGTGGTGGGCAGTCGCCAGGTCCGAGCCAGATCTCCGTTGAGCCACGTGCCCCCCTCGAGCTCGACGTCCGAGCCCGAGTCAGGGTCCTGGCAGAACTGGGTGCCGGTGTAGCGCGCCTCGGCCCCGGCAGTGAAGCCGGAAGATCCCAGGGGAAAGCGCACGTGGGCACTCCCGCTCCGCTCCGGCAGATTCTCGGGTCGGGTGGACACGCTCGATGTCGGATCGGTCAGATCCACCGACTGGAGGGTCAAGTCTCCCCCCAGCACCAGCGACCGCACCGTCTGCGTGAAGAGCACCTCGATGCCTGTGCTCCGGAGCTGGTCCGAGTTGATCCGCTGCCGCTTCTTGTTGGGAAGCGTGATCCGACGGATGGCGTCCGTGAGGTTGTGGCGGAAGCCGACGAGCTGGACCTCCCCCCGTCCCAGCTTCGTGGTGATCCCGCCCTCCACTGCGGCCAGGTGCTCTGGGCGCAACTCGGGATTGGGCTCGAATCGGTTCAGCGATTCGGAATAGGTCTCCCGAAGCGCCGGAAAGCGACCTCGCCGACTCATCCCGGCGTGAAGCAGGGTCTGGCCGCCGTTGATGAGGGCGGTGACGCCGACCCGTGCACCCCAATCCCCGAGTGTGCCCAAGCCGGGAAGGCCGCCGGTCTTGGGCGTCGTTCCGTGGTCGTACACTCCGCCGAAGCTCAGGCGCAGAGCCTGCAGCGGCCCCGTGGGATCCTCCAGGAGGCGCCACACCGTCTCACCGCCCAAGCTCAAGAGCCGCTGCTCGTACTCGCTCGCGGGGCCGTCGACCGTCTCTTCATGGGCGATGGTCGCATACGTGAACGCCCCCCTCAGATCGCCTCGCGGACCCAGGGTGTGATCGCCCAGGAGGCGGAGCGTGAGGGTTCGGTCGTCACCCACCTCGGACCCGATCACGCCGGTGTAGGTCCGGTCGGCAAAGGACTGGATCTCGGAGTGCCCCGCGTCCAGGCCAAGGCTCAACTCCAGGTCACCCCTACCCAGAGGTGTTTTCCGGTCCCCGGTGCCGGCCGATGCGGCTACGATCGTGCGGGAGACGTCCGGATACCGCCACAGGCGGGGCGCGGCGGCCCCCAACTCGGCCGCGATCCCGCGCTCCGCCTTGAAGGTGGACGTGGAGAGCGTGAACCACGAGCCCTCGTCCCGCGCGTACCGGACCGCGAGGAATCCGTCCCGGATCCGCGCGTCGGTGTTCAGCCGCAGATCCTCGGCCGTGGCGACCGGCTCCACCACACCCTTCGCCAGCGGAGACCCGGGCGAGTCACGCCACCCCACCCCCGCACGCACCAGCCATCGACCGCTGGAAGTCTCCCAGGGCACGGAGCCAGCCGCGGAGCTCGTGTACCCGCCGACGCCGTCGTACCCCCCGGCGAGGTGGAGCGCGGACCGCTCCGGAAAATGCCCCCCCCGAGCCACGCTCATCTCCACCACCCCCCCCAGAACGTTGGGACCGTGGAGAATCGAGGAGAGTCCCCGGACCAGCGTGACCTCGTGGGCTGCGGCGGCGGGCAGGACCGACACGTCGGTGCGTGCGTCCCATCCCAGCGAGATGGGCACGCCATCCACCAGGAGGGCGACCTGACGGGATTCCGAACCACGCACGGAGATCTCCGACTCGCCTCGGGAGTTGGTGCGCACATGGACGGACGGGATCTCGCGGAGGACCTCCTCGACGGTGGGTGCGGCGGAAAGTCCCAGGGAGTCCACCGTCACTTCGATGGCGCTGGCGCCGCCCACGGTGGTGACGGGACGTCGCGCCTGAACCCGGATCTCCTCGATGCGGAACACCATCGTGTCCGTGCGCACCGTATCCCTTTGCTGCGCTCCCGCCGGAACGCCCACGACGAGAGCCCCCATCGCCCCCACGACCCACCGAGTCCAACCCATGTACCATCCCCGTGCCTGGCCGCCCTCGGCGGCGTTGGTGATCCTTGGATGATGACCGGGGTAGCCAGACGCCACAACCTCCAACCCCATCCCGAGACGCCGTGCGTACCATCGACGAGCAGACCTGCAGCGCTTCTCCCGACATCGCGTTTCGCGTAGCCGCTGATGTCGAGGGTTGGCCGGACATCCTTCCGCACTACCGCTGGGTGCGGTTCCTCAGAAAGGACAGCTTCGCGCAGGGGGTTGTTGAGATGGCCGCGTGGCGACACTTCGGGCCCCTCGGGTACCCCACCTGGTGGGTCTCGGAAATGGAGCACGATGCCGCGGAGCGGGTCGTCCGCTATCGCCACGTCCGTGGTGTCACCTCCGGTATGGACGTCGTTTGGCGGGTCAGCGCCGCACCCGGTGGGTGCAGCCACCTGAGCATCGTCCACGAATGGACGGGCCCCGGGTGGCCGCTCATCGGTCGGTTCGCCGCGGAGCGGGTCATCGGACCGCGCTTCGTCAGCCACATCGCTGGTCTCACCCTTGCCGGAGTTGCCGCCGAGGCGGAACGGAGAGAACGACTTGCCAAGTGAAGGCACCCGGTTCGGGTCGGATCGCCGCCGCGTCGTGATCACCGGGCTCGGGCCCGTGACCCCGTCCGGCATCGGGAAGAAGGAACTCTGGAAGGGGCTCCACTCAGGAATTTCGCCCATCCGGGCCATTACCCGCTTCGACGCTTCTCCCTTCAAGTCCCGCATCGCGGCCGAACTCACGGACTTCGATCCCGAGGACTTCATGGACCGCAATGAGGCCCGGCGCCTGGACCGCTTCGCCCAGATCACCATCGCGGCCACGAAGCTGGCCCTGGACGACGCCGCCCTGGATCCCGCCAGCCTGGACCCGACGCGCGTGGCCGTGCAGATGGGGTCGGCCCTCGGCGGCTTGGCCCACGCCGAGGCCCAGGTGGTCAACTTCATTCGTGATGGAGTGAGGGCCGTCGACGCACGTTTGGCTACGCTCGCCTTCTGTGGCGGTGCCAGCTGCCAGGCGGCCATCGCGTTCGGCTTCACGGGGCCCAACTCCACCAACGCCATGAGCTGCGCATCGGGGACCATCGCGGTCGGCGACGCCTTCCGCCTCATCCAGTCCGGCCTCGCGGACGTAGCCATCGCCGGCGGCGCCGAGGCCCCCCTGGCCCCCCTGTGCTTCGGCTCGTTCTCCATCATCCGGGCCATGAGCCAGCGCAACGACGATCCCGGCGCCGCGTGCCGCCCCTTCGACGGCGGCCGAGACGGCTTCGTCATGGGAGAAGCGGGCGCCGTCCTGGTCCTGGAAGAGGAGGGCCATGCCCGTGCCCGGGGGGCGCACATCTACGGAGAGGTTCGTGGCTACGGCGTGACCAACGACGCCCACCACATGGCCGCCCCGAGACCCGACGGCGCCCAGGCCATGGCGGCCATGCGTCTGGCTCTCACGTCGGCTGGGGTGGAGCCCTCGGACATCGACCACGTGAGCGCTCACGGATCGTCCACTCCCCTGAACGACAGTACGGAGAGCCGGGCCATTCGCGGGGTCCTGGGCACCCACGCCGACGCTGTCTCCGTTTCGGGCACCAAGCCGTTCTACGGACATGCCCTGGGCGCGTCGGGCGCCATCGAGGTCGCGATCTCGTGTCTCGCCATGGAGCACGGTTGGGCGCCACCCACGTTGAACCTCGATGAGCCGGGAGACGGGTGCGACCTGGACTACGTGGGTCCCGAGGGACGCACTCAGGCGATCCACACGGTGCTGTCCAATTCCTTCGGCTTCGGCGGAATCAACGCGTCGTTGGTGCTTTCGGTGCTTCGGTGAACCCTTTGCAGGGCATACCCCCCGAGCTTCTCGTGCTCCCCCCCCTCGCCTTGGCGGCCGGGGTGGACCTGTACCTCACGCTCCTGTTTCTGGGTGCTGCCCCCGCCACGGGATGGTGGGAGTCACTGCCCGGGGCTCTCGGGGATCTCAACTCCCCGGGCGTGCTCGTCATGGTGGGGACCTTCTACCTCCTCGAGCTGGCCGCCGAAGGATGGCCGGCCGCTGCGCTGTTCTGGAACGCCTTCCACGCCATCATCCGACCGCTTGCGGGAGCGCTCTTGGCCCTCCTCCTTCTGGATGGGCAACCCCTGACCGTGGTGGTACCCGGTGCGGCCCTTGCCGGCGTCCTGGCCTCCGCGTCCCACGCGGCCCGAACCGGGGGCGGGGTCCTGTTCTGGCTGGACTCTGCGAGGCACCCCAGTCGCGTCCTGGTCGCCCTGCTGGAGGATGTGGCGGTTCTGGGCCTCGTGGTGCTTGTGCTGGACCTGCCGCTGTGGGCGCTGGCCGCAGCGGGCGCTGTGGTCGTGGCCGGCAGCCGGGTGGCCGGGTCACAGGTGCGGGCCTTCGCCTTCGCCGTCCGCCTGGTGTGGGCACGCGCCTGGCAGACCCTGGGCCAGCCGCGATGGGACGATCCCGAAACCTTCCCCCGCTGGGTGCGGGATGCCCTCGAGGGAGACGTCATGGCACCGGGGGGAGGACTGCGGGGGTGTCCCGCAGGCGGCCACCGGCTCCCAGGGGCGCCCCGCTTCGCCACCGGCTGGGTTGTGGTCCGAGGCAACACACCCCTCTTCGTCTATCCCCGCCGGAGCGGGCCCGGCCGGGTCGATCTCGGAACGCTCCAGGCCCACGAGGTATCCCAGAGCGCCTTCTTCCGCCGTGTGGCCATGTCGTCGGGCGGTAGTCCAGCCAACCTCTACGTGGGGCTGGACGGTCCCGGTACCGAGAGTCTGCGGGCCGAGTTTCAGCCCGCCTGACCTCGCCGGGGAACCGGACCCCCGCCCATGGGTAGATCTTCCGCCCCTCGAAGGAGATGCCGGCGAACACAGGTGTTTCCAGCGACGGCGGACAAAACCTTTGACCGCGGAAACAGGCTTTTATAACTTGCGCTTCACGCTCAATCCATCCGGTTCGACCGTGTGCAGCCCCGGGGTCCTTCCCGCTCGGACCCCTGGTTTTTTGCCGGTGAGGCCGATCGCTGAGTCTGGATCACCCTTGGTGAGGATGTGACAAACGGATGTTTTCTTCCTCTCGTGGCCTGGATTCATTCGACCAGTACCTGCAGGATGTCGAGAAGTACCCCCTGATTCAGGACCCCCGGGAGGAGCGTGAGCTCGCTCGCCGTGCGCGTCTGGGAGACAAGGAAGCCGCGGAGAGATTGGTGACCGCCAACCTCCGGTTCGTCATCTCCTACGTGAAGAAGTACCAGGGGCGTGGTCTCGGACTGGCCGAGCTCGTCTGCATCGGGAACGAGGGCCTGCTCAAGGCCGTGAAGAAGTTCGATCCCGACAAGGGCGTGAAGTTCATCTCCTACGCCGTTTGGTGGATCCGGCAGACGGTGCTCCAGGCGCTGGCTGAGCAGACCCGTTCGGTGCGCATTCCGCTGAACCAGAATTCCAATCTGGCCCGGTTGTCCCGCACCGACACGCAGCTGACCCAGACGCTGGGCCGCTCGCCCACCGACCAGGAGATCGCCGAAGAGATGGGCGAGCCTCTGGACACCATCCGCGCCCTGCGCCGGGTGGCCGCCTCCGAGCTCAGCCTGGATGCGCCCATCGACCGGAGCGATCGGGACAGTGCCAGCTTCGGGGAACGCTTCTCAGGCGCCGACGGAGGGGACATCGAGGAAGACGTGGAGGCCATGGCCCGCCGCGCGTTCCTGGAAGAGATGTTCGAGACGTACCTCACCGAACGTGAGCGGAAGATCCTCTACCTCTACTACGGACTCGACGACGGAGAAGAGCGCACGCTCGAGGAGATCGGATCCCTCCTGGGCGTCACCCGCGAACGGATCCGCCAGATCCGGAACCGTGCCTTCGAGAAGCTCCGGGAGAGCCCCCACGGGGATTCGCTCTCCGGATTCTGGATCGCCAACTGACGCCGCCGTGATGTCCGACGATAGGGGCCCCGTCCGCACTGGACGGGGCCCTTTCTCGTTCGGGGAACCGCCGATGCGCGCAGGGCGTACCAACCCTGACCCCTGCACCCCCATCCGAGAGCCCCGTTGACCGTCCGCCACGTCGGCATGCGCGTCGCACTGGCCGTACTTCTCACCCTGACGGTGTCCGGGCACGGAACTCCTCTGTCGGCCCAGCCGCAGGACGGGTGGAATGACGGTCGGGTACTGGAGCTGGTGCGGCGGGCACGTATGCTGCGACGCTCCACTGTGGTGGACACGGCGTTCCGCTCCTATCGGTCCGAGGCCACCGGATACGTCTATTTCTTCATCGATCGCCCCGACTCCGACGAGAAGACGCTGGTGAAGACCGACCAGATTGCGTTGGAGCTGTTCTGGCAGGCGCCCAACGAGACCTGGCAGCGCATCGTGGGCCTTCGCGACCAGAAGGTCCTCCCCACCAACATCCGCTACCACCTGGACCACCTCACCGTCGTCCAGGACGACTTCGGCGACCGCATCCGCCTGGGCGACGGCGACGAGGTGTCCGAAGTCCTTCATCCCATGGGCCCCGGCGCCCCAACCACCTACGACTTCCGCCTGGCCGACTCCCTCAGTCTCCGCTACGGGGGAGAAGGCGATGAGGTCCGGGTCTACGAAGTG
>DATHZE010000245.1:0-18047 GCA_035458765.1 Longimicrobiales bacterium
TCTGGCCCAGACCAGCGCCCGGCTGACCAACACGCTCACCCTGGCACGGGGCCGCAGCACTTGGACCATGGGAGCCCTGGGGACCTGGTACGACATCCGGCAGACCTATCTCCCCGGCGCCCAGGGCGACTGGTTCTACGCCGGTTGGACGGACCTCGTGAACAACGCCCCACAGCGCTTCCAGCGCTCCGTGCTCGTGGAAGGACAGGATGCCGAGATCGCCTTCAACGTCACCGAGCTCGGGGCCTTCGTTCAGGACCACGTGGAGCTGGGGGCGCTGACGCTCCAGTTCGGACTCCGCCTGGACATGCCCTTCGTCATGGACCGCCCGGAGGAGAACACGCGGATCCTCGCCTTCTTCGGGCGGAGCACGTCGTACATGCCCTCGGCCCAATTCCTCTTCTCCCCGCGCCTGGGCCTGAACTGGCAGACCGGTGACCGGCTCCGCACCCAGGTGCGGGGAGGCGCCGGGCTGTTCACTGGCCAACTGCCCTACGTGTGGCTGGCCAACGCTTTCCATGGCACCGGCCTGCGCTCGGTGGTGGAGAGTTGCTCGGGACGCTGGACCGACGATCCGCCCACCGGGAACATCACCCCTCCCTTCGACCCACTGATCGCCGACCCGAGCTGCCTGGCGGCGCCGGCGCGGATCACGCGCTCCGCCACCCTGTTCGACGACGGTTTCACCTATCCCCAATACGCCAAGTTCTCGGCGTCGGTGGACCAGGAGATCACGCCCCGGCTCAGCGCGTCCGCCACCGCGATCTTCAGCCACTCCATCAATCAGGTCCTCCTCCGGGAGATCAACATCTCTCCCCAGAGCGACCTGCTGGGGCCCCTTCGCGGGTATGGCGGGACGGCGCGGACACACTTCGGCACCGCGTCCAACGACGGGTTCAACCCCATCCGCCTGCTGCCGGACTATGAACAGGTTCTCCTGGTCACCAACGGCGGCGGGGACCGGTCCTATTCGGTGAGCGCGGAGTTGAGGGGGAGCCTCACCGGCCGGCTGGCCTTCCAGGCGGGATACGCATACGCCCGCTCCTACGACCGCATGAGCCTGGCCTCGGTGGACCTGGTCGCCAACTACGGGCAGACACCCACCCACGGCGACCCCAACGATCCGCCCCTCACCCCGTCCAACTTCGACCGACCCCACAAGGTCGTGCTGGCCTTCTTCGGAACGGGCATCCCGGGCTTGGCGGACACCGAGATCTCGCTCCTGTACACCGGCGAGTCGGGCCTGCCCTTCTCCTACGTCTACGCCGGGGACATCAACGGGGACGGATACCCGTCGCTGGGAGCGGCGTTCGACCGGAACAACGACCTACTCTACGTTCCCCGAGATCCCTTCGAGCTCCCTTCGGGCTTCGGCACCTCGACTCGACTCAAGGCGGCGCTGGAGACCGACGAGTGCCTCAAGAAGTTCATCGGCCAGACCATGCTCCGGAACCACTGCCGGGCCCCCTGGCAGAACCGCCTGGACCTGCGCGTCGCACACACCGCCAACGTCGGGGACGCCTCGCTGCGTGTGGAGGCGGACATGATCAACGTCCTCAACCTCCTGAACTCGAACTGGGGCCTGGCCGAGTCCATCGGACCCACGTCGTCGATGCTGAAGCCCCTCGAGCGGAATCCCCTCACCGGCGAACTCCTGTCCGAATGGGCCGGCGGCGTCCTCCCCTTCCGCAACGACACGGGGGACCTCGTCACGCCCCAGCCATGGTCCACGGTTTCGCCGGCGTCGCAGTGGCAGGCGCAGCTGGGGGTGCGGGTGACGTTCGGGGGCGAGCGGCGCGCGCTCCGTTGAATGATCGCGTCAGCCGTGGCCGTGAGCGGCGACCGTCCCGCTGCGGTGAACCGCGGTCAGCCGTCCAGGACGGCCCCACCCATGGACGCGAACAGCGACAGGAACTCATCCGTGGCGTCGATGTTGCCGCTCCGCAGGCCCAGGAAGGTGGACCACGGTCCGGTGTCGCCTGGCCACGCATGCCCTCCCTCGTACACCCGGTAGAAGGACACCCGGGCGCCGGCGTCACAGTCTGAAAAGCGGTAGATGCTGGCGGAGGTGAAGTCCCCGACCGTGTCCGGGACGAACTGCACGCGGGGATTGTCGAGGCAGTGGAACTCGTCCAGCCAACTCTGCACCGTTTCCACCGCGGACAACACCACCGCGCCGGGACCGAACCCTCCGTACATGGCGATGGGGTCCCGGTCGCCATGGAGGACCCCGACGGGAAAGCGATCTCGGGGCGCACACTGCTGGGCAACGGTCCTGTAGATCTCCGCGGCCACGACCCCGATGCCCGCAGGTGGAAGTTCGCTCTGGCAGCCATACAGGTGGGCCAACTGTCCGCCCTGGGCGAACCCCATGAGGTAGACGCGGGTGGTATCCACCGGCAACTCGTTCGCCAGCGTGCGCACCAGGGTCTCGAGGAATGTCTGGTCGTCGGCGCCCAGCGCCTCGGCGAGCGTGCAGTCGTAGCCGCACCCCACCGTCCACGTCCCCTGCATACCGCTGGGCCAAACGGTGACGAAGCCTCCGGCGTCAGTGGCCGCGTCGGCCCGAAGGCGCCTCCTGAACGCGGGACCGGAGTCGCCGGCGCCGTGCAGGAAGATGATGAGGGGATGGAGGGCTCCGTCATCCATGGTGGGCGGCGTATGGAGTTCGTACGCGCGGTTGTAGAGTCCCGAGTGAATCCAGAGACCCAGCTCGCCATCCCCTTCCTGCTTGTCGAACTCGTAGCCCACCGGGTCGGTGCCGTAGCACGACGCAACGGCGAGGGCCAAGACGCTCGCGACGACGACGCTCCCTGTTCGCATGCGCTTGTCTACGCCGCCGGAGCCCAGAGCTTTCCGCTCAGTCGCGGAGCACGTACGCGAACAGCAGCGGCGCCACGATGCTGGCGTCGGAATTGATGTTGAAGCGCGGCGTGTCGGAGCCCTCCAGCTTGCCCCATGTGATCTTCTCGTTCGCCGGTGCACCCGAGTACTCCCCGTACGACGGCTGGGCGTCGGTGATCTGGCAGAAATAGCCCCAGAACGGGACATCCTTCTGGAGGTCCTGGATGATGCAGGGCACGCCGCAGATGGCGAAATCGCCGGCGATGCCGCCGCCGATCTGGAAGAAGCCGACCGACGGCCTGCCTTCGTCGGCCCCGTTGTTCGCCATGTACCACTCGATGAGCTGCTGGAACTGCTCCGTGCCGGTCTTCACGCAGGTGTGATGCTTCACGTTCCCCAACATCACGTTGGCGGCGAAGATGTTGCCGGTGGTGGAGTCCTCCCACCCCGGCGCCCAGACCGGGATGCCCATCTCCTTGGCAGCCAGCATCCACGAGTTGGCCGGGTCGATCTGGTAGTGCTCCACCAACGTGGGGTCGTCCAACACCTTGAAGAGGATCTCGGCGGGTGTGTACCGGTCTCCGTGTTCGGCCGCGTCGCCCCAGATCTTCACCAAGCGCTTCTCCAGATGGCGCATGATGGTCTCGGGGATGCACGTGTCCGTGACACGGTTCATGCCCCGCTCGTAAAGCGCCACCTCGTCGTCCACCGAAAGCGCACGCCAATCGGGAATGATCTCGTATTCCTTGTTGGCCAGAAGGTTGAAAACGTCCTCCTCCAGATTGGCTCCTGTGCACGAGATGGCGTGGACCTTCCCCTCGCGGATCATGCGGGAGAGAATGATGCCCAGTTCTCCCGTGGACATGGCGCCGGCCAAGGTCACCATCATCTTCCCGCCCTTGGCGAGGTGCTCTTCATAGGCCCGCGCGGCCCACACGGTTTCGCGGGCGTTGAAGTGCACGTAGTGCTTGTCCATGAAGTCCCGGATGGCTCCCACGTCCATACTCCTTCAGAGGTTCGACCGGCACGGTAGTCTACACGATGCAGCGCCCGCGAAAAACCGAGGCGGTCCCGGCATGGACCTTTCCTCTTGGCGAGGTTCGAGCCAGCACCCTACGTTGGAGGAGGCACCTACTTCCTTTTGGGAAGCCCCCCTGTTCGGCGATTGATGACAACTGCGCTCGTTCTCGGCACCCTGGCCGCGTTCCTGGCCACGACGCTCGCCGCCGCGCTGCGGCGTGCGCCGACCCGCACGCGCTGCCCGGAATGCGGAGGAGCCACCGTGGGGATCGTACCCGAAGCGTGGCTGCTGCGCCGCGTGCCCAACGTGAGACTTCGTTGGTGCCAGGCCTGCTCCTGGGAGGGATGGGCCACGCACGACGCTCCGTGGATCCAGGGACCTCCCCCCACGCACGATTCCGGCTTCGCCTGGGGCGAGGAACGCCTGCCGGAGGACTTCGGGTTCCACTTCGGAACGCCGTCCTCCCCGACCCGTGATGCGCGTTCCGTGCGCAGACGTCAGGGGCCGCCTCCTGCGGGATTCGCATGGAAGCGGTTGCCGGCCGAAGGGGACCGACGCAGCGACGGTCGCTAGCGTCCCTTCTGCAGGACCCTTCCCGCGCGGGTGTCGGTGAAGTCGCCCCGACGGACAGCCGCCTGCCCGTTCACGAACACCCAGATCATTCCCTCGGCCAACTGGTGCGGAGCCGTGTACTCAGCCGTGTCCTTCACCTTGCCCAGGTCGAAAACCACCACGTCCGCCGCGGCCCCGGCGCGCAGGGTGCCTCGGTCGGGCATTCCCCAGACGAGAGCCGGAAGCGATGTCATGCTCCGGATCGCGGCCTCCAGAGGCAGGACGCCCCTTTCCTGGACGTAGAGGCGGATCTTCCGCGAGAACGACCCATAGGACCGGGGGTGGGGCACGCCTTCCATCCACGGCACGAGATCACCGTCCGAGCTGGTCATGGTCCACGGCTGGGCCATGAGCGTCTCCACGTCGCCGTCGTCCATGTTGAAGG
The DNA here is from genome assembly GCA_035458765.1 of Longimicrobiales bacterium. GTDB lineage: Bacteria > Gemmatimonadota > Gemmatimonadetes > Longimicrobiales > Gaopeijiaceae > SZUA-318. The sequence goes on from DATHZE010000245.1 coordinate 4,863, forward strand.
ACACGATGCTGGCGCTCCCGCCCCTGATGATGTCCAGGGCCACGTCGATGGCGTCGCGCCCCTGCTCGCCCGCCACGTCACTGAGGAGCCGCCCCTCGATGGACGCATCAGGACGGTAGCGGCGGAACTGGATCCGATCGGCGCCACCGCGCCGCTCCAGGTTGTCCACCATGGCTTCGCGGATTCGGGCCATGTCGTCACGGCGTTCCAGGCGGGCGTTCAGGGAATCCCGCCCGCCCGCCTGGGACCATCGCGGCAGTAGTGCTGCGTCCAGGCCCGTGGCGGAGGCGGTGTAGGGATACTGGTCTGCGAAGACCTGAACGCCCTCGTCGCGGGCACGCTCCACACGTTTCACGATGGCCTCGCCGAAGCCCCACACATGGGGGCCAAGCGCCTTCACGTGCGTGAGAATGGTGGGAATCCCCGCCGCCCGACCCACGTTGATGACCTCGTCCACGGAGGCCATGAGGCCCACCGAGTAGTCCGACTCGTCCCGGTAATGGCTCTGGTACGCGCCACCATAGGGCGCCACCACCTTCGCCAGTTCTTCGATCTCGTCGGGCTTCGCGTAGAAGCCCGGCACGTAGAACGTTCCGCTGGAAAGGCCCCAGGCGCCCTCGTCCATCCCCGCCTTCACCAGGTCCTTCATGCGGCGCAACTCAGCGGCGGAGGGCGCCCGATCCTCGGTGCCCAGCACCGCTTCCCGCACGGATCCGTGGGAGATGAGTTGGCCCACGTTCACCCCCAGGCCGTCGCGGAGCAGCTCGATGCGCTGGGCGGCCAGGTCCACCGGCCCGCCTCCGTCCGGGTTGGCCAGAACGGTGGTCACGCCCTGGGCCAGGAGAGGTCTCGCATGGCTGAGTCCCGGCGTGGCCAACCCTCCGCCTGCGTGGGAATGGGTGTCGATGAAGCCGGGGGCGACAAAGAGCCCGGTGGCGTCGATGACTTCATCCGCCTGAAGGTCCTGGAGGTGCCCCACGGCAGCGACCCGGTCACCCCGGATCAGCACGTCAGCGTGGATCCATGGGTTGCCGGAGCCGTCCAGGACACGTCCGTTCTTGATGAGAACGGTGCGCTCCTGCGCGTGCGCCGACGGAGCCGCCAAAACAGCTGCGACGAGAAAAGCCAAGGTGCGGTGGATCATGGATCGTCTCTCCGGCGGTTCGATGCCGTTCAGCGGCGGGGGCCGCCTGCGGCGCTTTCGGTCCAACGAGGCTCCCCCACCCCGCGGAATGTGCCGTCGGGCAGGACGGCCACTGCGTTCAGTCGGGCAAAGTACGACGTTTCGCGCTCGCGTACCTCATAGCCGAAGGCGGTGAGTTCTCCCCCCACGGCCCACCCTTCCTGGAGCTCGACCTGGCCTCCGGTGGCATGGAGCCTGCGCGCCGCCAACGCCACCTCCAGATCATCGCCGGATTGGAGCGTCCGGCTCAGCGTCGTGATCAGCGCGGACAGGATACGCCGCGCCCCGGCGCCACCGATGACCAGTTCCGGCCGACCCTGAACGGTGAGCACAACGGGTGCCTGGGACGACCAGGGACGGTAGCCCGGGCCACCGCCGGTGAGGTACCCGCCCAGAGTCGAGGCATAGACGAAGCCCAGGCCCGGCGTCACCACACGGGCCCCCAGGGTCGGGCCCAGGGACTGGGTGAGCGCAACGACGTTGCCGAAGGTATCCGCGACCGAGACGTGGGTCGTGAAGGCCGGCTCGCGACCGTCGTCCATGGCCAGCGCCGGGACGCTTTCCCCAGGATCCAACCCCGCCATGGCCATTTGCCGCAGCGTGCGCGCAATCACGGACGCGCGACGGTCCGCCAACGTGTCCGACGTGAGCCAGGCCACGGCCGATGCCGGCTCCATGGCCTCGGCGAGTTCCCGATCCTCGAAGCCCGCCAGCAGCGACTCCACAACGGCCGCGGCCCACCTCGCCTCGTCGGCTCCCTCCAGCGGAATGCGATCCAGCACTTGGAGGATCTCGATGATCGTCACACCCGACGCCGGGAGATAGCTCCCCCAGACGTCACGCCCCGCGAACCGTCCATGACCCACCTCGGCATCGACGGCGCGGAAGTCGGCCAGGTCCTGTACCGTGACGAACCCACCGTGGGCCGCCATGTCATCCGCCATGCGGAGGGCGATCTCCCCTCGGTAGAATACGTCGGGCCCCTCCGCGGCGAGGGACTGGAGCACGCCGGCCAGGTCCGGTTGGAGCAGGAGAGCTCCCGCCGGAGGCGGAGCGCCCTCCGGGCCAAGGAGGATCCGACCCAACTCGGACGCAGGATCGAGCTCCGACGCCACAGCAGCGATGCGCTCGGCCTCCCCTGCCGGGAGCGCGATCCCGTCCCGGGCCCAAGAGAGGGCCGGAGCCAAGACCGTCGCCAGCGACAGGGAACCATGCTCGTCCAACGCCCGGGCGAGCGCCGCCACCGTTCCGGGAATGCCCACGGCACCGTGGCCGTGCTCGCCCTGGGGCGCAGAGGCGGGATCGTATCCTGCGGGCACCTGGGTGGTGCCGTCGATGCCGTGAACCGTGCCGTCCGCCATGAAGACGAGGAGTTGCGTACGCCCCCCCAATCCGGACTGGGTGGGCTCCGCCACCGCCAGCGCGAACGCCGCCGCCACCGCCGCATCCACGGCGTTCCCCCCGGCCTCCAGGATGCGGATCCCGGCCTCCGTGGCGTAGGGCGATCCGGTCACCACCATCCCCCGGGCCGAGGACGCGGTGGCGTCGAACCGGGGAACCTCCACCGCACCAGGCGGCCCCGGGCGATCTCGACATCCCAGCAGGGTCAGGAGGACGGTGGCCCCCGCGACCCAGCCTGTTCTATGCACCATCCTTGCCTCCGATGAAGATCCTGGCATCCACGGCCTGGGCCCCGTCGCTGTACACGAACAGCGGGTTCACCTCCACCTCCATCACCACATCGTGCTCCAGGATGCACCGGGCGACGGCCTCGGCAGCCCGAACCACGGCGTCGAGGTCCGCGGAGGCCCGGCCCCTGGCCCCGGCCAGCAGGCCGAACGTCCTCAATTCCTGGAGCATGCGACGCACCTCGTCCGCATCGACGGGAAGCACCCGGTGGGAGACGTCCCTGAGGACCTCCACCCAGATCCCTCCGGCGCCCAGCGTCAGGACGGGCCCCACGTCAGGATCCCGCCGGGCTCCCACCAGCAGCTCGGCCAGCGGGGTGCTGAGCATGGGCGCGACCATGATTCCGTCCACTCCGGGCTCGGCGCCCCGCGCCTCGAGGTAGCGAGCCGTTCGGTCCATGATCGCCCGGAAGGCCTCTGCGGCCTCGGCGGCCGACACGATCCCCAGGGCCACCCCACCCGCATCGGTCTTATGGGAGATCTTGGCCGAGACCACCTTCAGGGCCACCGCGGTCTGCATGCCGTCCACCGCCCGGGCGACTTCGTCAGCGGTCGTGCAGAGCGCCGACGGAGGAAACGTCAGCCCGGCGTCGCGGAGAAGGGCCTGCGCCTCGGGCTCCGTCAGGGTGTCCCTGCCCTCCGCGCGGGCCCGCGCCAACGATTCGTGAGGCCGAAAGGTCTTGAAGCGGCGTCCCGCGCCCGGTGCCACGGACTCGACGTTCTCGTCGGGACGCCACGCCGGGCTCCCCAGGACGCGCCCCCTGATCCAGGTCTCTCCGATGCACCGGCACGCAACGTCCAGGGACTCGACCACCGGGACGTGAGCCTCACCCAGGATTCGCAGCGGCGAACTCCGCTGCGACGCGTACATGGAGTGGACCACCAGCGGCTTCGTCGCAGCGCGCATTGTATCCGCCATCACGCGGGCAGCGCGCTCCTCGGCGGCGGCGAGCTCCTCTGCGAAGCGGATTCCGTATCCGCCGAAGAGCCCGACCACGAGCACACCGCCCACGGCATCGTCGGCCGCCAGAATCTCCAGCGCACGTCCGAACACCTCGGGATCGGCATCCGACGCGCCGGCCAGGTCCACCGGATTCGCCACCGCCGCGGCGGAACCGAGGAGCGCTCGCAGCGCCCCCCGGGTTGCCTCCGAGAGTCGTGCCATCGGAACGCCCATATCCGAAAGAGCATCGGCGGCCAACGTCCCCTGCCCCCCTCCGTCGGAGAGGATCACCAAGCCGGCGCCGGCCCGCACCGCGGGCTGGTTCGCCAGCGTCTCGGCGAGGTGCAGCAACTCGTCGGTGCGGGTGACTTCCACGATGTGGGCCTGGCGGAATCCCGCGCGCAGCCTGTCGTACTCTCCCGCCACCGCGCCGGTGTGGGACCGGGCCGCGGCCTCCCCCGACGCGGAGCGCGCGCCCTTGATGACCAGCACGGGCTTCCTGCGCGACACGCGGGCCGCCACCTGGAGGAACGTGCGGGCGTCGGGAAATCCTTCCGCGTAGCAGATCACGGCGCGGGTGCCCTCGTGGTGGCCCAGGAAGTCCAGGTACTCGTGGAATCCGAGGTCGAGCTGATTGCCCACGCCCACGCAGATCGCGATGCCTTCCTGGGAGCGGGCCGTGACCTCGTTCATGAGGGCCAGCGCCATGTTGCCCGATTGGACCACCAGGGACAGGGTACCGGGGCGGACGCCGCGGGCGCCGATGAGGTTGAGACCCAGGGGGAGGTTGAGGATCCCCGACGTGTTGGGTCCGACCACCCGTATGCCGTGGGCCCGCGCTGCCTCGAGGATGCGCCGCTCCAACTCGGCGCCCTCCGGGCCCGACTCACGAAAGCCCACCGCCAGGACCACGGCGCCACGGATTCCGAAGCGCCCACAGGCATCCACCGCGTCGGGCACCGTCGCGGCGGGGGTACAGATGAGCGCGAGGTCCGGCACCTCGGGTAGAGCGTCCACCGACGCCGCCACAGCGTACCCCAGGATGTCTCCGCCCTTGGGATTAACGGGGAAGATCCTTCCCTGGAACTTCGATTCCCTGAGGGCACGCAGGACCTGATAGCCCCGCTTCTTCGGGTCGGTGGACGCACCGATGACGGCCACAGAACGAGGCTCGAAGATCGATGCCAGGGGGTGCCCCCCCGGCGCGACGGCCTCACTCACCGGTGTACCTCGGCGGACGCTTTTCGTGGAACGCTTCAACCCCCTCCTGCCAGTCGCGGGTGTCGAAGATGCGCTCGAGTGCCCGTGCCTCGAGGCGGAGGGCCGCCTTCCGCGGCATGGTGCCTGCCGACCCGATGAGACGCTTGGCCCAGGCCAGGGAGATGGGGGCCAGCTCCGCCAGCCGACGGGCCAACTCCAGGGCCAGGGGAAGCACCTCTCCAGCCGGTACGGCCTTGTAGGCGACACCCAGCTCCGCGGCCTCCCGACCCAGGAAGAAGTCCCCCAGGTAGATGAGTTCCCGTGCCTTCAAAGTCCCCACGCGCTCGGCCAGCGTGTAGACGGTCCCTCCACCCACGAAGGTCCCCAGGGCGATCTCGGGGAAGCGGAGCTTGGCCTCTTCGGCCACCACCATGAAGTCGGACGAGAGCGCCATCTCCAGCCCCCCGCCGATGGCATGGCCGTTGACGGCCGCCACCACAGGCTTGGGTCCCATCTGGATGAAGTGGTTCACCCTCTGAGCAGTTCGGACGTAGCGCTTCCGCTCCTCTCCCGTGGGGGCGCCGTCCCCGTGGGCCTTGAGGTCGGCGCCTACGCAGAAGGCCCGCCCCTGGCCCGTGAGGACGACGCAACGGACGTCAGGATCCCGCCCCGCCCGCCCGAGCTCCTCGAGGAGCCTCCCGTACATGGGAAGACTCACCGCGTTGAGCCGTTCCGGACGGTTCAGCGTGAGGATGAGCACAGGTCCTTCTCGCCGGGCGAGAACCGGATCTTCCGATGGATCGGGGGAGCCCGCGGGATGCTCTGACATGGGCGGTTGCGTTTGGGGAGTCGGTGTTGGAAGGAGTGCCCGTAAAGTCCTGTCGGATCTTGAAGAGAACGTCTATGGTGCTGAGAAGAAAGACAGATGCCCGACCCCCTGGAACCTGCCCATCGGAGAGATCTCCATGGATCGTTCTTTGCCCCCGCGGACCGCGTGGGTGACCGCCCTGGTCGCCCTGGGCCTCGCATTCCTCGCCACTCATGCACTTTCGGCCCAACAGAGCGCCGCCGACCTGACCCCCACCACCACCGTGGAAGGGATCACGGAGTACCAGCTGGACAACGGACTGCGGGTGCTGCTGTTCCCGGATCCGTCGAAACGGCAGGTGACGGTGAACATCACCTACTTCGTGGGCTCCCGCCACGAGGCTTACGGTGAGACGGGCATGGCCCACCTCCTCGAGCACCTCGTGTTCAAGGGCACGCCCAACCACACCGACATCCCACAGGAGCTCACCGAGCGGGGAGCCAACCCGAACGGAAGCACATGGTTCGATCGGACCAACTACTTCGAGATCTTCCCGGCCTCGGCGGACAATCTCGAGTGGGCGCTGGATCTGGAAGCGGACCGAATGGTGAATTCCTTCATCGCGAAGGAAGACCTCGACTCGGAGATGACCGTGGTCCGCAACGAGATGGAGATGGGGGAAAACAGCCCCTTCTCCATCCTCATGGAGCGGGTGCTGTCCACCGCCTACCTCTGGCACAACTACGGCAAGAGCACGATCGGCGCCCGCTCCGACGTCGAGGACGTCCCCATCGAGCGGCTTCAGGCCTTCTATCGCAAGTACTACCAGCCCGACAACGCCATGCTCGTGGTGGCGGGCAATTTCGACGCCGACCAGGCGCTGGACCTCATCGTGGAGAAGTTCGGGGCCCTGCCGCGTCCCGAGCGCGTGGGCGCCAACATCCTCTATCCCACATACACGCGGGAGCCCACTCAGGACGGAGAGCGCATGGTTACGCTGCGCCGCGTGGGTGACATCCAGGTGGTCATGACGTCCTACCACGTGCCACCGGGATCCAGTCCCGACTACGCCGCCGTGGACGTGCTCGGCTACGTCCTGGGCGACAGTCCTTCAGGGCGCCTCTACAAGGCCCTGGTCGAACCCAAAATCGCCAGCCAGGCCGGCGCCATGGCGTTCCAGCTCCGGGAAGCGAGCCCGTTCCTCAGCTTCGCCCAGGTGCGCGCGGAAGGCGACCTCGACGCCGCGTGGCGCATCCTGAACGAAACCGTCGAGGGCGTGCTCACCGCCCCCGTCACCGGTGAAGAGGTAGCCAGGGCAAAGGCTGCCCTCCTCAAGCAGATCGAGCTCTCCTTCAACAACTCGGCCGGGATCGCCCTCCAGCTGTCGGAGTGGGCGGCCATGGGCGATTGGAGATTGCTGTTCCTCTATCGCGACGCCCTGGAGAAGGTCACGGCCGACGACGTGAACCGGGTGGCGCAAGCCTACCTGAAGCCGGACAACCGCACGGTGGGGCTCTTCCATCCCACGGAGAACCCCGACCGCGCGGAGATTCCCGACGTGCCTGACATCGCCGCCCTGGTGGACGGCTATGTCGGTCGGGCCGCAGTGGCGGAGGGCGAGGCGTTCGATCCGAGTCCCGCCAACGTGGACGCCCGCACCACCACCTTCACGCTGCCCAACGGCCTGGAAGTGGCGCTCCTCCCAAAGGAGACGCGCGGGAACGCGGCCACCGTGCGCCTGCGCCTCCACTTCGGAGACGAGCGCTCGCTCATGGGACGCAGCCCGGCCGGCGGCATGGCCGGCTCCATGCTCATGCGGGGTACCGCCACCCATACCAGGCAGGAGATCGAGGACGAACTGGATCGGCTGAAAGCGTCGGGCTCCGTAGGGGGAAACGCCACCCAGGGAATGGGGCAGTTCTCGACCATAAGGGAGAGCGTCGTCGAGGTCATCCGCCTCATGGGAGAGATCGCCCGTACGCCCGTCTTCCCCGAAAACGAATTCGACGTGCTGAAGAACCAACGCCTCGCGGCCCTCGAGGAGGCCAAGACCGACCCGGGTACCCTGGCCCAGATCGCCCTCCAGCGCCACATGGACCCCTGGCCCGTCGGGCACCCCCGACACACCGGGACCATCGACGAGGAGATCGCCGACCTCAACGGCGTCACCCTGGATCAGACGAAGGCCTTCTACACGGATTTCTACGGACCCCAGGCCGGCAACATCGTCGTTGTGGGCGACTTCGACCCGGCTGAGGCGAGGGCCGCCATCGAAGAGGCGTTCGGGGACTGGACGAGCCCACGCCCGTACGAACGAATCGCGTCGCGCTTCAACGACGTAACAGCGGACGAGATCGAGATCGAGACCCCGGACAAGGCCAGCGCGTTCTTCTTCGCCCAGCAGAACCTGGAGCTGCCCGACACCGATCCCGACTACGCCGCCCTCACGCTGGCGGGCGAGATGCTGGGCGGGGGATTCCTGAATTCCAGGTTGGCCACGCGCATCCGAGTGGAGGAGGGACTCTCCTACGGCGTGGGCGGCATGATCGGCTGCCACCCCATCGACCCCGTGGGCCAGTTCGTGGCCTACGCCATCTACGCGCCCGAAAACGCCGAGAAGCTGGAGGCTGCGTTCAAGGAGGAGATCCAGAAGGTGTTGACCGAAGGCTTCACGGACGAGGAGGTCGCCGCGGCAAAGCCCGCGGTGCTGGAACAGCGACAACTCCAGCGGGCCCAGGATCCATCCCTGGCTGGTCAGATCTCAGGCAACCTCTATTTCGACCGCACGTTCCAGTTCGATGCGGCGCTGGAACAGAAGATCCGCGGCCTGACGACCGAGGAGGTGAACGCCGCCATCCGCCGGCATCTCGACCTGTCGAAGATCACCATCGTGAAGGCTGGAGACTTCGCCAAAGCCAAAGCTCCCATCGGGATGCCGTGACCGTACGCATCGACGCCAACCTGCCTCTCAGCTCCCCCACCGCGCCCCCCGGGCCGGTGGGGGATGCTGATTCCCCGCTCGCCCTGGCCGGCCAGGCACGCCCCGAACCCTATCTCCTGGAGGGCGAGCGCACGGTGGTCCGAGGCGTGGAGCGGGGTGGGGTGGCGGCGGTGGATGTGGATGGCCGCAGGATCGTGGAAGCACTCCGCTCCGACGCGGGCCTCGGCGTGAACGTAGTCGTTTCGCCCACCCTCATCCGCCGCGAATGTGTTGGCTCCCGCGGCACGACCCTGCAGACGGTTCTGGCCCTGCCGACCCTTCCCTTGGCCGCCTTCCAGTGGAGCCGCGGAGAGGGACTCGAAGTCGCGTTCCTCGCCCTCCCGGGCCAGAAAGAGATCCGGTACCACGCGATGGGCAGCACCCTACGCGCCGAACCGCCCGACCCCGACTTCGGCGTCGAGGTCCTGATCCACCCCTCCCCGGAGAGATGGACCGTCGTGGAGGGCGTGGACGGCGGTATCCAGGTTCAGGCGCAGGTGTCGGAGTCGGGTCCGGTGACGCTGCTTGTCGCCTCGGGGAGCCCCACGATGGCATCTCGCGCCCTGGAGGCCGGGCGGCACCTGGCGGCCCACGCGCTCCGCTCGGCGACCGACCAGGACCCAGACAACGTGGACCGACTCCTCCCCCTCACCGGCGTCCCCGAGTTGGACCAAGGGGTGGGGTGGGCGACCCTGCGCCTTGCCGGCGCGCTGCGCCGGGAAGAAATGATCCGTCCCGACGACTGGTTCTGGGCGGGCGTGGGTGCCCTGGCGTCCGGCGACGCTCCGGGTGCGCTCCTCGCGGCTCGCCGGGTTCGTGATGGGTCCTCCGCACTGTGGGACGGAGCGGCGGCGGCGCCAGGGGCCGCCCTGGCGACCTTCCTCACCGCACGGGCCACGCTCCTCTCCGGCAAAGAAGAGGGCGCCAGCGAGACCCTGGCCTCCCTCTCGCCGGCACGGTTGGAGGACATCCGACTGAGAGCGGACCCTTCAGCCTGGGCATGGTGGACCCTCGCCCTCACCGCCCTGGCCGACGCCCTCCGATACGCCGCCTCGGAGGAGGACATCCAGGGTCTGCGGTCCTCGGCAGCCCGCCCCGCGGGCCGGACGCCTCGGGTACTCCCCATGGTGGGCAACCGACCGGGAATCGGATCGGCCCGATGGCTGCGGGCCCTTCTTCGAGGGGAACGTCCCGACGGTGGCGGAGGGCACGGCGCCGCCGACGGGCACCACCTGGCCGCATGGACCATGCTGGCTTCCGGCGACGTGGAAGGCGGGTACGCAGCCTGGCGGGCCACGCTGCGCCAAGGGCTAAATGGAGAGGCCGGTCCTCGGGGGAGTTGGAGTCCTCCCGGCAAAGGCGCGGCCTCGGTCGTCGCGACGCTCGCCTTCGGCCTGCTCGGCTTGGAGCCCGACGCTCCTTCCGGGAGGATCCGCGTCGCGCCCGTCCTTCCGTCGCACCTGAATCACTTCCGGGTCCGCGGGATCAGGGTGGGGGAGGCCCGCCTGGACCTGTCCTACCGACGCGAGGGGCGCGTGCACCGCTTCCAGCTCGACCCCACGGTCGGGCGCGTCCCTCCCATGGTGGTTCTGGAGCCGTCCCTCCCCTTCCCGGTGTCGGGATCCGTACGGATCGACGGAGCACGGGCAGAATTGACCCAGGCGCCGGAGGGTCGACGCACCCGTTTGAGCGTCCAGATTCCCGTGGACGGACCCCGGATCCTGGAGATCGAAGAGGGGTGAACGCGACGGAGCCCAGGAGCAGATGCTCCCGGGCCCCGTCACACCTGCGTTGTCCGGCCGGACTACTCCGTGTAGCCGTGCTCCTTCAGAAGCGCACGAAGCTTGGGCTCCCGTTCCGGGAGGCTCGTGCGGGTGATGGTACGGGCAAACTCGATGCGGTGGACCTCAGAGACCTTGTCCAGCACCGAAATTGGCGCGCCGTAGCGCAGAAGGATACGCTTGGCGTCCACTGCCACCGTGTCGCTCACTTCGCCCCCTTGTCCACTCGTTGGGATGAGGTGGGTGGAAAACAAGTAACGATAATCAGATAGGGCAACGCCTGCAAACGTCTGTTCCGCACAGTCACTCCCTTCCTCGGGGACCGGCAGCAGCGTGAGACGCCTCTATTCAGCATACCTGCTCCTGTCGGTATTGCCGTCCCTGGCCGCTGTCGTCGCCGGCGTGATCGTGAGCCGACACGCCTGGGCGGAGCTCCGGACCGCATCGTCGAGTTGGGTGGGGACCGTGGCGCTCAACGCCTTCCAGGAAGACCTGGCCCGCGCGGTGGATTCCCTCGCGGCGGCAGCCGTGCCCACCCCCGTGCACCCCGACGATCCGGCATGGGACAGGGTTTCCCAAGGGGGCAGGGTGTCCGGACTACGCCCGCGCGGATCCAGTGCCGAGGTCATGGTCCTGACTGGACCCGGCCCTGGGGACCCACCCGGATCCCTCCGGTACGCCAGCGCGCCCCTCCCCACGGCACCCGTGGCCGTGGCCCAGGCGATGGAGTCCCGCCTGACGTTCTACCTGAACGGACGACGGGTCCTGGAAACGGGGGACTCCCCGGGGCCCGACACGCTCCCCCGGCAGACCCTTCTCGCCCTGTCCGCCGCTCGTGCCGGACTCGCGCTGACCGATGGGACCGGGGGCGCCATGGTCGCGCTGGACCATCCGCCGGGCCTCCCGCCCTCGGTGGTGGTCACGGTGGGACCTTCGACCCGGCCCGGAGCGATTCCCCCTCCCCCCCTCCTGCTCGTGGTGGGCCTCTTGTTCCTGACGGCAGGGCTCGCGGGACGCACGCTGATGCGGGCACCCCGGGGAGGTTCGCAAAGAGGGCGCTGGTCGATGGTGGTGGTGGCCCTCGTTCCGGTGCTGACCGCCCTCGGCTTCCTCGTGCAGGCCGACCGGCTGTTCCGCGGTGCGGAGCGAACCGAGTCCATCAACGAGCTCCGGCGAACCCTGGCGGTGGCCGACGCCAGGAGAGTGGGAAGTTCGCCGGACCGGATCCGTGACCTGACAGGCTTCCACGCCACCCTCGTCGACGGCGGACGCATCGAAAAGACGACCCTGGCCGAACCTTCCGCTCAACTGGCCGCCCTGCCCCCGCCACCGCCCTCGTCCACCTCATCGGGCGTCGTGGACACTCCGGCAGGACCGTCCCTCTTCGTCGCGCGCCAGCTCGAGGGAGGGGCGTTGCTCGTCGTGTCGCGCCTCCGCGCCGACCATGGGAGCCGGGCCTTCCGCAGGACCATGCTGACCGTGGGCGGCGTGCTGGTGGCCTGGCTCCTGGCAGGTGGATGGATGGCGGGTATCGGAGCCCGGCGGTCCGGCGATGCTCCGGGCTAGTTCATGACCACGTCGCTCCCCTCGTCGGGGAGCGGCATGAACGGAGCCCGGAGATGGAACCGTGGCACGGCCACGCGAAAACGCTCTCCCGAGGTGCGCTCGAAGGTGAAGTACCCCTCCATGTATCCCATCGGGGAACGAAGAACGCAGAAGCTCCGATATCGGTGACCGGCGCCGGGCTCCAGATGGGGCTGCTCGCCCACCACCCCCTCGCCCTCCACCTCGGTGTCGTCACCCCCGGAATCGTGGATCCGCCAATAGCGGAAGAGCAAGCGGGCAGGCGCCTCCCCCTCGTTGGTCATCTCGATCCGGTACGAAAAGACGAAGGTCCCGTCCGCAGGATCTGAGTCGGCCAGGGAGTACGTGGGCTCCACTCGAACGCGGATACCATCGGTGGACTGCTCGTAGAGCACGGGAAGATACGGGGGGGCCGGAGGAGCGGGTCTGCGAGGGCGCAGTAGGGTCAGCTGCGGTCGATGACGACGGTATGGGTGCTGCCGACGGAGAAGAGGATGGCCTTGCCCAGGAGCTCGACGAGAGCGTTCCCCAGCATGGCGTCCGGCACCACCACGGAGACACCGACGAGGGTGCGGGTTCCCGGATCACCCGGCAGGCCGCCTGGCAGGGTCCAGTTCTCGTAGTCGAGATCGTATCCGTTGCGATTGAAGGAGTAGTTCTCGGGCAGGTAGGGCACCAGTTCGGGCGGCACCGAGCCGGCGGGCGCCTCTGCGGGCCATGCGTGGTTCTGCCCGTTGAAGTTCTGGGTGGCCACCCGGACCACCTCCAAATCGCCCGCGAGCTCCGCCGCGCGCGCACGCACGAGAACCGTGCGCAGGTTGGGGATCGCCAGCCCGGCCAGGATGCCGATGATGGCGGCGACTACGAGCAGTTCGACGAGCGTGAACCCTCCCCGCTTCGACTCCTTGCGACCGTGACCCCGAGGGTCTGATTTCAAGATCTTGCGCACCATCATCCCCCGGCCAGCCTTGTCGCCGCCGCCTCCCCGAAGGAGCCGTCGGGCTCGGTGGAATCATAG
>DATHZE010000246.1:0-3760 GCA_035458765.1 Longimicrobiales bacterium
CGGAGTCCTCCTGGTGGCCTTGGCCGCCACCTTCCTGTCGGCCCGGCGCGCGACCCGTATCGACACCGTGCAGGCGCTACGGGTGGAATGAGTGCGACTCAACCGAATGTCACACGCGGGAGATGCCGGTATACCCAGTACCGGGAACGGCTCTAGCCACCGAGCCTCGCCTGCACTTCCTCGCTCCAATACCAGCCCTTGGAATAGACCACCTCGCCCTGGCTCGATCTCTGGTTGGCCGGCTCGACCAGGATGAACCGTCGGTCGTCCGCGCTGACGTCGTACAGACGCACATGGTTTCCACGGAAGTACTTGTCCGGACACAGACGCGTGGTGGATTCAACCTGAAGCTCGGAGCCGGTCCTCAGCCTTGCTGCCATCATGAACGCGGACCGCGGCGGGTTGGTGCCACCCGAACCCAATGACCTGTAGAAGATCTCTCCGCCCTCGTGCGCCCACCGGGGCTCCACACCCCCATTCTGGGAGACCTGCACTCTGGGCCCGGGCCCTGGGAACGGGCGGACGAAGACCTCAGGGCGGCCGCTGACATCCGAGACGTACGCAAGCCAACGGCCGTCAGGAGACAGGTCGATCTCGTACTCGCCGGCCCTGGAGTCGAGCAGGCTTCGCAACGCGGGGGCCGCCCCGAGCGAAGCGAACGCCAGGTTGCCTTCACCTGTCGCCGCGTCCCCGGTCCGTACCACCGCAGTCCGCCCGTCATTCCCCAAATCCACCTCGAGGATGGGCTGATCGCCTCGGAGCAGGGTGTCGGCTTCGACCGAGCTCCCGTCGGCGGGGATGGAACTCACGAAGCTGACCCAAGTCGAGTCGTCCTGCTGGAACTGGGTGATGAACGCCAGGGAGCGTCCGTCGGGGGCCCAGGCGGGTCGGCGGGCCTGAGCGGGGCCCTCGGTAAGGGGGGAGAGGGAACCTCCGGGGAGTTCCTTGGTCCAGAGCTGCTCCCCGAGCGTGTCCGAGTAGAAGGGGCGCATCCCGAGCGCCAGGCGGGTGCCGTCGGGCGACAGCGCGAGGGACCGGATGTCCCGGAGGGGCGGCCACGCAGAATCCACGGGCTCCTCCTGGCCACCCCGATCCACCCACACCGGCATCCGGACGGTGAGTTCGATCCCCCCGGGGATGTACAGGAGCGATCCGTCCGCGCCCAGGGTCACCTCCGGGAAGGGTGACACCCTGACCCCCGTCAGGAGCGGCACGAGCGGACCAAGGGTCCCCGTCGTTGGATCGAAGGACGCCGCGGACACTACGCCCTCACCGTCCGCCAACACGACCCGTCCGTCGGACATGGGCCAGGCCTTCCACACGCCCGACTGAACGTCGAGCACCGTGTCGCGCCGGAAATCCACGAAGGAAAGCCGCGGAGTGCGAATCTCGCAGGTTCCGTCGCACCCCACCACGAGCGCCCCGCCTCCGCCCGGAAGGCCGCTGACGTGGAAGACGCGACCCACCGCCTCCTCGGTGGCGACGCGCTCCGGTGTGCCCCCATGCTCCGAGACCCTGCGCAACTGGTGTCGCTCATCCTCGAAAAGAAGGTCACCGCCCCCGAGCCACGCGACACCAGGGCTGAAGTCGCTGGACACGGAGTCGGCCAGAGGGAGCGGTTCGCCTCCGTCGCGAGATTGTTTGAGGAGCTGACCGTCCCTGACGAAGGCGATCCACCGACCGTCCGGCGAAAACGTCGGAGCCAACGCACGATCCAGTCCCGTCACACGGGACGCCGCGGGTTGGTTCAGCGGCTTCCACCACGAACCAGGGTTTCCCCCAACGGTATCGAAGAAGAGGATGCCTGAACCATCCGCGGGAAGGGCGGTTCGTCGGTGGACGACGCGGGGGAACAGGAGCCCGCTCCCGAGGACGATGCGGTCGTAGCGCACGGGGCTCCGTGCCTCTACGCCCCGAAGGACCGCCCACGCCACGCCGATCACGAGCAATACCATCAGAACCGACGCGCCGAGCGCGATCCGCCTCCAGCGGGCCAGTTGGCTCAGGTCCGACGGGCGGCCCACCTCGGCGACCGACGCTTGGCCGTGCGACCGCCCGGAGCCCCCAGGCTCGTTCAAGTCCGCCTGGGAGACGCGCACGCGCTGCCGCACGCCGTCCAGCCAGTCCTCCCACTCCACCGGGGCTCCCGAGAAATGGAAGCCCTCAAGGAACGGGCCCTCGGCCGCAGCGGCGTCTCTGTTCCATGCGGTGAGACCGCCGTCGAGGAGGGTCACGACGTCGCACTCCAGCAGCGACGGATCGACGCCCACCTCCTCGTCGCCCCGGGTCACAACCACGTCCTGACCGAGGGACTGGCGCAGGAAATAGAGCGACTTCCGGAGGTTCGCCCGTGCGTCGGCCTGATCTTGCTCCGGCCAGAAGAGGGCGGCGACCGTATCCCTCCGGATCAGTCCGTTCGACCCCTCGACGGCCAGGTACACCAGAAGCGCGAACCTCTTCGGTTGGGCGAGCACCGAGAGGACGACGCCACCGTCGCCCGTGGTGAGGTCCGTGCGCCCCAAGGTCGTGAGCTGGATTCCGGCCATGTGAACGGTCATCGCCGCAGGCCGACCCACGGGCGGGCGCTCGTTTAGCGCCCTGTCGGTTTCCGGAGTCGGCATCCCGCGACCGTCCGCAACAATGGGCCCACATCGAACCGATCATCAAGCGTTTCATGGACGCAGCCGTGGTTCCGGCCACCCGCCAGAGTGGGCCGCGGCGTTCATCCGCCGCCCAGAAACGACAGGACTGCAGCGAGGACCTCGGTCTGCTTTTCGATGAATAGGTAGTGGTTCACGCCCTCCAGCACGACGGCGACGCCGTTGGGCACCGAACTCTCGAACAGGGCGATCTGCTCACGACGGGCGGGGACCGTCTCGGAGTCGATCCAGGCCTGGGCCGAGTCCCAGGCGGCGGAGCCTGGAGACAGCCACGGTGCGACGTCGTCCGGGGTGTCCGGGATGGCGTAGATGGCCAGGGCAGGTGCCTCGATGGTGGCGTAGTCGGGCTTCTCGACCGTGGTCAGGATCGCCTGGTTGATGGACGAGGGCGTCACGTAGCCCGCCACCGTGCCGTCGTTGGCCACGACGGTGGTTGCGGCCACCTCCTCGAGAGGGAACCGTACGCCGAGGACCCCGGAAAGGAACGTCTGGAACGCGGTGCGGCTGGCCACATCGGCTACGGTAGGGCCGGGAGGGACCGCCCATACCGGCGTCGGCGACTCGGATGGCAGAGTCCGGTCGTAGGCGGCGTCCAAGTAGACCAGCCGGCCGAGCCGCTGGGGGTGGTCCACCGCGAACCGGCTCATCTCTTCGCCGGCGATGGAGTGGCCGATGAGGTCGATCTTCTGAATGCCGAGGCTGTCGAGTACCGCCGCAATGTCGCGAGCCAACGTGGCAGGGTCGTAGCCGCTGGACGGCTGGGAGGAACGCCCGAAGCCACGCCGCGTGAGGGCCAGGACCCGGTAGTGGTCCGTGAGGAGGGGGGCAAACTCGCGAAAGACGTTGGCGGTGTTCCCAAGTCCTGCCAACAGCAGGACGGGATCCCCCTCCCCGCCGAAATCTAGGTAATGGAGACTGACCCCGGGGGCCACGGTGACGAACCCGGCCAAGGGATAGTCGGGCGTCGGCTGGGGGTCGGTGCCCTGCTCGGGCCCAGTCCCGGTATCGGAGCAGCCGGCAACCAGCACTGCGGCCAATGCGAGCAAGCACCGTCCGCCGCGCCGACCCTGCAACTCCCTCCGCCGAGCCACGGCTAGCCC
>DATHZE010000247.1:0-10981 GCA_035458765.1 Longimicrobiales bacterium
CCGCGGCGCGGGGCGGCCCCGCATCTCTCCCATGGCAGCTCTTGACCTCCATACGGACGCGTGGCAATATATTCATACGAACGTATGAATTACTATTCCACGGGCTTGGGCATGGGGACACGAAAGAAACCACCACCGAGCACCCTGCCACAGGCCACTCGTGGCAAGGAAACGCGGGCCGCGCTCCTGGAGGCCGCTCGTCGCATCTTCGCCCGCAACGGTTTCGACGGAGCGTCGATCCGAGCCATCACCGGCGAAGCAGGGACCAACCTGGGCTCGGTCACCTACCACTTCGGTTCCAAGCGAAAGCTGTACGCCGAAGTTTTGAAGGTGGGGCTGACGCCCCTGGTCGACCGCGTGGGGGAAGCCGCGTCCGGCGGCGGCGAGCCGTTGGAGCGCCTCGCGCGCGTGGTGAGAGTCTTCTTCGACCATCTGGCCACCAACGCCGACGTGCCGCGGCTCCTTCTCCAGGAGGTGTCGGCTGGACGGAATCCACCGCCCGAGGTTGTCTCCATCATCCAACGCAACGCCATGTACGTGCAGGGCATCATCGCCGAGGGGTGGGCCGACGGCAGCATCCGTCGGTCCCATCCCGTCTTCTCCGCCCTCTCCGTGGCCGCCCTTCCCATCTATATGACCGTCATGGCTCCGCTGATCCGAGAGGTCGTCGGCGTGGACCTCCTCGATCCGGCGACCCGCAGACAGGCGGCGGAACACGTCCAGACCTTCGTGCGCAACGGTCTGGCAGCACCGCAGGAGGCCCGCGCATGATTGATCGAGTCCCGCGGCTCGCATGGCGAGCCCCTCTCGTCCTCGCCATGCTCTCGGGGGCCATCCCCGCAGGGGTGGGAGCCCAGACGCTGACCCTGGGCGCTGCCCTGGACTCGGCCCTGGCCACCCACCCTTCGGTGGGAGCGGCCCAGGCCCGAATGGAGGGCGCGACCGCAACCCACGAAGCTGCGAGGGCGGCGTATCTCCCCACCGTGACAGGCTCGGCGGGAATCACCCGATTCCAGCAACCGATGGTGGTCGCGCCGCTGCACGGCTTCGACCCCCTGCACCCGCCGGCCTTCGACCAGACCCTCATCCAGGGGCAGGTCGGCATGGCGTACACGCTCTTCGACGGCGGCGCTCGGGGAGCCCTGTCCAGCGGAACGGCAGCCGCGGAGGAGTCCATGGCGCTCCAGAAGGACGCCATCGTGCAGGAACTCATCCAGTCGGTGACCCTGGCCTACACCGCGGTGCTCGGCTCCAGGGAGGTCTTCATCGCGGCCGAGGCCCAGGTGGACGCCCTGGCTTCGGAGTTCGACCGGGCTGGGCAGCGCCTGCGCGAGGGCACGGCCGCGAGGGTCGAGGTGCTCCGCGCCGAGGCCGCTCTCCTCGACGCGCGTGCCCAATCAGCGAGCGCCGAGGTCCAGGTGGGTGTGGCCGAGAGGAACCTGGCCCGCCTCATGGGCGTCGATCCGTCGACCACGCTGGGACGTTCCCTGGCCGACGTCGCGCCGAGACGGGGCGCCCGAGGCGTGGCGGTGGCTGACAATCCGCGCATTCTGGCAGCGGCTCGGGCCGTGGACGCGGCCCAGGCTCGCGTGGATCAGGAGAACGCCGGCCGTCTGCCCTCGGTCAGGGCGGCGGCGGGCCTGCAGAACTTCGGCAGCAGCCGGGGCGAATACGACACCGAGTGGCAGGCCGGCCTACAGGTCTCGTGGCCACTCTTCACGGGCGGAGCCCGAACGGCAGCGATCCACAAGGCCAGGGCCGACCTGCGGGTCGCTGAGCAGCAGCTCGCGCAGGCTCGCCTGGCGGTGGCCGCGGATCTGGACGGAGCCGATGCCGCATGGCGCGAGGCCTCGGCCAGGGCCGAGGCGCTGGCGGCTTCGGTAGCCCAGTGGGAGGAGGTCGCACGAGTGGAGGCGCTGAGCCTCGAGAACGGTGCAGGCCTCCAGCAGGACTACCTGAGGGCACAGGCCGCCCTCTTCCAGGCCCGAGCCGGCCTCGCCCGGGCACGTTTCGACATGATCCTGGCCCTCGTGGGTCGGGCCCGGGCCCAGGGACACCTGGACCTCGATTGGATGGCAACTGCGTTGGAGACCGCCAGATGAAGAAGCTCATGAGGATCGTGATCCCCGTCGTTCTCGTGGCCGTGGTCGCCACCGTGCTGCTGCTCCGCGACCGCGGGAACACGGGGGCCGCCCTCGCCGCGTCCGGCACCGTTGAGGCTACCGAGGCCGACCTGGGCTTCCAGGTCCCGGGGCGGGTACTCGAGGTGTCCGCCCGGGAGGGTGACGTGGTATCCGGAGGCCAGGAGCTGGCCAGGCTCGACGCGCAGGAGTTGGAGGCGGCACGGGCCGCAGCCGCGGCGCAGCTAGCCGCCGCCGAAGCCCGTCTCACCGAACTTCGCCGGGGCGCCCGCCCCGAGGAGGTATCCCAGGCGGAGGCTGCGCTCAGGGCAGCGCAACGTCGACGCCAGGAGGCGGGCCTCGACGCCCAGCGCGCTCAGAACCTGTTCGCCGGCGGCGCGGTCAGCCAACAGGCTCTGGACCGGGCAGTGACCACCCTGGAGGTGGCCGAGTCGGCGCTGGACCAGGCGGTGCAGGCGCTGGCCCTGGTCCGGGAAGGTCCTCGCGTGGAGACCATCCAGGCACAGGAAGCTCAAGTGGACGAGGCACGCGCCAACGTGGCCCGGGCCGACGCCGTCCTCGCCCACACCGTGGTCCGGGCGCCGTTCCCGGGACGGGTCACCGTCCGCCACCGCGAGCCCGGCGAGACGGTGAGCCCGGGAGCGCCGGTACTCACGATCCTCGATCCCATGGATCGTTGGGTGCGCATCTACGTTCGCGAAGACCAGATCGGCGGGGTGCAGATCGGGATGGCGGCACAGATCAGGTCCGACACCTATCCCGACAAGGTCTACGACGGCCAGGTGACGTTCATCGGGAGCGAGGCGGAGTTCACTCCCCGGAACGTCCAGACCACCGAGGAGCGCATCAAGCTCGTGTACCCCGTGAAGGTGCGCATCACCGGCGATCCGGACTTCGAGTTGAAGCCGGGCATCCCCGCTGACGTGACCCTGGTGGGAACCGGCTCGTGAGCGGAGTCGCCATCTCTCTGCGCGGGCTCACCCGCGCGTTCGGAGACCTCACCGCCGTGAACGCACTCACGTTGGACGTGGGACGGGGAGAACTCTTCGGGATCGTCGGGCCCGACGGTGCGGGCAAGACGACCACACTGCGCATGCTGGCGGGCGTCCTTCGACCCACCGCGGGGACCGCCTTCCTCGAGGGCGTGGACGTGGCCCAGGACCCCGAGGCGGCCAAACCGATGCTGGCCTATATGGCGCAGCGCTTCGGCCTCTACGAGGACCTCACCGTCCAGGAGAATCTGGACTTCTATGCCGACCTGTACCGGGTGCCCAGAGCGGACCGGCCGGCGCGCCTGAAGCGACTCTACCGTTTCAGCAACCTCGGTGAGTTCTCCACTCGGCTGGCAGGCAAGCTTTCGGGAGGCATGAAACAGAAGCTGTCTCTGTCGTGCTGCCTGATCCACCATCCCAAGGTGCTGCTGCTCGACGAGCCAACCTTCGGCGTGGACCCCATCTCGCGACGTGAGTTGTGGCTCATACTCCACGAGATGGTGGCCGACGGCATCACGGTCGTGGTGACCACCTCCTACCTCGACGAAGCCGAACGTTGCGACCGCGTCGCTCTCCTCAACGAGGGGAGCACCCTTGCGTTGGACCGGCCAGAGGAGCTGCAGCTGACCCTGGAGGGGACCATGATCGCCCTCCGCGCCGACCGTCCCCGGGAGGCCCGAAACGTGCTGCGCCGGCTCCCCGACGTGCGCAGCGCCGCGCTGTTCGGTGACATGGTCCACGCGCTGGTCTCTCCCGGCGCGGACATCGAGGGTCCACGCCGGAGCCTGACGGCCGCGGGACTCTCCGTCCTGGACATGGAGGAGATCGAGCCCTCCCTGGAGGACGTCTTCATCCACCTCGTGGGGGAGTCGCTCCGTGCCTGAGCCCTCCCATCCCGTCCGCGTCGAGAACCTCACTCGCCGCTTCGGCGAGTTCACGGCGGTGGACTCCGTCTCGTTCGAGGTCCACCCCGGAGAGATCTTCGGTTTCCTCGGTCCCAACGGGGCCGGGAAGACCACCACCATCAAGATGCTGACGGGGCTGCTGGCGCCCAGCGAGGGAGAGGGCTGGGTCGCCGGGTACGACATCCGCCACGAACGGCCCGCGGTCAAGAGATCCATCGGCTACATGTCGCAGAAATTCTCCCTCTACACCGACCTCACGGTGGCGGAGAACATCGAGCTCTTCGCCGGACTGTACGGCGTTACGGGTGCCAGGCTCGGCGAACGCCGCAGATGGATCCTGGCCATGGCGGAACTCGAGGGTCGAGACCGGCGGCTCACCGCGGATCTTCCCCTGGGATGGAAGCAACGGCTCGCGCTTGGGTGCGCCGTGGTGCACGAGCCACCCATCCTCTTCCTCGACGAGCCCACGTCCGGGGTCGACCCCCTGGCCCGCCGTCGCTTCTGGGATCTCATCAACGAGATGGCCGGCGGCGGCACGACGGTGTTCGTGTCGACCCACTACATGGAGGAGGCCGAGTACTGCAACCGGCTTGCTCTCATGAACCGGGGCCGCCTGATCGCACTCGACACGCCTCGGGGCCTCCGAGGCAGGGTGGTGGCGCCCATCTTCGAGGTCCGTACGGACGACGCCCCCCGCGCGGTGGAGGCGCTGGCGGGCGCACCGGGCGTTCTGGAGACGGCCATGTTCGGTCGCAACCTCCACGTAACCGTGGAGCAGGCCGAGGGGGGCGCCGACGTGGTCCGTCGTACCCTGACCGCCGCGGGCAGGGAGATCCGGGGCTTCCACCCCGTGGAGCCGTCCCTGGAAGACGTCTTCGTGGCCCTGGTCCGCGCCGAAGGCGGCGCGGTGGCAGGATGACCGTGGATCCCTACCGCCTCCTGGCCATGTCCCGCAAGGAGTGGATCCAGATCCGCCGGGATCCCCGCAGCATGATCCTGGCGTTCGTGCTCCCCCTCTTCCTGCTCCTCTTCTTCGGGTATGCCATCACCTGGGACGTCGACGACATCCGCTTGGTGGTCGTGGACCAGGATCGGACGTCCGGAAGCAGGGACCTCATCGACGCCTTCGTGTCGTCGGGCTACTTCACGGTCGTGGACAACACCCTGTCCAACGCCGACGCAGAGGAGGAGTTGATCCAAGGACGGGTCCGCGGCGTTCTCACCATCCCGCCGGCCTACGACCGGGATCTCAGGGCCGGGGGGGGCGCCGAGGTGCAGCTTCTTCTCGACGGCAGCGACGCCAACACGGCCAACATCGCCCAGAACTACGCCGACGCCATTCTGGCCCGCTACGGCTCGAGCGCGGTCCTCAGCGGACGGGAAGTGAAGCCACCCTTCCATCTGGAGCCCCGCACCTGGTACAACCCGAACCTGGAGAGCCGGCACATGATCGTGCCGGGGCTCATCGCCGTCATCATGTCCATCATCGCGGCCATGCTCACCGCGCTGACCATCGCACGGGAGTGGGAACGGGGGACCATGGAGCAACTGGCGGCAACGCCCGTCGGTCGTCTCGAGGTGATCCTGGGCAAGCTGATCCCGTACGTGGGCATCGGGCTCTTCGATGTGCTGGTCATCGTGGTGGCCGGGGTCCTCATCTTCGGCACGCCGCTGAACGGAAGCGTCGTCCTCCTGGTGTTCATGACCCTGCTCTTTCTGTTGGGCGCCCTGGGCCTCGGGATCTTCATTTCGGCGGCCGTACCCTCCCAGGTCCTCGCGACCCAGGTGGCCATGGTGGCCACCTACCTCCCCGCCCTCCTCCTGTCGGGGTTCCTCTTCGATATCGCCGCGATGCCCTCCTTCCTGCGGGGCGTTACCTATCTCATTCCGGCTCGCTACTTCGTCACGGTGACCCGGGGGATCTTCCTCAAGGGCGTTGGGCTCTCGGTACTCTGGCCGCAAGCTCTCTTCATGGCGGGCTACGCCGCGCTGGGCCTGGGACTGGCTACGCGCATCTTCAAGAAGGAACTGAAGGCATGAGCGACCGGGCCCAGGGCCGGCTGCGCGTCCGCCGAATGGTGGTCAAGGAGCTGCGGCAGATCTTCCGGGATCCCATGTCCATCCGGATGATCTTCGGCGCGCCCATCATCCAGCTCATGCTGTTCGGATACGCCGTGAACACCGACGTGCGCCACGTCTCCACGTTCGTGGTTGACCACGATCGCACGGCTGCTTCACGGCAGTTGGTGGAGGCGTTCACCGCCTCGGGCTACTTCGACCTGGTGGGAAGCTCGGACAGCCCCGCTGCCCTCGGCCGCGCCCTCGACCTGGGCGACGCCGTCATCGGCCTGGAGATCCCGGCGGGCTTCGGCGCCGACACCAAGGCCGGCCGCAGCCCGGCCGTCCAACTCGTGGTGGACGGCACCAACTCCAATACCGGTACCGTCGCCTCGGGCTACGCCGCCAAGATCGCCCAGGAGCAGAGCGTGCGCCTCATGAGGGCCTCGGGCCGCCCCATGCCTCCCTCCGTGGAGTTGAGGGCTCGGGCATGGTTCAACCCTTCCCTGGAGTCACGGGTCTACAACGTCCCGGCGGTCATCGGCGTCATCGTCCTGCACATGAGTCTCCTCCTCACGGCTCTGGCCGTGGTTCGTGAGCGTGAGGTGGGCACGCTGGAGCAGCTGCTCGTCTCGCCCCTGACGGCCACGGAGTTGATGCTGGGCAAGACCCTCCCCGTGGCGGGGATCGCCCTCACGCAGCTCATGCTCGTCACGACGGTGGCGCTCCTCTGGTTCGACATACCGCTCCGGGGTTCCCCGCCCGTCCTGCTGATGGCTGCGATCTGCTTCATCGTGACGGGGCTCGCCTTCGGCCTGTTCATCTCCACCCTGGCCGACACCCAGCAGGAGGCGTTCCTGAGCATGTTCCTGTTCCTGCTCCCCGCCATCATCCTGTCGGGCTTCATGTACCCGGTGGACACCATGCCGTGGGTGTTCCAGCAGCTCACGCTCCTCAACCCGCTTCGGCACTTCCTGGAGGTGATCCGGGCTGTATTCCTCAAGGGGGCTGGCCTGAGAGAACTGTGGCCCCAGGTCGGGTTGCTCGCGCTCATGGCGACGGGCGCCGTGCTCGGCGCGGTGCGCAGGTTCAGGAGCACGCTGTAGCGAAGCCTTCCGCAAGGTCTTCCGGACCTCGCCCGAGGCGTGGGTCCGACGGCCGTGTCGAGGGACTCAGCCAGGTTCCGCCCGAGTCCGGGCTCCGGCCCGGACCAACCCATAGTGGCCCAGGAGCCAGGTGAGCAGGACGAGTGCGCCACCCGCGAGTCCAAGGAACCGCAACTCCCGGCTGGCGGCCGACTCCATCTCCGCGAGGAGCATCACCTCTTCCTTGCCCACCACCACATACCCCTGTGGGCGGAGACCACCACCCCGCAGCGGCGCGATGGCGAACAGGCGACTCACGCCGTCGAGGTCAGTACCGGCCATCAGTTCCGGGCCACCGGCTTCCGCGGGCAGCTGGGGGAAGTTCTCCGGCGCCTGAGCGCCCAGCGAGTCATTGCCGATGGGGGCATGGCCCGCGGGTTTGCGGACCAGGACGCGACCGTTCCGATCCAGGACGGTGAAGGTGACGTAGGCAGGGAGGGTCCTGGGGGAGTAGCTCCCCAGGTTGGACAGGTCCAGCGATGCGGCCAGGACCTTCTGGACGCGCTGCTGAGGCTCCGAGGCGAGGGGAAACGCAACGCCCACCGTGGGCTTGCCGGTAATCCTGCCAAGCGCGTACTCGCCCACGCTGAACTGGCCGTTGGTCGTCGCCAGGAGATAGTAGGCCCGGTCCCCGAGATAGAGACTGCCATCGACCGGCAGCGACCCGCAGGTCATGTACCCATCCGCACCGATGAGCGAAAGCGTCGTGAACTGGGGTGTGTGGCTCAGCACGCTCGCGAGTCGCCGGCCGCATTCGGCACTGGAACCGATGCGGATCTCCGGGAACTCTGCCAGCACGGAGAGGAGCTGATGGCTGTCCTTGATGAGTCGTTCGTACTCCAGGGCCGCAAGCGTGGCGATCTGGACCAGCTGGTCCTCCTGCTGTTCCCGCTCGTGTTGCCGCAGGTTGCTGTTCGCCAGACCGAAGAGCACCACGGCCGGCAGGAACGCCACCATGACGAGGGCGAGGAGACGGATCTGGGTGCGGGTCGCGTCGTTCATCATTACCTCCCGGGCCAAGCCGATCCGAAGACGGCCGAAGCCGCCACGCAGGAGGCGGGCACGATGCGACGCGTCGGACGGGTAGGCGCCCTGGAAAGGTCGAGCCGGTCCGCCGCCTGGATGACTGTACCACGCGGCCCACCTCCTGGGCAACCGAAACGCGGCGGAGACCCTCGGAGCGGGGCGCCCGCGCCAGTCGTGGAACGCCACCATCCCGCAACAACCTTGTTGCCGCCTTCCCGACACACGTACTATGAGTCGTCCACAGCATGGCACTGCCCAACCGATGCGCTGATTCCGCTACCGGATGTGCCTGAGATGACGAAGCCGAATGCCGAGAAGCTCGCGTCCCTGGAGTGGGAGCTCGAGCAGATCATGGCCGACGCCCACGGCTTCGAAGAGCGGTACAGGCTTCAACTCGACCAGCTGCACCCGGACCAGTTGAAGAGCGGACTCAACCTCCTCCACTATCTCGCGCTCCGGCGCCGGAACGTCGAAGGCCTGCAGGAGGACCTGAGCAGCCTGGGACTCTCGAGCCTCGGCCGCGCCGAGGGCCACGTCCTTTCCCACCTCCACGCCGTACACCACGCCCTCAGAAGCCTGCAGAGGCACAAGAGCAAACGGCGGAAGGGCCCCGTCACGCTCAAGAAGGGGCGCCGGATCCTGCGTGGCAACACCAACGCCCTTCTCGGAAAGAAGCTCAAGGGGAGCCCTGTCAGGATCATGGTGACACTCCCTTCGGAGGCCGCCGACGACCCGGACCTGGTGCGGGGACTCCTGGAGGCGGGCATGAACTGCGCCCGCATCAACTGTGCGCACGATGGACCCGCCGAGTGGGAGCGCATGATCCGCCATCTCCATCGCGCCAAGAAGGCGACGGGACGGGCCTGTCGCACGTTCATGGACCTTGGCGGTCCCAAGATCCGCACGGGCGCGTTGACACCGGGAGACCGCGTGCAGGCCATCCGCACCACCAAGAACTGCCGCGGCGTCGTGGAGGAGCCCGTCACCGTCGTGCTGGTGCCCGAGCGGCCCGCGGGACCATCCGCCGACCCCGCCCCCCCTGTATCCTCCGACGACCTCCCCATCGTCCCCGTCAGTTCCGAGCTCTTCACCCGGCTTCGCGCAGGGGACCGCCTGGAATTCGAGGATACCCGGGGGAAGTCGGCACGCCTCGACGTGGTCTCCATCGAGGGCGCGGAGGCGCGGGCGACCTCATCGTCCACCGTGTATCTCGAAACCGGGATGCGGCTTTCACTGGCGCGGGGCGGTGACTCCCCTCCGCTCCATGGCGTCGTGGGAGCCCTTCCGCCCCTGGACGTGCCCATCGTCCTGCAGGTGGGAGACACCTTGGTGATCCACGGCGACCCGAGGCCGGGAGAGCCCGCCTGTCGAGGCCAGGACGGGGTCATGGTGCCTGCTCACGTCTCGTGCACCCTCCCCGAGGTGCTGAACGACGTCCGGGTAGGGGAGGCCGTCCTGCTGGATGACGGCAAGGCCCGTGGCTTCATTCGTTCGGTGAACGACAGCGAGATGGTCGTGGAGATCACCCACGCTCGGATGGAGGGGATGAAGCTCCGGGGCAACAAGGGGATCAACCTGCCCGACAGCCGCCTTCGTGTCGCAGGCCTCACGCCCCAGGACCGGGAGGATCTCCGGTTCGTCGTGGCCCACGCCGATGGCGTGAACGTCTCGTTCGTGAATCATCCCGACGACGTCGAAGACCTCCTGGACGAGATGGAGGCCCTCGGCGGACATCATCTGGGGCTCGTCCTCAAGATCGAAACCCGCAGAGGATTCCAGCATCTTCCTGGTATCCTTCTGGCGGCGATGGAGTGGCCGCTGGTCGGCGTCATGATCGCCCGGGGAGACCTTGCCGTAGAGGGCGGATGGACCCACCTGGCCCGCATGCAGGAGGAGATCCTGTGGGTTTGCGAGGCCGCCCACACCCCGGTCATCTGGGCGACGGAAGTCCTGGACCGCCTCGCCAAGAAGGGGATGCCCACCCGCTCCGAAATCTCCGACGTGGTCATGGCGGAGCGCGCCGAGTGCGTCATGCTGAACAAGGGCCCCTACATCGTCCAGGCCATTCGCACCCTGGACGCCGTCCTCAGCTCCATGCAGGGCTACCAGCACAAGAAGACCACGTTGCTCCCCGCCCTCACCCTGGACGATCCCGATCCCGATGAGGTGGGTCGGTCGGTTGGCCTCCGGCAAGGACGCTGGGAAGCCGACTGACCCGCGCCGGAGGAGCTACGCGGAGTTCGCGTCCCGGAGGGCCTTCGCTTCGAGCAACCAACACCGAAAGCCAAGAGTGAACGGTCACCCCTTCTTGATTTCATTGAAGGTTGAATTATCTTTCCGGCCTGCCGGGTTCACAACCCCCCAGGGTTTGCCGGAAGGAGACCCCCCACATGACTGCCCCTGCCCTGTCCACACGCGGTTTCCACCACATCACCATGGTGTCCACGGACGCCCTGCGGACCCTGGCGTTCTACCGCGACGTCCTCGGCCTGGACCTGGTGAAGAAGACCGTCAACTTCGACGACCCTGGAGCCTATCACCTCTACTTCGGGGACGACGGCGGGCGCCCGGGCACCATCCTCACCTTCTTCGAGTGGCCCGGTTCCCGTCGCGGGCGGTGGGGCATCGGAGGCGTGCACCACCTGGCGCTGGGCGTGGAGACACCCGAAGCACAACTCAAGTGGAAGCGTCGCCTCACCGACGCCGGCGTGCAG
>DATHZE010000248.1:0-28663 GCA_035458765.1 Longimicrobiales bacterium
CTTCAGCTAGGACAGAAGCCCCAATCTATGGTGCAGCGAGAAGGAGCGTCACAAGTTCGATGAGGAGACCCCCTTTGGCCCCTTGCCATGACGGCGATGTGGCATCCTCCCTGGATTCCTGGAGACAACCTCTTGGAGAAAAGCTCTCCCGCCACCTTTATCCCGACGTCAGAATGGCCGACCCGCGACGGACCCACCCCCACGATCACGGCAGTGGTCCTCGTATCGGAAGGCGGCGAGGGAGTGGCGCGCGCACTGGACGAGGCGACCTCCTGCGCCGATGAGTGCCCGATGACCGTGCTGGTGGTGCATAGGGGAAACATCGATCCTACGGGGTACTCCAAGCGGTTTCCCGAGGTCCGATGGTTCGCCGTTGGCGCACAAGCAACCGACGCCGAGCTGAGAGAGCGAGGCATGTCTGAAGCGGATGGCGACATCGTGAGGTTCCTCGACGAGCGCTTCCCCGCGACTTGGTCGATGGTCGGCATCCCCTGACTTCGAACCGTGGCGGCTATCTGTCCTTCGGCATCGCAGGCTCAAGCGCCGGTGTGACGCGGCCGGCGACGCGACGAGGGGGCAGTCTAGCCTGGCCGAGGCGGCCATCGCAGATTGGACGACCATCGGCGGCGCCCCCCCAGACACCGGTGAGCGAGGATCAGTCCTTCGGGATGGAAATGGCTTGGCAGAACCAGAATCTGACCCGCATCGTTCGATGAAGGGAATCCTCACCTACCATTCCATCGACGACAGCGGGTCCGTCGTTTCAGTGGATCCGCAGACTTTTGAGCGACACGTGCGGTGGCTCGCGGGCTCCGAGGTGCCGGTCCTTCCGGTGTCGGAGGTCGTCTCGGCCGGCTGTTCGACTGGGATCGCTCTGACGTTCGATGATGGCTTCCAGAACTTCATCGACGAGGCCTGGCCGATCCTCCGCGACCACGGGATGCCCGCCACGGTCTATGTGGTCACCGATCGGGTCGGGCAGGACAACGGGTGGGATGCCGGCGACGGGAGGATCCCTCTGCTGCCGCTCATGGGGTGGGAGGCCCTCGGCCGGGCCGCGGAGGAGGGCGTGGAGATCGGATCCCATACACGGACCCACCCGAAGCTCTCCGCCCTCGGTCGAGTGGAGGCTGCCGAGGAGATCCACGGGTCGCGCACTCTCCTCGAACGCGAACTCGGTTCGAAACCTTCGTCCTTCGCGTACCCTTACGGAGCGTTCCGCACCGATATCGCCGTCGAGGTGGAGGCCGCCGGCTATGGAAACGCCGTCACGACGGAGATGCGGCTCGTCGGGGACGAGACAGACTCACTCTTCCTCCTTCCGCGTCTGGACGCGTTCTATTTCCGGTCGGAGGGCATCCTGGAGCGGTGGGGCAGCGATAGCTTCCGCCGCTTCGTTCGCTTTCGGGCTGGGGCGCGTCACGTTCGGAGCGTCCTTCGGCGGGCGCGAATGATGCCATGACGAGCACCTTGCCCTTTCTTTCGGTCATCGTCCCTGCCCACCGGGCCGAATTCCTGCTGCCCGACACGCTCGGGGCGCTTGCGAACAGCGACCTGCCTCGAGATCGCTGGGAACTCGTGGTCATCGACGATGCAAGCCCGGATCGGACCGCCCTCGTGGCGAGTCGCTTCGCTGACACCGTGGTTCGGCTGTCCGGTGCGCCGCATGGGCCGTCCTACGCGCGAAACCGGGGTTGCGAGGCGAGCCGAGGAGAGGTGCTCGTCTTTGTCGATGCCGACGTCCGCGTGCACCCTGATGCGCTTCGACGGTTCGCAGAACTGTTCGCGGCGGATCCCGATTTGGGGGCGGCCTTCGGTTCGTACGACGATCGTCCGCCGGCGCCCGGCATCGTTTCGCGCTACCGAAACCTCCTGCACCACTACCACCATCATCAGGGGGCAGGTGAGGCGGGTACCTTCTGGGCGGGTCTTGGAGCCATTCGGACCGACGTGTTCGCCGAAGTGGACAAGTACGACGAGTGGCATTATGAACGGCCCCAGATCGAGGATATCGAGCTGGGGAGGCGCATTAGGCGGGCCGGGTACAGGATCCTGCTCGAGCCATCGATCCAGGGTGCGCACCTGAAGCGGTGGACGCTCCAGGACGTCCTCCGGACCGACCTCTTCCACCGGGGGATCCCCTGGATGCGGCTCATCCTCCGCGAGGGGGCCGGCGACGATCTGCTCAATGTGAAGGTGAAGGAGAAGAGCTGTGTCGCGCTGCTCGGATTGGCGATCATCCTTCTTCTGGGCGGCATCGTGACAGGCAGTGTCCTGGCGCTCTCCGCCGTGCCAGGGCTTCTCGCCGTCATCGTGGCGCTCAACCTCCCGCTGTATCGGTATCTGGCACGGGGGCGGGGGTGGGCGTTCGGCCTCGCCGTCGTGCCCCTGCACCTCATGTACTACCTCGTCAGCGGCCTCGCGGCCGTTTTCGGGCACCTCCACCATCTGGCCGGGACCAAGCCCAGGCCTTCGGATCGCACGCTGGAGCGGACGGAACGGGGGGAGGTTTGCTGGCCTCCGGTGCCGGTGCCACCTCGGACGAGCATCTGGCGCGACGAATCGCTCTGAGGGGGACCCCTCCGGGGCTACCGCTCCTGTCGGACCAACTCCAAGACCAGCACATCGCCCGCTCCCAGGCTCCCGCGGAAGCGAGCCACCTCCCGTGCCTCGCTCAGACGTTCGGCGAGGGCGGGCGCCCGAGACTCGAGGAAGATCGGTAGCGTATGCAGCACGTAGACCCGGTCACCCACGGCAGGCATCCAGGCTTCGAGCTGCTCTACTGATTCCACCTCGGGAAAGCCCGCCTCGTAGTACCCGGCGTATGGAAGAACCGTGAGGCCGGTGACCAGCACTCGATCGCCCCGCAGCTCGAGTTCCTCTGCGTAGGCCAACGCACCCTCGAAGTCCTGCTTCGGAAGCGTATAGGCCCTCGGCAGGATCAACAAAGAGAGCACAAACATGAGAACCGTCGCCGCAGTCTCGAGTCGGCGGGCACGGCGCGCTGCCCCTTTTTCGCCCCCGATGAGGCCTATCCACCCGCAGACGGTGAAAACGCCGCACACACCCACGATGAGAAGGAAGCCACCGAGGTTGAACAGGAAGCGTGGCCGTACCGGGCGACCGAGCGCCATCGTGGCCAGGATGCCGATGATGGCCGGGAGCAGGAAGAGCGCCGAGACGCGCCAGTCCCTCCTGGTGAGATCCCATGCGCCTACGGCGAACGTGGTGGCGGCGATCCCGAGGGCAGCGAGCCCAGGCAGAAGTCCGAACCCGAGACTCTCGGCGACCGCGCGCACGGTCCACCACGGCGAGTTCCACTCGGACGCAACGACGGCGCCCCCATCTCCGGCCGTGGAATCCGCCGAGAAGTAGGAGAGCATGTCGCCGAGGATCGCGGCGTGGAGTGCGAGGGAGATCGCGCCGGCGAGGGCGAGCCCGGCGAGGGGCGCCCAACGTCGGGAGAGGCCCGCGCTGGATCCCGGCAGGGCCAGGACCGCCAGGCCGACCAGGCCGTGGGCGACCGCAACGAAGACGCCCGAGGAGTGAGTGTACGTGGCGAGCGCCAAGCAGACCGCGTACGCGATCCAGCTCCTTCGCCCTTCACCCCTGTACTCAGCGAGGAGGAAGTACGTCGCCGCCAGGGTCCAGAAGAGGAGCGTCGTGTACCCGCGCGCGTTCTGCGAGAACCAGACGTGATGGTAGGAGATCGCCATCAAACCGGTCACGACCGCAGCCCGTCGCCGGCTGGTGACCTTCAGTGCCAGCATCCACAGCATTCCGATGGATGCGGCACCGAAGAGCACGGCCGGAAGGCGCAGTGACCACGCCGACTCCCCGAACAGCCGCACGGAGATCCACGCCAAGAGGCTGTAGAGGGGGTGGTTGTTGTCACTGGCGAACGTCGTGTAGAGCGTGCCGAAGGGAAGACGAATCGTTTCCAGTAGCAGCCAGATTTCGTCGAACCAGAGGCCCGAGTTGAGGTGGCCTGGCAGCCGAAGCACGAACGCGGCGACCGTGATGGCCGCCACCAGCCGCCACGACGTCTGCCGCCCAGGGCCCACGTCAGACATTGGTGGAGTCCCGGGTCATCCCCGCGGCGGCCCTCTTCGTTGCGGCGCGGGCAGCCGGCCAGGACGCCAACGCCAGTGTTCCAAGAAAGGCAATGAGCGCGGTCCGCTGCGCGAGGAGAAAGAGGCCGATCTGCTCCTGCCCGACGCCCACCCACGCGAGGCCTCCCCACCAACCCGCCTCGACGATGCCGAGACCGCCGGGCGTCACCCCGATCATGCCGGTGAGCTGGGCGATGGGGGTGGCCGCCGCCCAGTCGGTCCAGGGGAGGACGAGGCCCACGCCGAGACCGATTCCGATGAACTGCATCAGAACCGACGCGAAGCGGAAGACGCTCAGGACCGCCACCCGGAACGCGATGCGGTGGGTGACCTCCGAGGGGAACGCTCCTGAGTCCCGGTGGCTCAGCCGTCCGTAGACCGTGAGGGCCAGGCGCGCCAATGGACGCAGTCCGGGCGTGGCGGCGACGACGAAGAGGAGAGCCCCCGTCGCGAGGAGCGTCCCGTCGTAGGCCTCCAGTCCGAAGCGCCTCACGCCGATGGCCCAGACGAGGAGCAGGACCGGGAGAACGAGGTCGAAGATCCGCTCCACGACGACCAGTGTGGTCGCATGACCGACGCCGCGCTGTGAACCGGAAGCCCGCAGCGCTACCCCCCGACCTACCAGGTCCATCGCCAGCGCCGACACGAACTGTCCGAGGAAGCGGGTGACGAGAAGCGCGTGGAGGTAGGAGGCGAAGCTGAGGCGGTTCCCGCCCATGGATTCGGACAGGAGCTTCCACCGCGCCGCCACGGCGACGTGGGTCAGCGCGGCGCCGAGAAGACCCACCGCAAGGAACGCGGGCTCGAGGCGCGCGGCGGCGGTGAGGTGGTCCCAGGAGGGCAGGAGATAGACCACGATGGCGATGAAAATCGCGGCACCGACCACGAGCTGGGCGACGGCCTTGAGTCGCTTCTTCTGCATCATGGCACGCGCGCGTGCGTCATTGCCCGGGGCCGGTTTCCAGGAGGCGCCGTCGCGCCATCATCATGCCCTGGACTGCGCTGGCTCCGTAGAAGGCCGCGAGGTACGTCGCGATGCCCGCGCCGAGCCAGAGCGAGATCGCAAGGGGCAGGATCGCCGACATCCACAGGACCCACGCCGCCCCGTCACTCTGACCGCTCGTCCTGGCGCTCCAGACCGCCAGCCCTGCAGCCGCGGCACCCAAGATCCAAGCGCCCAGCGAGAGCGGGATCTGCTCGGACACCAGGAAGACTGCCTGGAAGAATGCGATCAGGATCGGCAGTTGCACGAGCGCCAGGGCCAGGCCAGACCAATCGACCACGGAGATCCCGTTCTCCTCGTGAAGCGCCTTGAGCTTCCGGGAGAGCACGCTCGGCTCGTCCTTGTAGCGCTCGTCCAGCGCCTTGATCTGCGGGCGGATCCGGCGGACCACCTTCAACCGATCACGGGTGCGGGTCGCCATGGGCATCATGACGGGGATCATCGCGAGCCGGACGGCGAAGGTCAGGACGAACACCCCCGCGAGCACAGGTGCGCCGAGAAGTTGCGCCAGGGCGGTGAAACCCTCGGCGATGAGTTGGACGAGATCGTGCCAGAGGCTCAAGACCTACCTCGGGTTGGGCGGGTGTGCGGTGGGCTGGATCCAGACGGACGGCACGGTGGGAGCGGTCCCTCGACGGACGGAAGATAGGGACGGGAAATCAAACGGCGCAAAGGTGCGGCGTGGCGCGTCATTGGGCGGCGGTCGCTGAGGCAAGAAAACCTTTGCGCCCGCTTCGCCCCTGCTGCATCCTTGCGCTCAGGTATCCCGGGGGGGAGGTGGCTCCCAGGGTGGCTGCTCCTTCCCTCCATCGCCAAGGAGGTCATGATGAAGAAGGTCGGTCGTTTCTTGCTGGCCCTCGTTCTCGCTTCGGCGGTCCCCACCGTCCTCGCAGCACAGAGTGTCTGGGTAGGAGGGGGAGGAAGCGTTCCCCTGGGCGACTACGGCGACTATGCGAACACCGGTTTCCTGGCGGTGGCGGGTGTGGCCATCCCCGTGGGGGATGGGGGTCTGGACGTGTTCGGGGAAGGCTTCTTCGGGCAGAACAGCCACTCCGACGTCGACGGTGACAAGACCAACCCCTACGGATTCATGGGCGGGGCTCAATTCACCTTCGGCGAGGCGGATGCCACGCAGGGGCTCTATGTGTTCGGCGAGGTCGGTATCCTGTTCCACAAGTACGGGTCCGATGACTTCGAAGGATCGACCGACTCCGGGCTCGGTTACGGGGCGGGTGCTGGCTACTTCTTTCCGCTGGGCGGCCTGAACGGTTGGATCGAGGCCCGTGCCATGAGTGCGAGCACGGGAGATGGCGACTCCAGCGGGAAGACCTCCTTCCTGGGTCTCCTCGCCGGCGTCAACTTCCCGTTGGGTGGCGGCAACTAACGCCACACGGAGGGCCATGACGGGCCGCTCCGGAGCGACCCCGGGGCGGCGCGTCTTTTCAAATCGCTGGGGACGCGCGGCGTTGACCGGCTCGGGGGCTGGTTTACCTTGTTGCGATGCCGACCACCGACAAGACCACCGTCCCAGGGGGAGTTCCTTCGGACACATCCACCGACGAGGCTTCCCTGCGAGCACGGATCCGTGCCGCGGTGGATCTCCTGGAGAGAATCGGTGAAGATCGGGCCGTCCTGGCCCACGTCGATCGAGCGGAGCAGCGGCGCCTGATACAGGCGGCGGGGAAGGTGTGGGACCCGGACGCGGCGCAGCGGCGCAGGCTGACGAAGCGGTTGGCCAAGCAGCGTAAAGCGGAAGCCACGCGTCAGGACGAGGAGGTCCTGAACGAAACGGGGATCAGGACGCTTCGTCGCAAGCCCACGTTCACCACGCCCAACTTCTACCCACCGGCCCTGGCCGGCGAGGTGGGTCCCGCTCTGGATGCGGAGGCGGACGCCGTGGGGGTGGGGTCCGGGGGCGAGGGCAGGAGCGCGGGGCGGCAGCACTGCTACGTCTGCAAGCAGAACTTCACCGAGCTCCATCATTTCTACGATCAGTTGTGTCCCTCCTGCGCCGAGCTGAACTACCGGAAGCGGGGCGAGCTCGCCGATCTGTCGGGCAGGGTGGCGCTGCTCACGGGAGGTCGGGTGAAGATCGGCTACCAGGCGGGGATCAAGCTCCTGCGCTGCGGGGCCGAGCTGATCGTCACCACGCGGTTCCCCCGGGACGCGGCAGCCCGGTACGCTCGTGAGGAGGACTTCGCCGACTGGGGGCACCGTCTCCGGATCTATGGCCTGGATCTGCGGCACACGCCCAGCGTCGAAGCCTTCTGCACTCACCTCGTCGAGACGCGCGACCGGTTGGACTTCATCATCAGCAACGCGTGCCAGACGGTGCGCCGCCCGCCGGAGTTCTACGGGCACATGATGGACGGCGAGGCTGCGGCTCTGGACTCCTTTCCCGAGGACGTCCAGAGATTGCTGGGCCCTTACGAAGGCCTGCGTGGCTACAACCTGCTGCCCAGCGGGAAGGGGCCTGCGACCGCCGTTGGCACGTCGGCGCCCGACCCTGCCGCGGTCCCGGGGCTGACCCACGCCGCCCAGTTGTCCCAGGTTCCCCTCCTCGCGGAGGAAAGGGAGGCGCAGGAGGCCCTCTTTCCCGTGGGCCGGCTGGACCAGGACCTGCAGCAGATCGATCTACGCGAGACCAACTCCTGGCGCATGCTCATGGCGGACGTGCCGACGGTCGAGCTTCTGGAGGTCCAACTCGTCAATGCCGTGGCGCCCTTCGTCCTCAACGCCCGGCTCAAGCCGCTCATGCTGCGCACGGGCAATCGGGACAAGCACATCGTGAACGTGTCGGCGGTCGAGGGTCAGTTCTATCGAAATTCAAAGACGACCCGGCATCCCCACACGAACATGGCCAAGGCTGCGTTGAACATGATGACCAGAACGTCGGCCACGGACTACTTCAACGACGGGATCCACATGAACGCGGTGGATACCGGCTGGGTGACCGATGAAGACCCGGAGGCCATCGCCGCCAGGAAGACGGAGATCCATCGCTTCCATCCACCGTTGGACATCGTGGACGGCGCGGCGCGGATCGTGGATCCGATCATCAGTGGCTTCAATACGGGCGAGCACATCTGGGGGCAGTTCCTCAAGGACTACGTGCCCACCGATTGGTGAGGTGATCAGCCGCCGGGCAACGCGGCGGCCTTGTCCCGGGCCTGCCGCACAACTGGTTGAAGCTCCGGATCACCGTCGCTCCAGAGCTCGGCGACGCGTTCATAGTGCGTCGAAGCAGCCGCAGCGTCGCCGATTTCCTCGTATGCCCGCGCCAGCCTGAGGCGCAACAGCGGTTCGTTCGCCGGCGCCCACGTAGCGTCCAGCGGCCGCGCCAGGACATCCTCGCCGACTTCCAACATCTCTGGCCAGCGGCCCGAGGCCTCGAGGACGTCGATCTCCAGACCGCGCAGACAACCCGAACAGGCGATCCGCTCTTCGGCTTCATTGAGCAATTCCAAGGCGGCGGGGTCCGCCGATGCCGCGGCCTCGAGGATCCGAAGACGCATCCGGGCTGCGTTGAGTTCCTCGGTATCACCTGTCCAGGCGCCACTTCGGCGGACCAGATCCTCGAACCGGTCCCGGGCGTCAGCCTTCCACAGCAGGCTTCCGACTGCAGCCGCCACGGCAGGGCCTTCCGGGGCCTCGGCCTCCGAGGTGAGCCGGTCGAGCAACGGATCCAGGGCCCTGTCCTCGACATGAAGAAACGCGTGGCCGGCCTCGATCTCGCGGAAGAGAGCCTCGCTTCCGAACCCAGCTTCGCGCGCAAGCTCGGCGGCCTCGAGCAGGTGTGTCGCGGCCTCGTGCATCAGCCCCATCCTCATATCCACCATCGCCATGTACCGAATGGCTCCGCGCCGGCGTCCCGCTGAGACGGAGGGGTCGTCGAGGATGGCGGAAGCAGCCTCGTGAACCACGGGTCCATCGCTCTCGCTGATCCCAAGAAGGGAACGGGCGCGGAACCTCCAGTACTGCGCTGGAAAACGGATCTCGAACCGTTCCATCGCTCGTCGGGCGGCCGGGACATTTCCGAGTTCCAGTTGGTCCTCGACGAGGTTGGCGTAGGCGGTGTTGGACTCGCCGATGCCCCACGCGGCGCGTTCCAGCAGCGTGACGGCCTCTTCGGTTCTCCCGTCCAGACGATACATCACCGCAAGGTTGTTCAACGCCGAGGATTCGTCCGGATTGAGCCGCAGCGCAGCCTCGTATTCCTTGATCGACTGTTCCGGGTCTCCGAAGGCGGAAAAGTAGTAGGCTGACGCGAGGTGCCGCTCCACTTCCGTCAGCCGGTGTCGGTACTCGTAGGCCTTCGCCGCGTAGTCACGCCGAAGCTGCGTCTCTCCCCGGTTGCCGTGGATCACCGCGAGCTTGCGATACACCATGGCGAACGCGCTGTCTTCCCGGAGGGCTTCTTCCAGAAGCGCGATGGAGGGGAGCAGTTGTCCCCGCTCTTCCAGCTCGAGGGCCTCGGAGTATTTCCGAAGGGCGGACAGGGATGCCGTCGTGACCGACGCCAGCGGCTGGCCATCCCCGATGGACCGCAGGGATTCGCCCGCCCTTTCTCTCAGGGCGCGCGAGAGCCTGTCGAGGGCCGATACGAGCCCAGCTTCCGTCTCGGCCGTTTCACGGAAGGACGCGTATGAGTTACCCGTGCCGGGATCCACGATGCGGGCCGTCAGCACGAACCCCGGCCCCAGGGCTCCGACCTCGCCCTCGATCACGGCCTTGATTCCCTCACGGATGGCCGCTTCCCGGGCCACCTCGGCACTGACCTTCTCCGTCGGATCCCGGTTCATCCTCTGGAGCACGTTCGACAGATAGGCGTCCGGAAGAACGCGCAGAACCCTCGATTGCTCCAAATCGACCCGGAGGGTACGCGTCACGACCGAGGCGATCTGCGGATCCGACGACTCATTCGCGAACTCGGCGAGGATGACCGGATCGTCCTCGTCGAGCACGCCCTTGGCGACGAGTGAGCCCAGGGGACCGAAGCCGGTGGACCACATCAAGAGGTACCCCCCCACGCTGACGCCCAGCAGGGTGAAGGCCCCGATCCCTCCCAACGTCGCGTTTCGCCAACTCAGCAACTTCCTTGGCGCGCTGGGTTCCTCCGAGGTTGGCGTGGGTGAGCCCTGCCCCAAGCCATGGAGATACGCCGTCGTCCCCACGATGGGGAGGCCGATGGCGAGAAGGGCCAGGGCGACCGAAAACGTCCATGAGGGCAGGCCCACGTTCTGAGCGAGCACGTCCACCACCTGGAGGACCATCCAGGCACTCGCCAGGTACAGGCCGAGCACTTTCCAGGCGGAACTCTTGTGGGTCATGGGGATTGCCCTTGTGTGTCCGGTTGCCCGTCGGGGCTCATGCGAAGGGCGATGATAGGGTTCGCGTCGCCCTACGGACAGGTCGGTCCGGCGGGTGGACCGTTCCCGTGGCCACGTCCTGGGGTGTTCGTGCCCTTGGCGGAGGTGGGGCAACGGATCAGATTGGCACGTCCACACCAATCCGGGCTCCACATGTCGAAGAGTCACATGCTGTACGTCGTTTCTCCCCCCGGCCCCTCCCGTGACAGTCTCCTGGCTGCCTTGGGCGGTGAAGCCGTGGCGTTCGACTCCGTGGACAGTATCGGTGCCCTCGGGGACCTCTCTCCCGGGGTCGTACTCGTCGATTCCGCGGCGGCGTCGGCGGGTGAGCTCCTGACCTTTGCATCCCTGGCTGCGGCGTCGGGCCCGGGATGGTGCGTCGCCCTCATTGGGAACGGAGCCGGAGAGCCGAGCGTGCAGACCATCTCACTCGGCCCGACGAACAGCCTCGAGCAGGCCGGCGCGTTCGCGCGGAATCCGTCCGGACACCGGGAGCAGCTTCTCGAGTTGAGGCGCGTTCTCGGTGATGCCGGGCAGCTCCGCCACGACCTGAACAACCCGCTCACCGTGGCGCTGGCTCAGACGCAGGTCCTGCTCATGGACCATCCCGAGGACCAGGTGCGGGAACCTCTCGAGATGATTCAGGCCCAATTGTATCGGATGCGGGACATCATCGTGGCGGCACATCACCTGCGGACCCCGAACGAGTAGGGCGCTACTCGGTCGTCCCCCCTCTGCGCGGCAACGCCGGCACCAACGTCGCCCCCCGACCCCGGCCGCGGACGTCGAAGAAACGAGACCGCTGCGCGGCGTGCCCCGAGTCCTGGTCCGTGACCGTGACGGTCAGGCGGTAACGACCCCGCTCCAGGTCGGTATCGACGCGGCGAAGCTCGCCCAGGGAGCCGTCGGGACGCGTTGCGGACTCGCCCGTGAAGCGTGTTCCGACGGGGCTGCCGGCATCACGCTTCGGTGTGCCGTCCTCCTCGACCTCCTCGATCGCGATCTCGGTCAGGTAACGATTCCCGACGGGGAGGTTGTAGACCTCGTAGTAGAGATCGAACGATCCCTCGGAGAATTCGCCGGTGGGGAGAAGCGCGACCGCGACGTCCCCCCGCCTCAGGCCACCTCGGGAGTCCGGCACGCCCAGGGCGATGTCGCTGAGCATCAAGTCCGTGCCGTTGTAGTCGGGGACCGGGAACGGCGTGGAGTAGAGTTGCCCGATCCCGGGCGTGCTCGCGTCGGTCATGATCACGCGCTGGATCGTGGTCGTCGAGGGCGGCGCCTCCAGCTCGATGTGCGTATGGAGCAGGTGAGCGCCGGCCAGGGGGCGGGGGACGCGGACGTAAACCGAATCATCCGTGCGATACACGGTGCGGAGGGCGGTGTCGGCCAGAACCAGGGTGACGTCGAAGCGGTAGTGGAAATCGCTGTCCTCCTTCGCTCTCTCCAACTCCCCGATGGGGACGGCGAAGGACGCGACGACCGCGGTGCGGCGGTCCGTGCCGCGGAACGTGTAGAGGTCGTACGAGAAGGGAAGAGGGCGTCGGGGTGGCGACACCCACCCGGTGGTGTCAGGCAGCTCCGAGATCGTCTCACTCAGTCCCCGTGCCGCCTCGGCGGCGTACGGCGCGGACGCCGGCGTCGCCGTCAGCGCGAAGAGAATGGAGACGAGTCCTGGGAGCATGGCGGCGCCGCGCAGGGAGGAGGATCACTTCGGCCTTTGGCATACCCTGGGCCGCGCCGGTCCGTTCCTGGGACGCCGGGCTAGCGGGACACCGCCACCCGAGAGCCTTCCCGTGCGTACACGATCCTCCCGTTGAAGATCGTCATCTGGCACTCGAGGTTCTCCAGGTCCGCCGTCGGCACCGTGTAGAGGTCCTTGTCCCATACCGCGAGGTCCGCATACTTGCCGGGCTCGATGGACCCGATCTTGTCCTCCAGGAACATCTGCCGTGCCGCCCAGATGGTGTAGGACTTGAGCGCGGCGCGGATATCGACGGACTCGTCCATCCCCCATGGGTTCTTTCCGTGGACACCGAGCAGGGTCTCGCGGGCGACGGACGCCCACAGCCCATAACGCGCCGGGAATGGGGTTACACTGAAGTCCGAGCCGCCGGCCCAGAGGATGCCCCGGTCCAGGTAGGTCTTGAATGGATTGAGTCGCGGCGCCCGTACCGGCCCGAAATTGCCGGCATACGTGTCCCCGATCCACCACGTGAAGCCCGCCTGCGGCTCCGGGTAGGCGGCGTCGTAGCGCTTCTCCAGGTCGGCCATGACATCCAGGGCGTGATCCGTGGGGATGTTGGCATGGATGATCCCGTGACGGAGCCCGTTCGTGGGGTTGGCTTCCAGGGCTTCCGCATAGCTGTCCACCGTCCAGTCGATGGCACGATCACCAATGGAGTGGACGCTGATGTGCAGGCCGGCGTCGTGATACATCCGCAGGATCTTCCGCAGCGTGTCAGGATCGATGACGGGGTAGCCGAAGTTCCCCTCGTCCAGCCCGGTCCGGTCGCGGTTCCACTCGTCGTGCATCCATGCCGTGCGCGCGCCGCCGCTCCCGTCGATCTGCAGCTTCACGCCGCCGGAGATGAGATGGTCGTCTCCCGTGGACTCGTAGGGGCGGGTCGTGGCCGCCTTCCGGTCGATGAGATCCTGGGCCGCTTCCGTCGTCTGCGCCGGTCGCCAGAGCGCGAAGACACGGACCGTGAGGTTCCCCTGGTCCATGACCTGCTGGAAGGAATCCCAGGTATCCTGGCCCATTCCCGGCTGCTTCAGGCCCGTCATTCCCTCGGCGTTGAACGCCCGGGCCAGGTTGGCGATGGCCTCCCGCTCCTGCTCTGGCGTGAAGTCCGGGACCAGGCGGCTGACGAGCCGCTGGGCGGACTCCTTGAACACGCCGGTGAGTGTGCCGTCTGCGCGGCGGTCGATGGTGCCCCCGGGCGGATCGACCGTCTCCCCGCCGACGCCTGCCAGCGCCATCGCCGCGCTGTTCGCTGTTCCGTAGTGCCCCATGGTGTGCGTCAGCCACACCGGGTTGTCCGGCGCCACGGCGTCCAGGTCGGCGGCGTAGACGTACCGAAGCTCAGCGAGCTTGCCTTCGTCCCAACCCCGTCCCGTGATCCACTCCCCGGGCTCGCGCTTGGCTACCTCCCCGGCGATGGTGGCGACGATGTCGGACACGCTCTTGACCCGGGGGTAGCTGAGGTCCACCACGAAGCTTCGGTCCAGCGCGCCGCCGGAGAAGTGCGCGTGGGCGTCCAGCAGGCCTGGGGTCACCGTCGCGCCGTGGAGGTCCACCTGCTCGGTATCGGCGCCGACGAAGTCACGGATTTCGTCGTCGGTCCCCACCGCGACGATTCTGTCGCCGGTGATGGCCACGGCCTGGGCGATGCGGTCGGCGCCGTCCACGGTGATGATGTTGCCGCCGAGGAGCACGAGGTCGGCGCCGGGCCGGGAGCATGCCGAGGCCAGCAGAAGTGCCATGACGATGGCGAACGAGCGACGCATGGGGTCTCCGGAGAATGGGTGGTCGGGAGGGAAGACTACGATGTCCTCGTGACTTGCTGCCAGTCGTCGGGGGCGGTTACCGTTGCCCGCCATCGCTGCGTCGCGGGCGAGAGGGAAAGCATCGAAGCCGGCCCCACCATGGTAGGAGACCGATTGAAGCTGGTGCGGGGCACTCTGGCCCTCTTCTTGACGCTCGTGTTCCTGACGGTGGGCGACCCGGTTCAACGATTCGTGGTCGTGTCCCTGGCCAAGCTGTTCCCATCCCGGCGCACCGCCATCCTGGGACGTTGGCAGCACATCATGCGGTGGATGTCGCTCAGCCCCATCGTCTACATTGGGGGCGCCCGCTTCCCGCGGCCCTTGAAGATCCCCGGAGGGGGTGGCGTACTCATCGTCATGAACCACCAGTCCATCTTCGATATTCCGCTGGTGGTGGAGTCTCTGCCGGTGAATTCCTTCCCCCGCTTCGTCACGCGCAAGCTGTACTTTCGGGGGATTCCGCTCGTGTCGCACCTCGTGCGCCTCTACGAGTACCCAAGTGTCGACCCGGCAGGGACGCCTGGGGAGCTGAAGGCGAGTCTTGCCGCCATTCGCGATGCAGCTCGGAGGGACGACGCGCCGCTGTGCATCTTCCCTGAAGGGACGCGGACCAAGGACGGGGAGATTGGCCGCTTCCAGCCCGTGGGGCTCAAGCTCATCCTCAAGCAGCGCCCGTGGACGGTGTACGTGTTGGTGGGGGACGGATACTGGAAGGCTGCCAAGATGAAGGACTTCGTCCGTGGAATGTCAGGTGTGCGAGGCAAGCTGGAGATGGCCGGAGTTTTCGACTGGCCGGATCCC
This sequence comes from Longimicrobiales bacterium, assembly GCA_035458765.1. Taxonomy (GTDB): domain Bacteria; phylum Gemmatimonadota; class Gemmatimonadetes; order Longimicrobiales; family Gaopeijiaceae; genus SZUA-318. The sequence goes on from DATHZE010000248.1 coordinate 14,835, forward strand.
ACGCAGGACTCGCGAGCCTTCACGGACGAGCTTCGGCGGGTCATGGTGGAGCGGCTGGCGGAGATGCGGCAAGCCTCTCGCCCCTGACCGTCCCCGGTTCCTTCGGCAACGAAAAGGGTGCTTCTGCGTATATCCACCTGTTCCGCGCTTCGGAGACGCCGGACGTGCGGTAACGGGACGTAGAGCATGGGAGGGGTGGGGTGAGAACAGGGATCCGGATTGCCAGTCTGTGGCAGCGTGCGTTGAGCCTGGTGTCGGTTGCGGCGGTGGCGGCCTGCGGGGACACCACGGGGCCGCCCTCCATCGACCTCGGCAAGGACGAGGGTGAGGGCGTCGTAGGGGAGTGGGTCCATTCCGGTTTCTACGACCGGACCTACACCCTGCACTTGCCGCCGAAGGCGACGGGCCCGGGCCTCATGCCGCTGCTCATCATGCTCCACGGCGCCGGGGACACGGGCGCCTCGTTCCGATCACGCATCGGCGGCGATGCCGCGACGGACGAAGCGGGCTTCATCACGGTCTACCCCGACGGCATTTCGGGAACGTGGTCGGTGGGCTGCGGATGCACGTCCGCGGAGCTGGCAGGTGCCAACGACGTCATCTTCCTGAACACGCTGATCCGCCAACTGGCCGCTGAACTCCCGGTGGACACGTCCCGGGTCTTTCTCGCCGGCTATTCCCAGGGAGGCCAGCTGGCCCAACGCTACGCATGCACCAGCGGCTCCCCGCCGGCGGGTGTCGCAAGCGTTGCGGCCTCGCTCTACCGCGGCGTCGCTGAGAGATGCGAACCGGCCGCTCCCTTCTCCGTCATTCTCATTCACGGGGACGCGGACCAGGTGATGCGGTACGATGGATTCGGTGGCGCCGCCAATGTGCTTTCGGCGGAGGAGACCCGTGACGCCTGGGTGGGAGCCATGGGCTGCGCGGCGGAGCCCTCCGAGGAGGTGCTCCCCGACGACAACGCCGACGGAACCGAGGTGCGGGTCTCGCGGTTCAGCGGATGCCTGGCCGGGAGCTTGGTGGAATTCGACCGCGTCCGCGGCGGAGGTCACACGTGGCCGGGCAATACCGGACCCTGGCCCAAGAGCACCGGGAAGCTCAGCCGCAACATGGACGCCACCGCCCGGATTCTGGCGCTCTTCGCCGCGGGAGGCCCTGCATGAAGCCGCGTATCTTCTGGGCCCCGCTGCTCGCCGTCTTTGCCTTGGTGCCGGTGGCCCGTCCCGGCCAACTCGGCGGACAGGTTCCAGGCGGCGGCGCCACCGCAGTCGCCGTGTCCGTGTCCAAGCCGCTCATGGGGGAGAACTACGACCCGCTCAGCGGCCTTCTGGGGGTGGAGGCGCGGATCGCGCGCAGCCCGGGCTCGGGGCTGATCCTCCACGGGACTCTGCTCCGCTCCAGCGCCGGACGGACGGTGAGCACCACGCTGGCCAATCCGACCGTTGGAGTGTGGATGCGCCCGGCGGGCATTCCGGTCGAGGTCGAGGTGTCCGTTCCACTCATGCGTGAGTTCGGGGAGGACAACTTCGCCAGCGACATCGGTCGCTTGTCCGATCAGCAGCATCGGGAACGCTACCTGCCTGGGCGATGGGCTGTGAGCGCCGCCCTGACGCCCCACATGGTGTTCCGGGACGGCTCCAGCGGAGGCGTGTACCTGGGCGGCATAGGCGTGCTGCCCAAGGGCGAGCGCGACCTGGATCTTCGCGCGCGGTACGAGGTGTGGTTCAGTTTGCGGTTTTCTCCGCGCTTCCAGGGGGGCACCCGTTTCGCCGGCACCGTCAGGGTGAACGGAGAGGGCGGTTTCGACCAGCGAACGCAGCAGGATCTGTCGATGTTCGTTACGATCCCGGGGCTGCGAGGGTATCCGGAATTGTCCTTCCGCCTGCCGGTGGACATCGACCTTCAGGACTATGTGACCGGGGTGGTGGCGCTGCGGCTGCGCTTCTGAGGCTCAGGTGCCCTTCAGGGCCTCCGCGGGATCGGTGCGCGACGCCCGCCGCGCCGGAAGGTAACCCGCCGCGGTGGCCACGAGGAGGAGTCCCGCCGACACCGCCAGGAAGGTGATGGCGTCGGTGGAGCCCACGCCGTAGAGCAGGGACCCGATGAGACGGGTCAGCGCCAGAGAAAGGAGGGTCCCGATGAGCACCCCCGTCCCCGCCAGCGCCAGGGTTCTCCCCACCACCTGGCCCCGCACACTGGCCGCTGTCTGGCCGAGTGCCATTCGGATGCCGATCTCGGACGTGCGCTGACTCACGTTGTACGAGAGCACCGCGTAGATCCCCAGCGCGGCCAACAGCAGGCCGGCGGCGGCGAAAGAGCCAAGGAGCAACAGGATGAACCGGCGGGGCGACAGTGCCCGGTCCACGATGGCGTCCATGGTGCGGAAATCGTCGGTGGGAATGGCGGGGTCCACCTCGCGGATTGCCCTGCGCACGCCCTCGGCCAGAGTCGACAGGGGGATGTGGGCCTGCACCACCATCTCCACCGTGGACATGTCCCAGTGCTGCGTGTACGGGAAATAGACCTCCGGAGCGGAGCCCTGCTCCAGGGATTGGTGGCGCACGTTGCCCACCACGCCCACGATCTCCCACGCCCGCCCACTGGCTAGTACCCTGCGGCCCAGGAGGTCTTCGCCGGGTAGGAACCGGTCGGCGGCGGCCTGGTTGAGAATCATTACGGGTGTGGTTCCGTCCTTGTCGTCGGCGGTGAAGTAACGCCCGGCCACCAGGGGAATGCCCATGGTCTCGATGTACCGATAGTCCACGATGCGGGGGAAGCCGCCGCGGTAGTCTCCCTCTTCGTAGCTGACGCCCTCGACGCGGAAGCCCCAGCTCCGGTTGCGTCCCAGGGGAGTGGTGTCGGCCAGTCCTGCAGCGTCCACTCCAGGCAGCGCCGCCACACGCGCGATGAGGTCGTCGTAGAATACGGCCCGTGCGTCGCGGGTCTCGAACCGCTGGTTCGTGTCCACGCGCCATGCGACCCGGCCTTCCGGCTCGAAGCCCAGATCCACGTCCAGGACGTTGACGAAGCTGCGCAGCAGAAGTCCTCCGCCCACCAGGAGCACCAGGGCGAGGGCGACTTCGGCCATGACGAGGGTCTCGCGCGCAGCGGCGCCGCGCTTGCCCTCGCTGGACCCTCGGCTGGCGTCGTTGAGGGTCGCCGCCTCCCCTGCCCGGGACACGTGCAGCGCTGGCACCACCCCCATGACGAGTCCCGCGGTCACGGCCAGGGCCAGTGTGAACGTCAGAACCGTGCCGTCGATGGAGACGGCGCTGAGCATGGGAATCTGTACCGCGCTGGTGCCGGCCACGAGACGCGTGACGGCGAAGGCGATCCCCACGCCGACCACGCTTCCGGCCAGGGCCAGGACCAGGCTCTCCAGCGTGAGCTGCCGCACAAGTCGATATCGGTCGGCCCCCAGTGCGCTTCGGATGGCCATCTCCCTGCCTCGGGTCCTGCCGCGGGCCAGAAGCAGATTCGACAGGTTCAGGCACGCCACCAGCATCACGGTGCCCGCTGCGGCGGCCAGGAGGAAGAGGGCGCTCCTGAATCCTCCGGAGATGTGCTCACGGAGGGGCAATACCACGGCCCCCAACCCCCATCGGTCGGGTTGGGCCTCCTGGAGCTGCTCGGTCATCTGGTCGATGTCCGTCTGGGCGCTCTCCACCGTGGCGCCGGGGCGCAGCCGTCCGATCATGGCCATGGTGTTCCCCTGTCGGTCGGTCTCGTCGGTGATGGGGAACGGCGTCAGGAAGTCCACCCGTGATGCCGGAACGAAGGTGGACGAGAAGTCGAAGGTGGCCGGCAGGACGCCCACCACCTCGGTGGGTCGGTCGTTTAGTACGATGGTGGTTCCCACCACGGAGCGGTCGCCACCGAAGCGGCGCATCCAGAAACCGTGCGTGAGGATGGCTGCGGGCCGGCCGTCCCACACCGCTTCTTCATCTACGAAGTTGCGCCCGAGGAGTGGCGCCACCCCCAGGACTTCCAGGAAGTCCCTGGCGACCCCCACGCCCACCAGACGCTCGGGTTCTCCGTCTCCCGTGAGGTTGTAGCTGTCGTACTCGAAGAACGCGAAGTACCCGGTGAGTCCGTCGAAGGAGCGGTTCATCTCCCGGTAATCGCGGAGGTTCGACGTCCGCGATGTCACCGAGGACATGCCCCCGCTGCGCGAGAGAGGGACCCACACCAACCGGTCGGGCTCCTGGAACGGGAGGGGCCGAAGCAGGAGCGGGCTCATGACGCTGAACACCGCCGTGTTGGCGCCGACGCCGATTCCGATGATGAGGGCGGCGAATACGAAGAACGCCTTCTCGCGACCCAGGGTACGGAGGGCGTACCGGGCGTCCTGCATGAGGGAGTTCATGGCGTACCTGGCGGGAGTTGCTGGACGAACCCACCCGGAAAGACATCAGGCGGAAACGTGTGGTCTCCCCTGTTGGACGCGCTGGATCCCGAGCTGGTTGGGAACCACCCCACCAGGGAATCACATGGCCAATGTCAACGCCATTCATGGTCTGGCTGGGGATGGGGGTCACGTCGGCGCGCCGTGCACGACCGGTCTCAGTGCGACACCATGGCTCATCCCGCCAGGAGGATCGACCTCCTAGCTGCCTGTGGACGACCGAACCAGCTCCAGGAACTTGCCCCGGGGATTCCGGCCCCGGGGCGTCTGGGTGAAGACCAGCACGATGAGGTTCTCGTTGGGGTCCACCCACGCGGCCGTTCCGTCGGAGCCGGTGTGGGAGAACGTTGGGTCCGGGTCCACGACCCACCCGAAGCCGTATCCCACGCGCACACCTCGTTCCGGTTCGTGCTCGCCACCGGCGAGGTAGGTGTCGCTGGTCATGCGCCGCACCGTGGACTCCTTCAGGATGCGCGCGCCGCCGTAGACGCCGCCGTTCAAGAACATTTGGCAGAACTTGGCGTAGTCCCACGCCGTGGAGATCATGCCCCCCGAGGCGCGGACGAAGGGGACCTGGGGTGCGTCTCCGGGCTCCCATCCAGGCACCCACTGGCCCGAGGCGTCGCGCTCGTAGTAGATGGCGCCCATGCGGTCGAGCTTGCCGTCCAGCTTCTCGGGGAGCTCGTGGTTGTACGAGTCCTCCATGCCCAGCGGCGTATAGATGCGTTGGTCCAGGAAGCTCTCCAGGCTCTGCTCTGAGGCGATCTCCACCAAGGCGCCGAGGGTGTTGAAGCCCGGGTTGGAGTACGAATAGGACGTGCCGGGGAGGACCTCGGCGCCCACCTCGCCGTAGCGTGCGGCCTCGAGTTTCAGGTTGGGGGCGTCGGGGTGCTCGGCCGAAGGCTTCATGTACGGCTCAAGGAAGAGGGTCCCGATCCGGAAGCCCGAGGTGTGATTCAGCAGGTGGCGTACCTGGATGAAGCCCGATCGATAATTGTCGAAGGAGGGCATGTACGTCCGCACCGGCGCGTCGTAGTCCAGCTTCCCTTCCTCCACCAAGATGCCCACGGACGTGGCGATGGTGGGCTTCGTGTTGGACGCCATGCGGAACATCGTGTTCTTCAGCATGGGCAGGTCCTTCGCCTTGTTCCTCCAACCCATGGCCTCGTGGAGCACGACCTTGCCGTCTTTCGCCACCAGGAGCACCGCACCCACCAGGTCTCCGTTGTCCACGGCGTTTCGATAGAGTTGGACCCCGGCGTCGAGAATGGCCTGAGACAGGCCGACTTCCGACGGTGTCCCGGACGAGAGCGTGACGTCCTGGGCGACGAGCCCCGTCGACCCGAACAGGAGGAGGGCCGACAGGGCGAAAGAGCGGACAGGAACGGTGGGGCGGAGCCGGGCGGTGCGAGGATACATCCTCGTCTCCTTCTTTCGGTGAGGGTGCGGCAGCCCGGCTGACATATCCCGCGCAGGGCTCGCGGTCAATGGCCGGGCTGCTGCATCACCTACTCCTCACCACCTGCGTCCCTTCCGGTTCTTTCCATGTGCCTTGGGCGCCTTCTGCTTGCCACCGTGTGCGTTGGCCAGGTAGCCAGGGCCGCCGACGATGACGACGCCCGGCTGCATGTACCGCTGCATGCGAAGCAGGCGACCGCAGGGTTCAGGTGCAGGCTGGTGTCCCGGTGGTACGCCGGGGATCCAAGCGCGGCAGTAGCCTCTCGGTGGCATGTGGCCCGGGGGTACCCTCACCGCGATCCGCTCCACCGTGTACACCACGCCGGTCGGTTGCCGAACGTACCGGCGGGGCTGCCACGCCCCCTCACCCGAATTCCAGGTGAGCTGGACGTTCAATGAAAACTGGGCTGCGCCCGGCGCTGGGGCCGCAAGCGCCATCACCGCACCTGCCAGCATCATACGAGCAGTCCGAGATTTCATCGTGAACCTCCCTCGCGAAGGTACCTGTCTCGTGACTTCCGTTTCCCTAGAAGTACACACAGCGTGCCAGACGGCATCCTCCGCGAATCACGCCGTATCCGAGGGCTCCACGGAGGGTAGTGTCCACTGCGGAGGACGTTTCCGCGGGACGATACCGCACGTGCCGGTCGGTCCCGCCACGGGTCCGTCTCACCGGATGTCGCCGCCCCTGGTGGCGCCGCCCCCGCTTCTTGGTATCCTTAATCCAGCCCTCCTTGGATGCCGTCGGCCCACCCCTAAGCCATCGGACTGTCCCCTGAGCATCCTTCGAATGGCCTGGCGCAACGTATGGCGGAACCGTCGCCGCTCCCTGGTGACGGTGGCGGCCACCACGTTGGCCTTTACGGTGATGATCCTGTACTCGAGCCTGGTGCAGGGGTATCTGGGCGCCATGGAGCGAAACGTCCTCGACCTGGAGCTGGGTGACGTGCAGGTCCACGCCCCCGAGTTCCGTGACGACGCCTCCCTCTACTCGAGCATTCCTGAGTCGGATGAGTTGCTCCGACGTTTCGATGAGCAGGGATACGCGGCGTCGGCCCGCCTGCTGGGGTTCGGGCTTGGCGCTTCGGATGAGTCGTCGGCCGGGGTGCAGATCCGCGGCCTGGACGTGGCGCGGGACCAGACGGTGAGCCGCATCGCGGAGCGGATGCGGGACGGCGAGTGGCTCGACGCCGCGGATTCCTACGGCGTCGTCATCGGCACGCAGTTGGCGCGCACGCTGGTGGTAGGGCCGGGAGACGAGCTGATCCTCCTGAGCCAGGCTTCCGACGGCAGCATGGCCAATGACCTCTTCGTGGTCCGAGGGGTGCTTCTGGGCGTGGGAGAGGGCGTGGACAGGGCCGGGGTCTTCGTGACCGAGGAGGCGTTCCGCCGCTTTTTCGCGTTTCCCACCGGCGCCCACGAGATCATCCTGCGCCGACCCCCGAACGTGGAGTTGGAGGCGTTCGCGGCTTCGGTGGCCGAGTTGGCGCCGGGGGAGCGGGTGGAGACGTGGCGGGAGCTGTCCCCGACGCTGGCATCCATGCTGGAGTCGGCCCGGGGCGTCATGATGATGGTGTTCCTCATCGTATACATCGCCATCGGCATCCTCATTCTCAATGCCATGCTCATGGCGGTGTTCGAGCGGATCCGGGAGTTCGGTGTCCTCAAGGCCATCGGCTACGCGCCGACGCAGGTGCTGCTCATCATCTTCGGCGAGACCGCGGTTCAGACGGGCCTGGCCGTGGCCATCGGATTCGCCCTTGCGGTGCCGGGGCTGTGGTACCTGGTGAACGTCGGCATCGACATGGGGCGGCTCGGCGGCATGGCCATGATGGGTGTGGTCCTGGACCCCATCTGGAGAGGCGTGGTGGGGCCCGATGTCATCACCGGACCTCTCGTCACCCTGTTGGTGATCGTGGCGCTGGCGACCCTCTATCCCGCGGCGAAGGCGGCCTGGATCAGCCCGGTCCGGGCGATCCATCACCGCTGAGGTCGGAACGATCATGGGCCTGTCCCCGATGATGCGGATCGCATGGCGCAATCTGTGGCGCAACGGCCGTCGCACCGCCCTGGCGCTGGTCTCCATCGCGTTCGGGCTGCTCCTGGCCATCCTTCTCACGGCCATGCAGGACCGGAACTGGGCGGACATGATCGAGTTGGCGGCGCGTCTGGGCGGAGGAGAGGTCACGGTGCAGCACGCCGAACTGCGGGATGCCCCCACGCTGGAAAAGACGGTGACAGGCACCGACGCCATCGTGGCTCGAGCGCTGGCCGACCCGCAGGTGGAGCGGGTGGTGGTGCGCATCGTGGGTCAGGCGCTGCTCTCCACGGCGTCCAACAGCCGCGGCGCCGGCTTCGTCGGGATCGACCCGGCACAGGAGGACTCCACGACCCTGGCGGTGATCAACGCCATCGCCGAAGGAGAGATGTTCTCCTCGGCGGACGATCCCGGGATCGTGCTGGGGTCGCGCCTGGCGGAGAACCTCGGCGTGACCGTGGGCAAGAAGGTCGTCTACAACATGAGCGACCGGAATGGCGAGATCGTGGCGGGACTGGCGCGCGTCACGGGCATCGTGCGCACCGGCTCGCCGGGGATCGACGGAGGCCTGTGCCTGCTCCCCCTCACCACGCTTCGCGAGGCGCTGGGGTATGCCCCCGACGAGGCCACGCAGGTGGCCGTGTTCATCGGTGACCAACGGAAGAGCGACGACGTGGCCGGCCGCTTGGGCGCGACGCTGGAGGCGCCCGCCGTGGCGCTTCCGTGGCACGAGAGTCAGCCGGAGCTGGCGGGCTTCATCGCCATGAAGGTAGGCGGGGCCAACTTCATGAAAATCCTCATCGCCATCCTCATTGCGGCCGGCATCTTCAACACGCTGTTCGTGAGCGTCACCGAACGCATGCGCGAGTTCGGGATCATGCTGGCCATCGGATACAGCCCCGGGGACATCCACCTGATGGTCATGTTGGAGAGCCTCTGGCTGGGACTGGTGGGCCTGGTGGTGGGCGCTGTCCTCACGGCGGGCCCGTACCTCTGGCTCAACGCCCACGGCATCGACATGACGGCCATGATCGGTGAGGGGAGCGTCGAGATCGCGGGCGTGGGCGTCTCACCCATCTTCAAGGTCGAGATTTTTCCGGGGAACGCCGTGCTCATCGCCGTGGCGGCCCTGGTCGCCACCCTTCTTGCCGGGATCTACCCGGCATGGAGAGCGGGCCGGGTGGTGCCGGTGGAGACAATCCGGCTCGTTTGAGCCCGGAGAGGCGGACGACATGAGGCGAAAGAGATGAGCGAGTCCGAGGTCATCGTCCGGGTCGAGGGCGCCACCAAGACCTATCAGCAGGGGCGGGTGGAGGTGCACGCCCTCCGAGGCCTGGATCTGGAAGTGGGCGCGGGAGAATTGACCGCGCTGTATGGGCCGTCGGGGTCGGGCAAGACGACGTTGCTGAACCTGATAGGGGCGTTGGACATGCCGACGTCCGGGCGCGTGTGCATCGAAGGTCGCGACCTGGGCACCTTGAGCAGGCGTGCCCTGAGTCATCTCCGCCGTGACCGTATCGGGTTCGTTTTCCAGGCCTACAACCTCATTCCGGTCCTCACCGCCTACGAGAACGCCGAGACCGTCATGGCGCTCCAGGGAGTGGACCCTCAACAGCGCAGAAGGAAGATCGAAGGTCTCTTCGCGGAAATGGGTCTCGAGGGGCTCGAGGATCGGCGCCCCGACGAGCTGTCGGGTGGCCAGCAGCAGCGGGTGGCCATCGCACGGGCCATCGCGGCGGACCCCGCCGTGGTGCTGGCCGACGAACCCACCGCCAACGTGGACTCGGAGACGTCGGAGCGGCTCCTGGAGATCATGGAGAAACTCAACCGCGACCATGGCGTGACGTTCATCTTCTCGACCCACGATCCCCGCGTCATGGAGCGGGCGCGCCGCCTGGTCAGGATCGTGGACGGCCGTGTGGACGGGGACGAACGGCGCGGCCCGTAGGCGGATCCGGGGCTGCCGGGCGCGCCGGCTGGGTTGACGAGGGCGGTCGCGTGGCGCGTATCTGTGTCACGGATCCACCCCCTGCCTGGTGAGGAAATGACCGAAAAGCGGTTCAACGATGAGGAGGTTTCCCTCATCCTGCGTCGTGCCCTGGAAGCCGATGCGGGGCGGGCCGAGGGGGGCCTGACTCTGGGGCAGCTCAAGGAGATCGCCGCCGAGGTGGGGATTCCCGCCGCACACGTGGAGTCCGCCGCATTGGCGTTGCAGGCGGAACGCGGCGTGCGCGCAGGGAAGCCGGGGCTCGCCCGTGTGGCCACCCGGTACGATGTGGAGGTGCCCGGCGAGGTCGAAAGGCGGCACCACGCGCACATGCTGCGGGTCATCCGAGGGGCCATGGGTCGGCAGGGTGTCGCCCAAGAGGAGTTCGGTGGTCTGACGTGGAAGGCCCGGGATCCCCTCGGTGGCCGCTACATCACCGTGCGTTCGGAGAACGGGCGTACCCGGATCGAAGCCCTGGGCAACTTCCGGGATGGCGCCATGGTGGGCGCGGGCGCAGGCGGCACCATCGGCCTGGCCGTGGGCGCCATGGTGCTCAAGTCGGTGGGCGGGTTGGCGGCGGTGGGGGTGCTGGGCCCGGTTGGCCTGGTGGCGGCAGCCACGCTTCCTGCGTATCTGATATACCGACGCATGTTCGTCCGTGAGGACACGGCGCTCAGGGAAGCGGTGACGGCGTTGGCCGCTCAGGTCGAGGCGGGAGCGGCTCAGCGGGATCCCGAAGACAAACCTACGAAGGAGGAGTGATTCGTGACGGCATCCGGCGCCCCCAGGGGCATGTTCGCTTTTGCGGGCGTCCTGGGGTTGGTGGGCGCAGCACTCTGGATGAGCCCGCAGTCGAGTCAGGAGCAGGAGTCTCCGGGACCGCGCTGGTTGGCCGGCGACCACCACATCCACAGTCGGTACAGCGTGGGGTGGGATACCAAGACGGATCCCCCCACACCCATCATCGGCGGGGATGCAATCTACCCCATCCCGATGAACGCCATCATGGCACGGCATCACGGCCTGAGCTGGATGGTGGCCACGGACCACGGCGGACCCAACCACAGCAGGGTGAGCTTGGAGCGCACGTATCCCGAGCTCGTCCAGTCCCGGGAGGTCGTGCCCGAGGTCGTCCAGTTCTTCGGGATGGAGTTGGACACACCCGGTGCCGACCACTCCAGCCTCATCGTGCCGCATACGCATGACGAGGCACAGCGGCTGAGCGACCTGGAGTCCCGATTCGCGAAGCGTGAGCCTTGGCCGGCGGACAGCACACGCGACGACCCTGCCCGGATGGTCGAGGCCCTGACCGTCATGCAGGCCATGCAGGATCGACCGGTGGTCATCGCCAACCACCCTTCCCGTTCAGCCTCGGACGTGGGTGTGTACGGTCTGGACGAGCCGGCGGAGTTCCGGGACTGGAACGATGCAGGGCCAGATGTGGCGGTGGGAATGGCGGGGGCTCCAGGCCACCAGGCGGGCGCCATGAACCGCGACGGAACCGTGGCCGACTCGACGACCGCGCGTGTTTCCCGCGGTGCGTACGGGCAGTCGCCCACCCTGGGCGGTTTCGATCAGCTTACGGCGTGGCTCGGGGGATTCTGGGACTCCATGCTGGGCGAAGGCAGGCGCTGGTGGATCACGGCCAACTCCGACTCCCACGTCAACTGGAGGGAGGGCGGAATCGACTTCTGGCCCGGCGAGTACTCAAAGACCTACGTGTGGGCCAACAAGAACCACGACTCCATTCTGGCGGCGCTGAGGGCGGGACGGGTCTTCGTCACGACGGGGGACCTGGTCTCGGAGCTCCACGTCACGGCCCGGATACCTGGGGCGTCGGACTCGGCAGAGATCGGAGGAGTCCTGGAGGTGCCGGCGGGTGCCACGGTGGAGATCACCGTGCGGTGGCTGGACCCTGAGACTCCCAACCACCACGGCGCCAATCCCTCGGTGGCCCGGGTGGACGTCATTTCGGGTGACGTCACGGGCCCCGTGGCGGATCGGTCCACCGACACGAACCCATCCACCCGGGTGATGGCGCGGTACGGACCCTCGGAGTGGGAACGGGACGGGGCGTACCGGGTCGTGACGTATCGGCTGGCGAACGTGGCGTCCGACCGGTACGTCCGGGTGAGAGGCACCAACGGGGCGGAGATGGAGCCGCTCCCGGATCCCCGCGGCGAGGATCCGTGGTCGGACCTGTGGTTCTACTCGAATCCCATCTTCATCCACGTGCACTGAGGGTAGAGGGAGCGTGAATCCACCCCAAGCGGGGCCCGCCGTGTCCTTCCGACCCCGCGGACGTCAGGTCCTGAATCTGGGTCTCGGTCTCGCGATCTCGGCGGGGCTCATCTGGTGGACGTTCCGCCGCACCGACTGGGACGCATCTTGGCAGTACATCGTGGATGTTCACCGCGGTTGGATGCTGCTGGCGATCGTCGTGGCCACGCTCCCCTTCCCGCTGAGGATTCCTCGCTGGCGCATCCTTCTGCGCCACGAGGACGGGCGTCCCGTAGGCTTGGCGGCGCTTTGGCACGCCATCGCCATGGGGTTCGCCGCCAACAACGTCCTCCCGCTGCGCGCCGGCGAAGTGGTTCGCACCGCGGCGGTCAGTCGGCTCGGGCACGTCCCCTTCGCGACGGCGCTCTCCAGCGTGGCCGTGGAGCGGGTCCTGGACGTGTTGGTCGGAGCCGGCCTCCTGTCCCTGGGGCTGGCCTGGGGCGGGATCGATCCGGCCCGGACCCTGACCGAGGGTGGTCGTCCGTTGTCACAGATGGCCACTTTCGTGGGCTCGCTGGGGATGGCGGCACTGGTGGTGGCCTCCCTGGCAGCCTGGCGCGGCGAATTCACGCTGCGGGTCGCTCGTCGACTGCTTCCAAGGGGGGGCGTGGGTGACGCGGCATACCGCTTTGCGGAGAGGATCCTGGGCGGGCTCGGCGCGCTCCGCTCCCCCCGCACCGCCGTCTCGGTCGTCGGATGGTCTTTGGCCATCTGGCTATGCAACGGCGCCGGCTTCTACACGGCGTTTGCGGCTTTCGGCTTTCCGATTTCCTTCGCCGGCGCGCTGGTTCTGCAGGGAGCGTTGATGATCGGCATCGCCATCCCCTCCAGCCCCGGGTACTTCGGCGTGTTCGAGGCGGCGACCGCCGGGACGCTTGCGGCGCTCTACGACATTCCGTTCGCCGCCGGCTTCGCCTACGGTCTCCTCTTCCATGTCACGACCTTCGTGCCCATCACGTTCCTCGGCGCCTGGTCGGCGGTCAGGACGGGCTTTCGAGGCGATGCGATTCCGGAAGAGGAGAGGTGAGGGGACACCCCGGGCGGCTCGGCCCTCAGACCCCCCCGAACGGGTATCCCTCCGCTTCCAGCACCGCCTGAGCCAGGATCCTTCCTTCCGCACGGACCTCGAACGGCTCCCTGCGCGTGAGCTTCTTGTGCATGGAGAGCATGCTGCGGAGTTCCTCGCCCTGGGCGCTGGCGGCCAGCACCTGCTTGGCCGCAGCCTCCACGATGGGCATGCCCGTCTCGATGGCCAGCCGCGCCGCAGCCCTTCGCGCCTTCGCGCCCTGCTCGTCCACGTGGTCGGCGGAGTTCATGGCCCGGAGGACCGCGCTCTCCATGGTGTAGGTCTGGATGATCATGTCGGCGAGCCACGACAGCACCTCCTGCTCTTCCTGGAGATTCTGCATGTGCTTCTGAGCCGCCACGCCGGCGGCGAACAGCGTCTGCTTCCGCGCCTGCTCCACCGTGGCCAGTTCCGCGCCGAATGCTCCCCCGGGCGCGTCGCGGCTGCCGGTGCGGCTCATGAGCTCGTCCGTGATCTGCTTGATGGCGGGGAGGAGGGGGAGTTCGCCCTTCATCGTTTTGTCCAGGAGCGTGCCCGTGATGATCATGCGGTTGATCTCCGACGTGCCCTCCCAGATGCGGTTGATACGCGCGTC
>DATHZE010000249.1:0-3712 GCA_035458765.1 Longimicrobiales bacterium
TGGAGCTCGGCGAGGTGAACGAAGTGTGGGCCGAGCGCCGCGTGCCCGGCGCGCTTCCCTGGACCGCGGAGACGCCCAACCTCTACACCCTGCTGCTCACGCTCACGGATCCCGCCGGGACCATCCTGGAGAGCATCAGCACCCGGGTGGGGTTCAGGACGTCGGAGGTGTGGGACGGCCAATTCCGCATCAACGGCCAGCCGGTGACGATCCAGGGCGTGAACCGCCACGAGCACGACCCCAAGACGGGACACGTGATGACCGAGGAGGGGATGCTGCAGGACCTCCGCCTGATGAAGGCGGCCAACATCAACGCGATCCGCACCTCCCACTACCCCAACGACCCGCGTTTCTACGAACTCACCGACTCGCTGGGCTTCTACGTGGTGGACGAGGCCAACATCGAATCCCATGGAATGGGATACCGGCTCGACCGGACCTTGGGGAACAACCCGGCCTGGAGGGAGGCCCATCTCCAGCGCACCATCCGCATGGTGGAGCGGGACAAGAACCACCCTTCGGTGGTCATCTGGTCCCTGGGCAACGAAGGCGGGAACGGCGAGAACTTCTACGCTACGTACGACTGGATCAAAGGACGGGATGAGAGCCGTCCGGTTCAGTACGAACGGGCTCTCAGGGAGTACAACACCGACATCTACGTGCCCATGTACCCCGGGCTCCGATCCTTGGAGGAGTACGCCCAGGGTGACGACCCCCGCCCCCTGATCATGTGCGAGTACGCCCACGCCATGGGGAACAGCGTGGGGAACTTCGCCGACTATTGGGCCCTCATCGACGCGTATCCCAAGCTCCAGGGCGGATTCATCTGGGACTGGGTCGATCAGGGTCTCTTCAAGGTGACGCAGGCGGGAGACACCATCTGGGCCTACGGTGGTGACTTCGGTCCTCCCGGCACGCCCTCCGACGGGAACTTCCTCATCAACGGACTCGTCCAGCCGGATCGGAAGCCGAACCCCCACTACGCCGAGGTGAAGGCGGTCCATCAGTGGGTGAGGACCGAGTCGCCCGACCCCGTAGCGGGTAGGGTGCGCATATTCAACCGTTACCAGTTCAGGGACCTGTCCCACCTCGAGCTGCACTGGCTCGTGCGCGAGGATGGGGCCGTGGTCGCCGAGGGGGCGGACCCACTGCCGGAGGTGGCGCCCCAGGCCAGCGCCGAAATGGTGCTGTCACTCCCCGTCATCGAGCGGGTGGGGGGGGCGGAATACGTCCTCGAGGTGCGCTATCTGCGCCGCGACGGCGACGACCTGCTTCCTGCGGGACACGAGGAGGCGTTCGCGCAGTTCGCGTGGCCGTCCGCCGGGCCTGCGCCGGCGCCCCCCATCACGGGTGAGGTCACCGTTGTGACCGCCCAGGACGCGGTGACCCTGGCGGCAGGCGACGTCCAGGTTGTGGTGGACCGGCGTTCGGGACTGGTTCGTTCGTATCGGGGAGGTGATCGCGAACTGCTGGAGGCGCCGCTGGGGCCCGATTTCTGGCGGGCCCCCAACGACAACGACTTCGGGGGAGATTGGCAGGAGAAGCTGGGTGTCTGGAAGGAGGCGGGGGCGTCGTTCCGGGTGAGCCGCGTCGAGGTCTTGGACGGCCCGGGTTCGGCCACGGTCGTGGTCGAGGGCTCGTTGGGAGCGGGCTCGACTCCCCTCACGCTCCAGTACCGCCTCGGGGCCGACGGCGTCCTCGACGTGACCCAGGAGCTCAGCCCCGACACCGAGGCGGAATTGCCCCGCATGCCCCGCTTCGGCATGCGGACCAGGCTCCCGTCCCGGTACCGCGGAACGGAGTGGTACGGCCGGGGACCCGGTGAGTCGTACCAGGACCGCACCCATGGGGAGCGTCTCGGGCGGTGGAACCTGGACGTGTCACAGTGGGCCTACCCCTACGTCCGACCCCAGGAGACCGGGAATCGGACCGCCGTCAGGTGGCTCGCCCTGCGGGACGACGAGGGGTGGGGGCTGCTGGTGGTTGGAGAGCCCGAGCTGGAGGTGACGGCCATCCCGTACGCCCGCGAAGACCTGGATCCCGGCGCGGCGAAGGCGCAGCGCCACTGGGGAGAGCTCCGGCCGAGGGACGCGGTGTTCCTCAACGTGGACTTCAAGCAGATGGGCGTGGGCGGCACCAACTCCTGGGGCACCACGGCGCTCGCCGAGTACTCGCTCCCCTACGGACCGTACCGGTACACGTTCCGCATGCGGCCGCTGAGGCCCGGAGAGGATGCGGCGGCGGAAGGGCGTGCGCTGAGGAGGCCGCCGGCGACGTAGGGGAGGCGCTCCCGACGTCCCGGGGTGGCGTGGGGCGGCTCCGCACAGGCACATTTGCGCGCCCAGGCCGTCACGCCCCCAGCCGTGAGGATACCCATGCTCCGGATCGCCCTCCTCACCCTTCTGACCCTCGGGGCCGTTCCCGCCGCGGGCGGCGCCCAGACGAACCCGTTGGGAGGCCCCCAAAAGATCAGGAACTACCTCCCCCACATGACCCGTCCCGAGGTGGAGGATCTCCTGACCCGCTCGGACATGGTCATCATTCCGGTGGGATCGGTCGAGCAGCACGGGACGCAGCTCCCCCTCGGCACCGACTACCTGAACGGCGAAGCGCGCGCGCAACTCATCGCCCAGCGGGCGGACGTTCTGGTCGCGCCGATCCTGCTGCCCGGGCAGTCTCCCTACCACATGGAGTTCGCCGGGACCATCACCCTTCCCTCGACGCTCATCCAGGAGGTCTACGTCGAGGCCGCCAAGAGCCTCATGCGCCACGGCTTCAAGCGGTTCCTGGTTCTCAACGCCCACGGTGGAAACAACGCCATCTCGACGTTCATCGTCGATCGGATCAACCAGGAGACCGAGGGCATCGCCGTGAAGCTGAACGACGTGATCGGCCCCTTCCTGGACCGCACGGCTTCACGCACGCTTCCGCGCGAGGTGCCCGCCTTCGACCGGCACGGAGGAACGGGCGAGACCGCCGAGTCCATGTACCTCATTCCGGAACTGGTGGATCTCGACGGAGCGCGGGCCGCCACCCTGACACTGCCACCGCACCTGGAGGCCATGCTCCCGGAGGTGGTCGCCGGCGATCCTACCGCCACGACGGTGTTCCTGGCGGAGGGGCTGAAGGACCAGGCCACCGGAAAGGGGACGTCCGCCGCCGAGATGTCCACGACAGGCGTCTGGGGCGTGCTGAACCCGGGGGAAGCGTCGCTGGAGCGGGGGCGGATCTCGACGGAAGCCTTCGTGGACGCGGCGGTGGCGTTCATCGCACGCTGGAACGAGCTGCGTCCGGCGGGGACCGGCCGCTGACGAAACGGCCGATCCACGCTTTCTTCTTCGCATGACCCGGAATCGATTCTTGAAAGGAGCTTTCCCGATGTGGCAGTCCAGAATGTTCTCGATCGCCTCCGCGCCCACGGGCAGAGTTGCGTTGTTCGGCCTGCTGGCCGTGTTGACCTCGTGCGCGCCCCCCGCCGGCTCCGACGCTCCCGCCGCGGAGGCCCAGTCCGCGGCCCAGCCCCACGTGCGGGTCCAGCCGGAGAACTACAGGCCCACGCCTTCGCCCTTGAGCCCCGGCGTACTCGTGGGGAATACGCTCTATCTCTCGGGGAGCACGGGTGGCGACCCGGAGACCGGGCAGCTGGTCGCGGGCGGCTTCGAGCCCGAGTTCCGGCAGGTGATGTCCAACCTGGTCCGGGTGCTGGAGGCCG
>DATHZE010000250.1:0-7195 GCA_035458765.1 Longimicrobiales bacterium
CCGGGCATGTCCAAAGTGGACGGTTATACCGTGGCCTACGACGCCCGCAACATGGATGAGGCGTACCGCCTCATCCGGCTCATGTACCGCTTCGTTCAGCAGTAGGAGACCGAGTCCCATGCTCCGCAACGCACTCCTCTGGGCCTCGACCAATCCCTTCCTGGCGCAGCGGCTCCCCACCTACGGGTTCGTGCGTCGAGCCACGCGCCGGTTCATGCCCGGCGAGACCCTTCCCGAGGCCATCCGTGAGGCCCTCCGCCTGCGGGGGGAGGGGATTCCCACCACGTTCACGCTGCTCGGCGAGAACGTCACGACGCCCCATGAGGCCGATGCCGTGGCCGACCATTACCTCGAGGTCCTCGAGGCCGTGCGGGGCAGCGGATTGGACACCGAGGTTTCGGTGAAGCCCACGCAGCTGGGCCTGGACCTGGGCCTGGAAGCGGCGGTCCAACGCCTTGCGCGGATCCTCCGCGCGGGTGGAGGGGTGATGGTGTGGATCGACATGGAGTCGTCCTCCTACGTCGACGCCACGTTGGAGATGTTCCGGGCCGTGCGCGGGGACCACCCCAACGTTGGGCTGTGCCTCCAGGCGTACCTCCACCGAACGCGGGACGACCTCGAGGGGCTCCTACCCCTGAACCCCGCCATCCGGCTGGTGAAAGGAGCCTACAAGGAGCCGCCCGACGTCGCGTTCCCCAAGAAGGCGGACGTGGACCAGAACTTCATCCGCCTCACCTCCGTGTTGCTCAAGGCGCGCAAGGAGGAGCGCGTGGGGCGACCCGTCATGGGGACCCACGATCCGCGGATGATCGCGGAGGGCAACCGCATGGCCCACGAGCTCGGATTGGCGAAGGACGCCTACGAGGTCGCCATGCTCTTCGGCATCCAGACGGAGGAGCAGCGGCGTCTGGTCCGCACGGGCCACACGGTTCGAGTCCTGGTCGCCTACGGAAAGCACTGGTTCCCGTGGTACATGCGCAGGCTGGCCGAGCGTCCCGCCAACGTTTGGTTCGTGATGAAGCAGCTCCTGGGGTGAAGACCGCACCCGGCGCCGAGCCTTTCGATCAGGACCCCCGCCGTTGGAGAATCCTGGTCCTTCTGTCCGTCGGGCTGCTCCTGGGGATGTCGGAGTGGTTCACCGCCAGCGCGGTGGCTCCGGAGCTCCAGGCGCGGTGGGGACTCTCCTCGAGCGAGGTGGGCTGGCTCACCACCGTGGTGCAGCTGGGCTTCGTCGCCGGGACCGCCGCCGCCGCGCTCCTGAATCTGGCGGACGTGCTTTCGGCTCGGTGGTACTTCGCCGTGAGCTCCCTCTGCGCCGCCGCGGCGAACGCCGCTGTCGTCATCGCGCCAGGCTTCGCCAGCGCGCTCGTGGCCCGGTTTCTCACGGGGCTCTTTCTTGCGGGAGTGTATCCCCCGGGCATGAAGATGATCGCCACCTGGTTCCGATCGGCGCGCGGCATGGCCATCGGCACCCTCGTGGGTGCGCTCACCGTCGGGAAGGCGACGCCGTACCTGTTCAAAGCCGTCGGGGGGGCGAAGGTCGCCCCGGTGGTGTTGGGCGCTTCGGCCGCCGGCTCGCTGGCCGGACTCCTCGTTCTGGCCCTGTACCACGACGGTCCCTTCGCGTTTCCCCGGCGGGCGTTCTCCTGGGGCCTGGTCGGGCGGATTCTCCGTCACCGCCCCACCATGTTGGCCACGGGTGGATACCTGGGGCACATGTGGGAGCTTTACGCCATGTGGACTTGGGTCCCCGCGTTCCTCCTGGCGGCAGCGGCCCACGGCGGCGGCCCCGGCGAGGGCATGGTGGAATTGGTGGCGTTCGGGGCCATCGCGGCAGGCGGGTTGGGGTGCCTCTGGGGAGGCGTCGCGGCGGATCGCCTGGGTCGCCACCGGGTGGTGAACGTCGCCATGGCGATCAGCGGCTGCTGTTCCCTGGGCGTGGGGATCCTCTTCCACGCGCCTTTTCCAATCCTGGCGCTGGTGACGTGGGTCTGGGGCTTCTTCGTGGTGGCCGACTCGGCCCAATTCTCCGCCCTGGTCACCGAGGTGGCTCCGGCCGATGCCGTCGGGACGGCGCTCACCCTCCAGACCTCCTTGGGCTTCCTCCTGACCATGGTGACCATCCAGATCGTGCCCTGGCTCGTGGACGCATTCGGATGGGCGTGGGCCTTCCCCATCCTTGCCCTGGGACCCGCCGCCGGGATCGCCAGCATCCAACGCCTCCGCGGAGTGCCCCACGCATAGGCGCGAAGCCGATCTGAAGTCCCATCCCGACATTCCGGCGCCACGGGGTGGGGCCCAGAATCGTTCCATGCGCACGCTCCTGCCTGGCACCCGTTCTTCGGCCGATCCTCGGTCGGCGCCTCTCCGCCGGACGGCGGGGAGGGTGTTGGCGGCGGGGCTCGCGGCGATCGTCCTGGCCGCCGCGGCCTCCCCCAAACCGGGACCACCGGGCCGATGGGCGTCTCGCGCGATCATCCGAGCCCGGGGCGGCACCTTCGTGTCCTCCCCCGGCGCGGTCTCGCAGTCGGGTCCCATCGACTGCGGGCCGGCTGCGCTGGCCACCCTGATCCGTACACTGGGCGGTGATCCACCCTCCAAAGACTCCATCGCTCTACTGGCCGGCACCGGTGCATCAGGCACCAGCTTCGCCGGTCTGTCCCGGGCCGCAATGCACCTGGGTCTCCGGAGCGCCCTGGTTCGCCTGGACACCGCCGCCATGGAAACTCTGAGCACCCCCGTCATCGCCTGGGTGGATGGAGGTCATTTCGTCACGGTCGTTCCCGACAGCTCGGGCCTCGCGCTCGTTCTCGACCCGCAGGCTGGACCCTACCGCATCGGTCGGTCCCGCCTGGCGCGGTACTGGACAGGAGAGGCGCTCGTGCCGTGGCCGGACATGCCGGCGGCGGATTCTCCGAACCCGATGACGGGAGGATTACCATGACGAAGTCAATCCATGGAATGGCGTGGGCTGGAGCACTGATCCTGGCGATCGCGGCGGCAGGACCGATCGGAGTCGCCGGGGCTCCCCTGGACCGGCTGGTCGGCGCTGGGCTGGGGACGGTCCTGGGGTGTGTCGGCTGTGGAGCCGCCGGCGTGTACGCCGTGCTTTCCGGAGTGAGCCTGGCCACGATTCTGTGGAGCGAGGCGGCGTTCGCGGCCGGAACCGCGTGCATCGGCGTGTGCGCTGCCGCACTGTCCTTCTGATGAGGACCCTCACGCGGGTCCTCGTGACGTCGGCCCTCGCCGTGGTCCTGTTTCAGTCCACCGGCATGGCCAAGGCGCAGGCCGCTCCGACTGCCGCCGGCGTCGTTTCCGGGTTGACGGGTCGGGGCACGCTCACGCAGGCGGCCTGCCTCGGGTGCGCCTCGGCCATCGTGGCCTCAGGCGGGCTCACCTGGGGTGGCTTGCTGGTGGTCTCCTTCTTCTACGCCGACGCCGTGGTTTCATGCGGCTACATCTGCTACGCCGGCTTCATCGCGGACTGAGCGAACCGTGGGAGGGGCGGTCAGACCCCTCCCACACCGCTCAGGGCGCCGCAGCCGGCCTTCCCAATGTCCGACTCCTCCAAACGCTGGCTCAGTGCCAGGGACGGACCACTCGTCATGACCGAACCCTCATCGCCGGCCGTGTCCCCCACCGATGCACGGGACGGTTGGCTGGACCGCGTCGCCCGGCTCGTTGGGCCGCCGACGGAAACCCTCGGCGACCAGGGGACCATCGCGACCCCCCTGCTGCTCGTCTTCTCGATCTCTCTCGTCTCCGCGGCGGCGGCATGGACGTGGGCCTCATCGGCGCCGCCCGGCTCAGGAGCAGCCTTGCTGGGGAGGTCAGGCCACCTCGTCTGGCTCCTGGCGCTTGCGGCCCCGCTGGGCGCGGCGCTCAAGGGGCTCCTTTTCGCCGCCATGGCCTGGGCGCTCCTCGTTCTTTTCGGCGGCTGCCCGGCGGGGCGTCCCCTGGTGAGCGCGCTCTTCTACGGAGAGGCCATACTGGCGGTGCAGGGGCTCTGGGTGACGGGTGCTGCGCTGGCCTGGAGTCTGCCCGCCCCGGGTCCCGGAAGCGCTCTTCCTGTCCCGTCGGGGCTGGACGCCTGGGTCGGTGCCAGCAGTGGTCCACTCCTCACGGTGGCGCAGAACGTCACCCCGTTCCATTTGGCCTGGGTCGTCTTTTTGACTCTGGCGTTCACCCGGCAGGCTGCGGTGTCATGGAGGCTGGGGCTGGGGACGGCATTCCTGCTGTGGGGCTTGGGCACGGGCCTGGCCATCCTGCGGACCTCGACGGTGTGAGCCGGTGATGCATTCGGTGCTGATGCGTGACTTCACCGTCGAGTATCCGGGTTTCACCTTGGGTCCGGTCACGCTGGCCCTCTCCGGCGGAGAACGGATCGCTCTGGTGGGACCCAACGGGGCCGGAAAGAGCACCCTGTTGAAGGGTCTGGCAGGCCTGATCCCCGGCGCCCGCGGGAGAGTGGAATTGGATGGCGTCCAGGTGGTGGAGGGGGGAGCGCAGGCGCGGCGAGGCATCGGGATCCTGCACGAGAAGGTCATGGGCTTCGGATGGATGACCGTCGCGCAGCACCTGTCGTTTCTCGCTCCCTTCTACCCGACGTGGGACGCCCGCTATGCTGCGGAGCTGCTCCGTCGCCTTGACCTTCCTCCGGACACCAAGCTGGCTGATCTCTCCAAGGGGATGGGGGTCAAGCTCTCCCTGGTGGCCGCGGAGGCGCACCGGCCCGGGCTTCTACTCCTGGATGAGCCCACGTCCGGCCTGGACCCGCTCATGCGCAGCGATGTCCTGGACCTCATCGCCTCCTGGGCGCCACGCCACTGCGACCGGGCGGTGGTGTTCTCGAGCCACATCCTCGAGGACCTCGAGACCATTGCGGATCGGGTGGTGATGGTGCGCGGCGGGCGTATCCTGTTGGACGCTCCGGTGGCACAACTGCAGGACCCGCAATCGGGACGAAGCCTCGCGCGGGCCCTCCTGGAGCGGCTGTCGCATGATTGACGCCACGGTTTCTCCAGTTCTCGGAACCTTGGTTCGCCTCGAGCTCGTCCGCAGCCTTCCCGTGGTGGGCCGTAGCCTCGTCATGGGCGCCTTGGTGACCGGCATCCTCCTTGCCGGCGGCTCCTTCACCTTCCCCCGAGCCGCGTTCATTCTGGGGGTCGTGAGCGGGGTGGCCATGGCAGGCCCGGTCATGAACGCGCTCAGGGACAAGGTGGACGGTGGGCTGGACTTCCTGAAGTTCCTTCCCGTCACGCCAGACACCCTGGTCGCCGCGAGGCTTCTCGCCCTCGCGGCCATGGTGGTGCCCGGCGCCGCGTTGGGCACGGCGGCCAGCGCGCTCTCCCTCATGGATCGCATTCCGTGGGTGCTCCACGTCCGACCCCTCCTCGGGATCTTCCTGGCGCTCGCCTCGCTTCTCATGGCGGGGGGGGCGCTTCTGCTGGGGCTGGTTCTCCGCTTCGAGTTGAGCCGCATGGCCCAGGCGCCGCTCCTCCTCCTCGCGGGGGTTCTGCTCCTCGACCGCTACGAGAACCGTCTGGTCTTGGACGGCTCCGACACCTTGGGCACGCTGCTCACCCAGCCATGGTTTCCGCCACTCCTTTGCCTGGCTGCTGCGGCCCTGGCCGCCGCCGCCGTGGGGTGGGCGTTCACCCTCGGCCGCGCGGGCATTGCGGCGCACTCACCGGGGCGGGACCGCATGACGTGGTGAGCAACGCGCTCCCCCTGGCTTGACGCGGGTGCCGTGTACCCGCCCATTCCCCGCGCGCGGCCGCACTCATGTGAAAACGCAAAGGAAGGGGAATGCTCCATCTCGCCATCGCAGCCGGGCTGGTCGCCGGTCTCGGTTTCGGACTCCTGGCGTCCGCCACGGGATCGGAAGCCCTCATGGGCATCGCCGCGGCCTCGGCCCCCCTGGGCACCGCGTTCATGAACGCCATCCGCATGGTGGTCATCCCCCTGGTCATGGCGGTGATCTTCTCCGGCGTGGCCAAGCTCGGCGATCCCCGCAAACTGGGGAGGTTGGGCTTCTCGACCCTGGCCTTCTTCTGGGCGACGTTGGTGCCGGCCATTCTCATCGGCATGGGGGCCATGAGCGTCGGCCTCCTCTTCGCCCCGAACGTGGTCGTCCCCGAAGCCGCGCCCCAAGCCGCACCGCAGCTCCCTGGCTTTGTCGACTTCCTCGTGAGCCTGATCCCGTCCAATCCGTTCGCGGCGGCGTCATCCGGAGCTCTCCTCCCCCTCATTGTGTTCACCGCGCTGCTGGCTGCCGCCGCCGGAACTCTGGAGGAGGGGCCGCGCACAAGACTCGTCCAGATCGCCGACGCCCTCGGAGACGCACTCATCAAGCTGGTCTACTGGATTCTCTGGACGGCGCCCATCGGAATCTTCGGCCTGGCGGCCCCGGTAACGGCCCGGATGGGCTGGGGCCTCCTCGGCAGCTTGGCGGTGTTCATCGTCTCGGTGGTGGCGGGGCTGGGGATCTTCCTTCTCCTGGTGTTCTTTCCCCTGCTGGCGTTCGTCGGGAGAATCGGTCCCCTGCGGTTTCTCAAGGACACGTTCGGAGGGGTCGCGGTGGCGTTCTCGACCACCTCCACGGTGGCAGCCCTGCCCGTCATGATCGAGGAGGCGGAAGAGAACCTCCACCTCTCGCCGACGACCGCGACGCTCGTGCTCCCCCTGGGGGCCTCCATGTACCGGCCGGGTAGCGCCCTCTTCCAGGGCGCGGCCATCGTGTTCCTGGCGCATCTCTACCAGGTGCCGATCCCCGCCGCAGCTGTGGGAGGGGCGGTCCTGGCCACCTTCCTTGTGTCCCTCACCGTGGCCCCCGTGCCCAGTTCCAGCATCGTCACGCTGGCCCCCGCCCTCGACACCGTCGGCGTCCCCCTGGCCGGGCTGGCCATCCTCCTGGGGATCGACCGCATCCCCGACATGTTCCGGACGGCGGTGAACGCACTGGGGCAGATCACCACGGCGGTCCTGGTGGACCGCTGGGCTGGAGGGGACGGGGCGGAAGGCGACCGGGCCTGACAGCCCGCACGTTCCGGCTCAACCGCTCCGGTGTCGACGGATCTTCCATACGCCCAGGGTCAGAACCGGCACCACGTAGATCGCGATGAAGGCCAGGGTGAGCGTTCCGTAGCCCTTGGCGATGAGCCCGACGAGGCCGAACTGGGACACTGCGGTTCCC
>DATHZE010000251.1:0-9026 GCA_035458765.1 Longimicrobiales bacterium
TTGGACATCTTGGTCAGGGCCGCGGTCAGAGTGGTCTTCCCGTGGTCCACGTGGCCAATGGTTCCAACGTTTACGTGCGGCTTGGTCCGCTCGAACTTCGCCTTAGCCATCGCTCTTCCTCGTTTTGACTCTTCGTACAGGGATGGTCAGTTGGACCCGTTGGCGGCCATGATCTCTTCCGCCTTCGACTTCGGGACCTCTTCGTAGTGCGCGAACTGCATGGTATAGACGGCCCGCCCCTGGCTCAGGGACCGCAGCGTCGTCGAATACCCGAACATCTCACCGAGGGGGACCGAGGCGCCGATGACTCGGGCGCCAGCCCGCTCGGTCATGCCCCCAACCCGGCCACGCCGGGAGGAGAGGTCGCCGATGAGGTCACCCATGTACTCCGCCGGGGTGACGACTTCGACGTCCATCACGGGCTCCAGTAGCACCGGCTTTGCCCGACGCACGGCCTCTTTGATCGCCATGGAACCGGCGATCTTGAAGGCCATTTCACTGGAGTCCACATCGTGGTAGGACCCGTAGATCAGTTCGACTTTCACGTCGATGACCGGATAACCCGCAACGATGCCGTTATCCAGCGCCTCGCGGATCCCCTGTTCCACCGGTCCGATGTACTCCCGGGGAATCACACCACCGACGATCTTGTCTTCGAACACGAACCCGGTGCCCGGCTCGCCCGGCTCGGCGTTGATGACCACGTGGCCGTACTGGCCGCGGCCACCGCTCTGCCGAACGAACTTGCCTTCGACCTTCTCCGCCCGCTGGCGGATGGTCTCGCGGTAGGCCACCTGGGGACGACCGATGTTGGCCTCGACGCCGAACTCCCGGCGCAGACGGTCCACGATGATCTCCAGGTGAAGCTCACCCATGCCTGCGATGATGACCTGGTTCGTCTCAGAGTCCGTGTGCACCCTGAACGTCGGATCCTCGTCGGCCAGCTTGGAAAGCCCAACGCCGAGCTTGTCCTGGTCGGCCTTCGTCTTGGGCTCGATAGCCACCGAGATGACCGGCTCCGGAAACTTCATGGCCTCCAGAATGATGGGCGACGTCTCGATGCAGAGCGTATCACCCGTCTTGACCTGCTTGAGGCCGATGGCCGCCGCGATGTCGCCGGCGAACACCTCTTCGCGCTCCTCGCGCTTGTTGGCGTGCATCTGGAGAATGCGGCCCACGCGCTCGCGGCGGTCCTTGCTGGCGTTGTAGACGTAGCTCCCCGACGGCATCGAACCCGAATAGACCCGGAAGAACGTGAGCTTACCCACGTAGGGGTCCGTCATGATCTTGAACGCCAAGGCCGCGAACGGCGCGTCGTCGGAGGCTTCGCGGGTCTCGAAGGTCTCGTCGTGATGCGGCAGGTGCCCCTGGATGGGGGGCACGTCCACCGGCGAAGGCAGATAGTCGATGACGCCGTCCAGGAGCGCCTGAACACCCTTGTTCTTGAACGCCGTCCCGCAGAATACCGGGAAGATCACACCCTTGATGGTGGCGGTGCGGATCGCGTGCATGAACTCGTCGTCGGTGAGCTGCTCGCCGGCCAGGTACTTCTCGATGAGCAGGTCGTCATGCTCCACGGCCGCTTCGAGAAGGCTCTTGCGGAGCTCCTCGATGGTGTCCTTCAGGCCGTCTGGCACGTCAACCAAGCTGAACTTCGAGCCCAGGTCGTCCTCGAAGACCACCGCCTTGCGGGTGACGATGTCCACCATCCCGGTGAACAGCTCGCCCTCGCCGAGGGGATACTGGATCGGGTGGGCGTTGGCGCCCAGCCGTTCCTTCATCATCCGGACGACATTCATGAAGTCCGCCCCGGTGCGATCCATCTTGTTGACGAACGCGATGCGGGGCACGCCGTAGCGGTCAGCCTGCCGCCAGACCGTCTCGGACTGAGGCTCCACACCACCCACGGCGCAGAACACGGCCACAGCCCCGTCCAGCACGCGGAGGGAGCGCTCGACTTCAGCGGTGAAGTCCACGTGCCCGGGGGTGTCGATGATGTTGATCCGGTACTCGGTGCCGTTGCGCTGCCAATGGCAGGTCGTGGCAGCAGAGGTGATGGTGATCCCCCGCTCCTGCTCCTGCTCCATCCAGTCCATCGTGGCGGCACCCTCGTGGACCTCGCCCATCTTGTGCACCCTTCCGGTATAGAAAAGGATGCGCTCGGTGGTCGTGGTCTAGCCGGCATCGATATGCGCCATGATGCCGATGTTCCGGAGCTGCGGCAGTGGCGTAATCCTGGGCATCTATTCAGGTCCTTCAGTTCGTCTGGCGTTTCGTATGGCCCGGACCGAAGCCCGGGTGAAAAAAAGAGCGCGGATACCTCCGCCGCGGATCCCGTTCAGGGAAACCGCTGGCCGTCCGCGCTCACCGTGACCGGAGAGGGCCCGCAGGCCATCGCGCGTCTCCAAATTTTTACTGCGCCCCGAAAGAGGGCGGTTCCTGCTACCAGCGATAATGGGCGAACGCCTTGTTGGCTTCGGCCATGCGATGCGTGTCTTCCTTCTTCTTGACCGTCGAACCCTCGTTTCGGCTCGCTGCGAGCAACTCGGCCGCCAGGCGCTCGGCCATGGTCTTCTCGGAACGCCCGCGGGCGTAGCCGATCAACCACCGCGTCGCCAGCGCGGTGCGCCGCTCGGGGCGAACCTCGATGGGAACCTGGTAGGTCGCACCTCCAACCCGGCGGCTCTTAACCTCCAGGGCCGGCTTGGCGTTGTTGAGGGCCAACTGGAAGACGGTGACGCCGGGCTGCCCGGAGCGCTGCTCGAGGATGTCCATGGCGTCATAGAAGATGCCCTCTGCGAGGGACTTCTTTCCATCATACATCAGCGCATTCACGAACTTCGTGACGGTCTGCGACTCGAATCGCGGATCGGGAGAGGTCTCCCTGCGGACTGCCCTGGAACGACGGCTCATCTTCTATCTCGCCTTACTTGGGCCGCTTGGCGCCGTACTTGGAACGCCCCTGGCGACGACCGTCGACCCCGGAGGCATCCAGCGTGCCACGGATGATGTGGTACCGGACGCCAGGAAGGTCCTTCACACGGCCACCCCGGATGAGCACGATGGAGTGCTCCTGCAGGTTGTGGCCTTCGCCTGGGATATAGGACGTGACCTCGTACCCGTTCGTGAGTCGCACACGGGCCACCTTCCGCAGAGCCGAGTTCGGCTTCTTGGGGGTGGTGGTGTACACACGCGTGCAAACCCCGCGCTTCTGGGGGTTCTTCTGGAGCGCCGGGGCCTTGTTCTTCTTCGTAATGGCCTGGCGGCCCTTCCGCACGAGCTGGCTGATGGTCGGCATGGATCTCTTCGCGTGATGAAAACGCGCCTCGCTCGGAGGCGCCTCCGCCCAGGGGCCGTTGATGAAGGCCCTTACGACAGAGCAAGGAAAGCTAGAACCGGTGACGGAGAGTGTCAACGGGGAGGGAGTCCCCGGGTGTGGAGCCCCTGCGGCGATCCAGGGCATCGCTCCCGGGTCCTCGTTTGGACAGGCTTTCCGGTGGTATGATCTTTGGACGGACAGCCGCTCTCCACCCAGCCCAACCCATGATCCCGACCCTATCGTACTACTTCCGCTGAATGGACGTACTCGACCGTCACGGGTGGACGGAAGGCATGACGATCCTGTCCCAGGGCCGCCACATCGGGTTCCGAACCGACAAGCCTGGCCTGCTGGAGGAGATCCGGGCCCGCTTCCCTCCTGGGTGGAAGCCGTCGGAGCGCACGCGGGTCCGCCGGGTCTACTCGGTGCGCGTGGCCGGCCAGACCCCCGGGCCGGGGCCTCGACGCACCCACAACCTCTACATGAACGCCTCACGGATCGAGCGCTCCAGAGACCTGGAGTACCTGCTCGACCGCCTCGAGGGTGACCTGCACCTGTATGTGGCGGAGCGCGCCACGCGCCGGATCTTCGTCCACGCCGGCGTGGTGGGGTGGAGGGGCAAGGCCATCGTGCTGCCGGGCCGCTCCTTCACAGGGAAATCGACGCTGGTGGCCGAGCTCCTGCGGCTGGGGGCGACCTACTATTCCGACGAATACGCAGTGCTCGACGCCAAGGGGCGGGTCCATCCGTTCCCGAGGCCCCTCTCCATGAGAGGGGAGACCGAAGTTCGCCCTTCGCGGCACGGTCCGGAGGCCTTCGGTGCCGAGGAGGGCCGAGGGCCGCTGGCCGTGGGAGTCGTCGCAGTCACCCAGTTCAGACCCGGAGCTCGATGGCGCCCCAGAACCCTCACCGGGGGCCAGGGGGTCATCGCCCTTCTGGAGCACACCGTGCCTGCGCGGCGGCGCCCCAAGGCTTCCCTGTCCACGCTGCGGCAGGCCGTTTCGGGGGCGCCGGTGATCAAGGGCATCCGTGGGGAGGCCCGAGACATGGCCCAGGCGTTGCTCGACCGGGTGGATTGAAGCCATACTGCACCCATGGACATGCGCGACCAGAAACCCAGAGCCAGGACCGAGGGCCTCCTCGTCGAGGACGTCGATGGGGAGACCCTCGTCTATGACCTGGGAAGCCATGAGGCACATCGCCTGAACCCCGCGGCGGCCCTCGTCTGGCGGATGAGCGACGGCCGCGCGACCGTGCGGGAATTGGTTTCCCGGCTGGACGAGGCGGGACTGCCTCGGGACGAGGCGGTGGTGTGGATGGCGCTGACGCGCCTGGACGCCGTCGGGCTTCTGGAGCCCATGGACCTGCCCGGATCCAGGTCCGCGTTCTCCCGCAAGGAGGTCCTCCGCGTACTGGGCGCCGCCGCCGCCATGACCCTTCTCCTTCCTGCAGTGGACTCCGTCGTCGCGCCACTGGCTGCCCAGGCGGCGTCGTGCGTCACGCCCGCCCAGTGCAACCAGCAGCAACCGCCCTGCTCCGGCCTGCCTCTCTGCAACCAGCCGACGCGGCGCTGCGCGCCGCAGGGAGCCACGAAGTGCGGAGGCCGTTAGTCCACTGAAGACGGCCGGATCTCTGATCGCGAAGGCCCTCTCCGGCAGTTGGCGCGCCGAGCCACCGATGGAGACGCTCACGCACCAGGAGTGGGAAAAGGCCGCACCCGGGTTGCATGCCACCGCCTCCGCGGGGCTGGGCTGGTGGAAGCTGAGGCACTCGGACCTCGCCGCCACGGCCGTTGGCGACGGTCTCAGGGACGCCTTCCGACTGCAGACCCTCCATGCGCGGATCCACGAACGGCGATTGATCCGTGCCCTGGGCATCCTGGAGGCAGCGGGCATCCGGTCGGTTCTGGCCAAGGGATGGTCCGTCGCCCGGCGCTACCCCAGCCCGGGGTTGCGTCCCTACGGAGACCTGGACCTGCACGTCGCCCCGGAGGACCACGCCGCCGCCGCGGCCCTGTTACGCGCCCACGAGAAAGAAGGGCTGGGGGTGGATCTGCACCGCGGGGTAGCCAGCCTCGGCCGGCCGTGGGCCGACGTGGCGAAGCACAGCGTGGCGACGTCTCTCGAGACCTCCAGGGTGTGGGTGTTGGGGCCGGAGGATCACCTGGCGCTTCTGTGCGTCCACCTGCTCTCCCATGGGGCGTGGCGCCCCTTGTGGCTCTGCGACGTGGCCTTGTTCCTGGAGGAGCTCCCCCCTGACCTCGATTGGACCTACCTGCAGAGCCTACCGCCCCGCCAGGTGGAGGAGATCCGTCTGGTGGCCCTTCTGGCGCAGCGCCTCCTCGGGGCTGATCTCAGCCGCACGCCGTGGCGCTCGCACCAAGGGATTCCCCGATGGCTCGCGCCGGCCGTACTGGATGCGTGGGGGCTGGGTGGACACTACTCCCTGACCACCCCCATTGCTCTGTCCGAAGCCGATCCGCGCCGGTTCTTGGAGTCCGTACGCGTCCGGTGGCCCAACCCCGTGGAGGCTACGGTGCGTTGGCGCGCGCCCTACAACAGCTTTCCCAGGTGGCCCTTCCAGCTTCTGGACGCCGTCGTCAGGGGTGGGCGGGCCCTTGCCTCGGCCCCGCGGGTGGTGGCCCGACGACTGCGGCGCCGCACACGGTCGGACGAGGGCGGGGGACGCTAGCTCTTCCGCGCACGGGCCATGCGAACGCGTACGGCGAACCCTCGCCACCACGATGCCACGGCGCCGAGGAACGTCCCCACCGCGCCGGCCACCCCCGTCACGCTCACGGCCTGGCCAAAAAGCGCCAGGGCCCTCAGCGGGTGACCCCCGAACGCCTCCCGGAGGCCCCATCGCCAGCATAGGACGCCAAGAGCCCTCCGCGCCCGACGTCGATCGGGCTCCCCCGTGGCGGCGGCCGCGAGGGACCCGTACAGGGTGACGTTCTCCCGGTACGCCAGACGGAAGTCCCGGGTCAGGCTCCCCGCGTGGACACGGTAGTCCGCCAGGGTTTCCTCGTCGTACTCGAGAGTGCCCAGCGCGGCGACCCTCAACGCGAAGGCGTAGTCGGCGGCCGCCCAATACCCCGGAGGGAACCCCCCGACCTCTTCGAACGCCTCCCGGGTCACCAGCACGGTGGAGAGCGGCACGAAGTTCTCCCGGAGAAGGAGGGAGTAGACGTCGCCCCGCGCTGGGCGGTGCCTGGTGAGGTAGCGTCCCAGCCCTCGCCCGGCACCGTCCACGACCCTGCAGTCGCTGTAGACCAGAACCGCCCCGGTGGCTCGGAGCAGGGCTACCTGGCGCTCCAGCTTGTCCGCCCGCCAGCAGTCGTCGGCGTCGAGGAAAGCCAGCATGGGGGCTCGGGCCCTGAGGGCGGCCCGGTTCCGAGCCTCGCCCGGCGGGGGGCTGTCGGGTGCGGACACCACGGTCGCACGCGAGCCGAGACGCCGGGCGGCTTCGGCACTCCCATCGGTGGAGCCCCCGTCCACCAGGATCAACTCCCAGTCCGGAAGCGTCTGCGCCGCCAGGCTGTCCAGCGCCTGCTCGAGGAACGGGAGCCCGTTTCGACATGCCATGAGGACGCTCACCAGCGGTGTCCCTTGGGACTGCAGGGCCCTGACGGCCGCGTCGGGAACCTCCTGGTGAGCCTGGGTCATGGACTCAATCTACCTGTGGCGCCCCCTCGCTGCGGGGGCCCGGATGTCAAAGAGGGGGCGCCCCTCGCGGGACACCCCCTCTTCACGCCATAAGCCCTGCGGAAGGCCTAGTCCTCGTCGTCGAACGACAGGTCCAGGCCCGACCCACCGCCGAGGCCCGCCATCACCTCGCCCGCGTCCTGAGACAGCGGGAGGATCTCCTCGTCGTAGAAGGCCTGCTCCACCATGAACTCCACTTCCTGGTACCGGTGGATTCCCGTTCCCGCCGGGATCAGGTGTCCGATGATGATGTTCTCCTTCAGGCCCTTCAGGTCGTCCCGGGCACCGCGCACCGCCGCGTCCGTCAGGACCCGCGTGGTCTCCTGGAAGGAGGCCGCCGAGATGAACGACTCGGTGGTGAGGCTCGCCTTGGTGATGCCCAGCAGAAGCGGCTCGGATCGGGCCGGCTTCTGGCCCTCCACGATGGCGTGCTGGTTGGTCTCGCGGAACTCGATCCGGTCGACGTTCTCGCCCTCGAGGAGTGCGGTGTCGCCGGCGTCGGTGATACGCACCTTCTGGAGCATCTGCCGAACGATGGTACCGATGTGCTTGTCGTTGATCTTCACGCCCTGCAGGCGGTAGACCTCCTGGATCTCGTTGAGGAGGTACTCCTGCACCGCCCGCGGCCCCTTGATCCGCAGAATGTCGTGCGGGTTGATGGGTCCTTCCGAGAGGCGGTCACCGGCACGCACCTGATCGCCTTCGTGGACGCGCATGTGCTTACCCACCGGAACCTCGTAGGTCCGGGAGGGGCCGTTCTCCGGCGTCACGTGCACCTCGCGCTTGCCGCGCTTGATGTCGCCGAAGGCGATGACGCCGTCGATCTCCGTGATGACTGCGGGATCCTTGGGACGACGCGCCTCGAAGAGCTCGGCCACTCGGGGCAGACCGCCCGTGATGTCGCGGGTCTTGTACACCTCACGGCTGATCTTCGCGAGGGTATCACCTGGAGTCACCTTGTCCCCGTCGTGCACGGTCAACTGCGCGCCGACCGGAATGATGAACTCTTTGAGCTTCTCGCTCTTCTTGGTGTCCTTCCGAATCTGGATCGTCGGATGGAGCTTCTTCTCCCGATCCTCGATGATCGTCATCTGACGACGACCCGTGGACTCGTCGAGCTCCTCTCGCATCGTCACCTCTTCCACGATGTCCGAGAAGGCGATGACGCCGTCCACGTCGGCGACGATGGGCTCCGAGTATGGATCCCAGCTGAAGAGGAGGTCCCCGGACTCGATGACCTGCCCCTCCTCCACGGACAGCGTGGCGCCGTAGGGCACCGACAGTCGGCTGCGCACCTGCGCATCCTTCGTCTTGAGGACGATCTGACCCTCGCGGGACGTGACGATCCGCTCCTCGTTGGGCGTCTCCACCGTGGTGACACGATCGAGGCTGATGACGCCGTCGATCTTGGACTTCCGCTGCGTCTGGGCCGCGATGCGGGACGCGGTACCACCGATGTGGAACGTCCGCAGCGTAAGCTGGGTTCCCGGCTCACCAATGGACTGGGCGGCCAGGATGCCGACGGCCTCTCCGATGTCCACCATCTTCATCGTGGCCAGGTTGCGCCCGTAGCACATGCGGCAGCAGCCGCGCTTGGACTCGCAGGTGAGCACCGAGCGGATCTTCACGACCTGGATGCCCGCGTCGTCCACGGCCTCGGCCGCGTCCTCGTCGATGAGCGTGCTGGCCTCGATGAGGAGCTCGCCATCGATGGGATCGTACACGTCCTCCAAGGCCACGTTGCCCACGATCCGGTCGGCCAAGGGTTCGATGATGTCTTCGCCCTCCTTCAGGGCGGTCATCTCCAGACCCAGGATGGTGCCGCAGTCCTCCGACGTGATGACCACGTCCTGGGCGACGTCAACCAAGCGCCGCGTCAGGTATCCGGCGTCGGCCGTCTTCAGGGCCGTGTCGGCCAGACCCTTCCGGGCGCCGTGGGTGGAGATGAAGTACTCCACCACCGTGAGCCCTTCACGGAAGTTGGACTTGATCGGACTCTCGAT
>DATHZE010000252.1:0-6154 GCA_035458765.1 Longimicrobiales bacterium
GAAGTGCGGTCCACATCACGCTCGACCGGCCCACGGCGCGCAATGCCATGACCCAGGCCATGTACGGCCGGCTCCGCGAGTGCCTGGACGAAGTGTCGGGGGAAGACGGCGTTCGGGTCGTCGTGCTCCGCGGCGCCGGGGGCTCCTTCGTCGCGGGAACCGACATCGCTCACTTCACCCGCTTCACCTCCGCCGAGGACGGGATCGCCTACGAACGAACGATGGAGGAGGTCGTCAGGAAGCTCGAGACCCTGGCGGTGCCCACCGTGGCCGTGGTGGAGGGCGCCGCAGTAGGGGGAGGTCTGATCCTGGCGGCCGTGTGCGACCTGCGCATCGCCACCCCGGATGCGCGCTTCGGCATGCCCATCGCACGGACCGTCGGCCACGGTCTGTCCGTGGCGAACCACGCCCGTCTGATCGCGCACCTCGGTCCCGGCAGGACCAAGGCCTTGCTGCTTCTGGCCGAGCTCGTGAGTGCCGAGGAGGCTCTGCGAGCGGGCTTCGTCCACGAGGTGGTGGAGATGAGGGAACTGGATGATCGGGTCGAGCAGCTCTGCGCGAGGATCGCGTCCCATGCGCCGCTCACGCTCCAGGTCACGAAGGAGGCGGTCGATCGCGTGCTGGCGAGAAGACCCCCGGACGAGGATGACGCCGAGCTTCTCCGCCGGGTGTACGGAAGCAGCGACTTTCGAACCGGCGTCCGCGCGTTTCTGGAGAAGCGCGCCCCCCGGTGGGAAGGCCGGTGAGGGACGACGGGACCGGATTGGACGGGATGAGGGGGGCGCCGGCAGGGCTAGCCGGACGCTTCCAGAACCTCCATGGCCGCCCGGACCCCGCCCCGGCGGATCGGGACCCCGCTCAGGACCAGCCCGGACTCCACCCCGGCCAGGGTGGCCACCAGCATGAGGTCGTTGAAGTCGCCCAGGTGGCCGATGCGCAGGACCCGTCCCTTCACCTTCCCCAGGCCCGCGCCCAACGACAGGTTGAAGCGCTCCAGGATCACGGCCCGCACCTTGTCCGCATCGTGGCCGTCGGGCAGGCGCACCGCGGTGAGCACGTCGCTCCACTCCTCAGGGTTGGCGCACTGGACCTCCAAACCCCACGCCTCCACCGCGCGCCGGGTGGCAGTGCCGAAACGTGCGTGGCGTCGGAACACCTGCTCCAGCCCTTCCTCCCGGAGCATGGCCAGGGACTCGCGGAGCCCGAAGAAGAGGTTGGTGGCCGGCGTGTACGGGAAGTTCCCGGACGCGTTGAGGTCCAACATCCGCTTCCAGTCCCAGTACGAGCGGGGGAGCGCCGCCGTCTTGGAGGCGTCCAGCGCCTTGGGACTGATCGCAGTGAATGCGAGGCCGGCTGGGAGCATGAGCCCTTTTTGGGAACCCGCGACGGCGACGTCCACGCCCCATTCGTCGTGACGGTACTCGATGGAGCCCAGCGACGAGACCGTGTCCACCATGAGGAGGGCCGGGTGCGCGGTCCGGTCCATGGCGGCACGGATGGCTGGGATGCGGGTCACGGCCGCGGTGGAGGTCTCGTTGTGGACCACCGCTACGGCCTTGTAGCTATGGCCCGTGTCTGCGGCCAGGCGCTCCTCCACCGCCGTGGGGTCGGCCCCGCCGCGCCAGTCGCCCGGCACCATATCCACATCCAGCCCGAAGTTCCGCGCCACCTCCACCCACCCGAGGCCGAACTGACCCGTCTCGTACATCAGCACCCGATCGCCGGGGCTCAGGGTGTTCACCAGGGCCGCCTCCCATCCTCCGCTGCCGGAGCCCGGAAAGACGATGACCGGATGCTCGGTCTGGAAGACCCATTGGAGCCCTTCGAGGATCTCCGCCGTGAGCGCGGGGAAGTCGGGACCGCGATGATCCACCGTGGGCTGCGACATGGCAGCCAGGACGCGCGCGGGGATGTTGGTGGGCCCGGGGATCTGGAGGAAGTGCCAGCCGGTGTGGGGTCGGGTCACGGTTCCGAAGTCTCCGAGAAGGGAGTGCGACACGGCGGCCGATCGGCCGGCCGTGGTCTTCGCGCAGCGGAGTGTAGGCGTCGGTCTGGAGGAACGTCAATCGAGCGGGAGGC
The DNA here is from genome assembly GCA_035458765.1 of Longimicrobiales bacterium. GTDB lineage: Bacteria > Gemmatimonadota > Gemmatimonadetes > Longimicrobiales > Gaopeijiaceae > SZUA-318. The sequence continues at coordinate 2,080 of DATHZE010000252.1, forward strand.
CAGAGCCCATGGGTGAATCCGGGGATCAGGCCCGCTCGCTGGAGCAGGCGCTCCGGGGCGCGCTGGCCGGGGAGGTCGCCTTCGATGACTACACCCGACGGATGTTCTCCACCGACGCCAGCATGTACGCCATCGAGCCCATGGGCGTCGTCTTTCCCCGCCACCGCGACGACGTGCAGGCGACGGTGGAGATCGCGGGCCGCTTCGATGTGCCGATCCTTCCGCGGGGAGCGGGAACGAGCCTCGCCGGCCAGACGGTGGGCCCGGGGGTGGTCTTGGATTTCTCCCGGTACATGACCGACATCGTCGCCCTGGACCGGGAAGCAGGCACCGCGCGCGTGCAGCCCGGTGTCGTCCAGGACGACCTCAACCGAGCGGTGGCGCCGCACGGCCTGCTCTTCGCTCCCGATACGTCGACAGGCAATCGCGCCACCATCGGCGGCATGATCGGCAACAACTCGTGCGGCGCCCGATCCGCGCGATACGGCATGACCATCGACCACGTGGAGGCGATGGATGTCGTCCTGGCAGACGCGAGCACGGCCCGCTTCGAGGCGTTCACACCAGACGAGGTGCTGCGGAGAGCGGACGGTCGGACGCTGGAGAGCCGTCTCTATCAGGTCATCCCAGAGCTGGTGAACGGGCACGCGGATGTGATCCGCGCGGCAATGCCATCGCACTGGCGCCGCTCCGGGGGCTATCGCCTGGAGCGTCTTCTCGCCGATGCGGGCCCATTCAACCTCGCCAACGTCATGGTGGGGTCCGAGGGAACGCTGGCCGTGGCCGTGGAGGCCACCGTCCGCCTCGTGCCCAAGCCCGCGGCAGTCGCCGCCCTCGTGGGCCATTTCGGAACGGTGAACGAGGCCATCGAGGCGGCCCCGGCGGCGCTGGCGGAAGGCGCCACCGCGGTCGAGCTGGTGGACAAGATGATCCTGGACCTGGCCCGCCAGTCGCCGGTTCACAGCCACCTCGCGGCCCTGCTCCATGGCGATCCCGGGGCCATCCTCTGGGTGGAATTCTACGGCGCCAGCAGGGCCGAGGCAGCAGCCGGCATGGAGCGCCTTCAGGCCCGATGGAAGTCGGAGGGCCGGGGCTACGCGGTGCTGGCGGCGCCAACGCCCCAGGAGCAGGCGGGCTTCCAGGCACTGCGCAAAGCGGGGCTCGGACTCCTCATGGCGGCGGGTCGGGAGGGGGAACGGTCCATCGCTTTCGTGGAGGACACCGCGGTGGCGCCCCAACGCCTCGCAGAGTACACGCGCCGCTTTGCGTCGATCCTGGAAGACCACGGCCTTCGCGCAGGCTTCTACGGCCACGCGTCCGCCGGCTGTCTGCACATCCGTCCGTTCATGAACCTGGCCAGGACCGGCGAGCCGGACCGCATGCGGTCCGTGGCCGAGGCGGTTCTGGAACTGGTGATGGAGTTCGACGGAATGAACGCCAGCGAGCACGGGGACGGAATGGCCCGAGGGGAGTTCAGCCCGCGCTTCTTCGGTGACGCCTACTACCGACTGATGCGGGAGGTGAAGGCGACCTTCGATCCCCACGGGAGGCTCAACCCGGGCAAGAAGGTGGACGTCCCCCCCATGACGGAACACCTTCGCGACCCTGCGCTCCCGCCCGCCCCCCCGCTGTCGACCCACTTCGCCTTCCCCGGCGACGGCAGCATGCGTGGAGCGGCCAACCAGTGCATGCGCATCGGAGCTTGCCGGAAGTCACCAGGGGGCGGCGGGACCATGTGCCCGTCGTACATGGCCACCAGGAACGAGGAACACTCGACCCGGGGCCGGGCCAACGCGCTGGTGACCGCGCTCTCCATGCCGGACCCGCGCGCCGCGCTGGGCGACGCCCGGCTCCACGAGGTCCTGGACCTCTGTCTGGAGTGCAAGGCGTGCAAGACGGAGTGCCCGCTCGGGGTGGACATGGCCTCGCTGAAATCCGAGGCCTTGGCCCACCACCACGAGATCCACGGGATCCCGACGCGCACCCGGCTGTTCGGGCACGCGCGGATCGTGAACCAGGTGGGCTCGGCGCTGGCGCCCCTGTCGAATCTACCAGGGGCCCTCGGCCCCCTTCGCGGGCTCATGGAACGCACCCTGGGCATCGACCGGCGTCGTCCCCTTCCGACGTTCCGACGTGATACCCTGCCCCGCTGGTTCGCCCGCTTTCGCTCCGCCCGCCCGTCTCGTGCCCGGAGCGCCGGCGCGCCGCTACGCGGACCACTGCTCTTCCTGGCGGACTGCTTCACCAGCTACACCGAGCCCGAAATCGGCCAGGCGTCCATCGAGCTGCTGGACGCTGCCGGTTGGGACGTCCACCTGGTGGACGGCGTCTGTTGTGGCCGGTCCCTCATCTCCAAGGGAATGCTGAACGAGGCCTGGGAAGGCCACCAGGCCCTCCTCCAACGGTTGGCGGTCCCCGGTGCCGAGGACACCCCCATCGTGGGGTGCGAACCCTCCTGCGTCCTCACGTTGAAGGACGAGTTGCCGGCGCTGGCAGAAGGCTCCGGCACGGCCCGCGAGGCGGCCGCTGCCCACAACTTCGCGGGCCGGGCCCGACTGGTGGACGACCTGCTGGCCGACGCGCTGGAGGACGGGACGCTCCGGCCCGATCCAGACTCCGAAGTCGCAGGGCGCCCCATCGTCTTCCACGGCCACTGCCATCAGAAGGCCGGCGGCGCCCTCGATGGATCGGTCCGCCTGCTTCAGAGCGTCCCTGGAGCCGAGGTGCAGGTGCTGGACGCTGGCTGCTGCGGCATGGCGGGCTCTTTCGGCTTCGAACGGGAACATTACGACCTGTCCATGGCCATCGGGAGCCAGCGCCTCTTTCCGGCGATGAGCATGGCCGCCGAGGAGGCGCTCATCGTGGCGACCGGGGTCTCTTGCCGACAGCAGATCGTCCACGGAACCGGGCGTGCCCCGCTTCACCCCGCCCTTCTCCTTCGCAAGGCGGTTCTTCTTCCATGATCACACAGAGCGTAGTCGTGGCCTTGGCAGGGCTCGTGGCCGTCGTCGCCCTGCTTTTCCTGCTCATCACCCGCCACAAGTGGCACGTCTTTCTGGCCCTGCTCGTGCCCATCCTGCTCTTCGCGGCGGTGCCCGGCCTGGACAGGCAGGCGTACATCGAGGCCTTCGAGGTCGGCTTCGGCAAAACGATCCAGAGCATCGCCGTGGTCATCGTCCTGGGATCGATCCTGGCCGAGGCCCTCAAGCATACCGGCGGCGTGGAGAGGATCACTGGAACCATGATCCGATGGGTAGGCAAAGAGCGGATGCCCTTGGCGCTGACGCTCAGCGGCTTCGTCATCGGCGTCGCCATCTTCTCCGACGTGGGCTACGTGATCCTGAACCCCCTCGTCCACTCGGCGGCGCTCGAGACGGGCGTGAACATGAGCGTCATGGCCACGGGCCTCGTGGGCGCCATGCAGTTGACCCACGCCATGGTTCCCCCCACCCCCGGACCCCTGGCGGCGGTAGCGCTGGTGGGCGCGGACATCGGGCGGGTGATCCTGTTCGGCGGTGTGGCGACGCTGGTCGGGTCACTGGGCGGCTGGGCCTTCGCCATGATGGTGGGACCTCGCATCGAATCGCCCCCATCGGCGGACTTCGTCGGGCAGTCGTTCGTGGAACAGGGCCGGGAACAGGAACTGCCGACCACCGCCCGAGCCTACGCGCCCATCCTCATCCCCCTGGGCCTCATCGCCGGCCAGAGCGTCGCACACCTGGCGCTGCCGGAAGACCACATCGTGAACGCCGTGATGCTCTATCTCGGCTGGCCGGTGGTGGCCCTGGGCATCGGCGTGCTCCTGGCGTACCGGAACACGGGGACGGAGCAGGCCACCGACCGCACGGCGGCCTGGGTGGAGAGCGGACTGCGCACGTCGGCCATGATCATCATGGTGACGGGCCTGGGCGGTGCGCTCAGCCAGATCCTCCGACAGACGCCCGCGGTGGACGCCATCGCCAACGCCACGGCAGCCACAGGGTTGCCGGCGATCTTCCTACCATTCATTCTCGGGATCGTGGGCAACATGATCACTGGCTCCACCACGGTGGGCGTGATCACCGCGGCGGCAATC
>DATHZE010000253.1:0-12707 GCA_035458765.1 Longimicrobiales bacterium
TCCTCGACTCGATCACGCGGATGGCGCGTGCCTACAACACGGTCGAGGAGGGCAGCGGTCGCACGCTTTCGGGCGGGCTCGACGCGAATTCCCTCGAGAAGCCGAAGCGGTTCCTCGGTTCGGCCCGGAAGATCGCGGACGACGAGGGGGGCGGTTCGCTCACCATCATCGCGACGGCGCTCGTGGACACCGGGTCCCGCATGGACCAGGTGATCTTCGAGGAGTTCAAGGGGACGGGCAACAGCGAATTGGTGCTCTCCCGGGAACTGGCCGACCGGCGGATCTATCCCGCCATCGACCTGAACGCTTCGGCGACCCGGAAGGAGGAGCTGCTCCTGGACGACGACGCACTCTGGCTGTCACGTGCCATGCGACGTCAGCTCGGCGGCGTGGGTTCGGGCGACGGGATGAGCGAGCTGCTGAACATCATGAAGAAGACCAAGACGAACCGGGACCTCATCGCCTGGGCCAGGCAGCAAGGTCAGTAAGCGGGGCGGTTCATCCCGCGCGCGTCATCGAGCGGCGTCCTCCGGTTCCGAACCGGGGGGCGCCGCTTCTCTTCCCGCCAGCTCGCCCAACCGTGTCAGCGCCTTCTCCAACTCCCGTCCCTGGGCTCGAGACATGAGCCGGGCCCAGTAACCCATGAGGGGGTTCCTCCCGAAGTCGCCCTCTTCCCGCCACGTGACGGTCGTGCCGCCTGCCGTGCGCTCCAATACGAAGGTTCCGTCGGTGTACATGCTTCCACCCTGGACCCGAACCCGGTAGCGAACGGAACGGAGCGGCTCCGAGGCGACGATCTCGAAGGACCCGTCCCCGAGCTCGGCGTCGTCCCACACCAGGCGGGCCCCGACGCCGCGCTCCGGGCCCTGGGCGACGAGTCCGGAATCGGGCCACGCGGTCCACAGCCGCCACGCCTGTGGGGCCTCCACCAGGGGGAAGATGACCTCGGGGGGCTCGTCGAGGGTCGCGGTGCGTTCGGCCGACCAGGTCCCCGGCAGAAGGAATCCCACAGCGAGGAAGCCGAGGAGGAGCGTGGCGCCCACCGCGAGGATCCGGGTGCCCAGGGAGATCGGGTTGACGCCGGAGCCGCTCACTGGCCGTCCCTCCCGTCGGGGTGCTTCGTCCACCAGTCTCTCAGCAGCGGCAGGAGCACGGGCCAGACGTTTCGCGCCATGAGCCGGTGCCCCTCGGGGGTCGGGTGGATTCCGTCGTCCTGGTTCAGCCCGGGCACGCCTGCCACTCCCTCGAGGATGAAGGGCACCAGGGAAGCGCTCGTCTCCCGGGCCACCGCAGGGAACACCGAGCGGAATCGAAGGGTGTACTCTTCACCGAGATTGGTGGGCGCCTCCATTCCGGCGATCACCACGGCCGCTTCGGGGTACCGGGCGCGGGTTCCGGAGACGATGGCCTCCAGGTTCTCCCGCGTGGCGTCGGGTTCCTGCCCACGCAGGCCGTCGTTGGCGCCGAGTTCCAACACCAGAACGTCCAGGGGTTCCCTCAGGATCCAGTCCAGGCGCCGCAGGCCTCCGGCGCTGGTGTCGCCTGAGACCCCGGCGTTCACGGATTCCATGGGGAGTCCCGCGGAATCGGCGAGTTCCGTGAGACGCGCGACATACGTATCCTCCGCCCGGAGCAGTCCCAGGCCGGCGGTGAGGCTGGTGCCGAGGAAGACGACCCGGGGACCGCCCTTGCTCGCGACGGAGGAGGTCTCGGCAGCAGGGGCGGTGGCGTCCGCCGGAGGTTCCCGAGGCGTTTCCGACGGTGCGCACGCCAGCGCCCCGACACTCAACAACGCGATGATTCGATGGCTCATATGATGATCGTAGCCCGAGGGCTGGAAATAACCTACCTCAGCGGCGGCCGACCTCTCCCGGTTCTGAAGGCATTGGACCTGGAGGTGCCCGAGCAGTCGTTCGTGGCCGTGGTGGGACCCTCGGGAAGCGGGAAGACCACCCTCCTCGGGCTCCTGGCCGGCCTGGACGAGCCCACGGCGGGTCAGGTCCTCCTGGACGGGCAGGACCTCTCCGCTCTTACCGAGGACGGGCGTGCGGAGTTTCGGGCACGACGGGTGGGCTTCGTCTTCCAGACCTTCCATCTGCTGCCGACGTTGACGGCCTTGGAGAACGTTCTGGTACCGCTGGAACTCCAAGGAGAAGCGAAGGGACTGAGAGGCCGTGCTGAAGCCCTGCTGGACCGCGTGGGGCTCGGGGACCGCCTGCACCATTACCCGGCACAACTCTCCGGCGGGGAGCAACAGCGTGTCGCCCTGGCCCGGGCCTTCGCCAACAGGCCCCGGATCCTCTTCGCCGATGAGCCCACCGGGAACCTCGATCAGGAGACGGGTGCGACCATCGTGGCGATGCTGGAGGAGTTGAACCGGGAAGCCCGAACCACCCTGGTGATGGTGACCCACGATCTGTCCCTCGCGGAGCGGGCCCACCGGGTCGTCCGACTGGCCGGGGGCAGCGTCGTCTCCGACCGCCCCGGAGGCGGAGCGTGAGGGTCGCCTTCGCCGCCCGCATGGCGCTGCGCGAGGGGCGATATGGCTTCCGGCGGGTGGGCGTGTACATGGCGTCCATCAGCCTCGGGGTCGCGGCCCTGGTCTCCATCCACTCCTTTCGGGACGACGTCGCCCGGTCGGTGCAGGAAGAGGCCGACGTCCTCATGGGGGCCAACGCACGGCTATCGGCGAGCCGGCCGTTCCCCGACTCCATCGGGCGTGTGCTGGACTCTCTGGAGGCCGAGGGAGTCCCCGTTTCACGAAGGACCACCGCGCTCTCCATGGTGCTGGCCCCGGCCAGCGGGGATGTGCGCCTTCTCCAGGTCCAGGCGGTGGACGGGGAGTACCCGTTCTACGGCGAGGTACAGACCCGACCAGCGGGCGCATGGGGGAGCCAGCTGCGCGACGACGTGGTTCTGGCGGACCCCGCGGTCCTTACCCAGCTCCGGGTCCAACTGGGCGACACCCTCGTCGTGGGCCGTGCTCGCCTCCCGCTGCGCGCCCTGGTGGACGACGTACCCACGGACCTGGGCTTCCAGACTGCTGCGGGCCCCAGAGTCTACGTGTCCCAGGAGACGCTGGATCGGGCGGGTCTCCTCGGGGTGGGTAGCTTGGCTCGCTACGAGGTGTTCCTCCGACTCCCCGACCGGGCCGAACGGGAACTCCTGCGTGAGCGATACGACTCGGTGCTCAGCGCCACCCAGGTCCGATACACCTTGGCGGAGGAGCAGGCACAGGATCTGTCCAACGGCGTTCGGTTCATGGGTCGCTTTCTGGCGCTGGTCGGGCTCGGCGCGCTCCTCCTGGGCGGAATCGGCGTGGCCAGCGCCATTCACGTGTACATCCGGGAACGGCGCCCGGGCGTAGCCGTGCTCCGGTGTCTCGGGGCCGACCAGGCCACGGTCTTCCTGTCCTACCTGATGCAGGCCGCGGCCCTCGGATTCCTGGGCTCGCTGGTGGGTGTTCTGCTCGGGACCGGTGTCCAGCGCCTTCTTCCCACGCTCCTCGCCGGGGCCATCCCGGTGGAGGTGACCACCCGCTTCTCCCTCTCCGCCACGGCGGCCGGTCTCGGGATCGGCGTATGGGTCGCTGCGATCTTCGCGCTCATCCCCCTCCTCCAACTGCGTGACGTCCCTCCGCTTCAGGCGCTCCGGCAGGACTTCGATCCCGGGCCTCGCCACTTCGACCCCGTCTACCTTGGCGCGTACGCTGCCCTCGGCGGCAGTGTACTGCTGCTTTGCGTTCTCGAGGCACCGGAGCCGGAGATCGGGTTCGGGTTCGCCGCCGCCCTCATGGTCACCGTGGCAATGCTGGCATCGGTTGGATGGATCTTCACCCGGCTGACCCGCCGCTTCTTTCCGTCCCACGCTCCCTATCCCATCCGCCAGGGCGTGTCCAACCTGTTTCGCCCCCACAACCAGACGATCTCCGTGACGTTGGCTCTTGGTTTCGGGGCCTTCATCGTGGGTACGGTCCTCGAGGTGGAGCAGAACCTCGTGGACGACCTCACCCTGTCCTTCTCCGAGGGACGACCCAACGTTCTGCTCTTCGACATCCAACAGGACCAGTTGGACGGTGTCCGGGCGCTGCTGCCGCCCGGAGCGGCCCCCACGGGCGAGGCCACCTCCATCATTCCGGGGCGAATCACGTCGATCAACGGACGCACCCGGGACGAACTCCGCGCCGATACGACGCCGGAGGGCAGGCCGGAGATGTGGGCTCTGCGCCGGGAATACAGAAACACCTACCGCGCCGCCCTCGGTCCAGCCGAGACGCTGGTGAGTGGGCGTTGGTGGGACGGAACGCCGGGCCAGGAGGACCGGACGGCAGTCGATCCGGGGACGTTGTCGCGGGTGTCCATGGAGGTGGACGTGGCCAGGGACCTGCGCGTGGGGCTCGCGGATACCATCATCTGGGACGTGGGGGGGGTGGCGGTGCCCACCGTGGTGACGAGCCTCCGCAGGGTCGACTGGAGCCGCCTCGAGCCCAATTTCTTCGCAGTGTTCGAGCCCGGAGTCCTCGACCAGGCGCCCCAGAGCATCATCATGGTGGTCCGCATCGACGACCCGCTCGCTCGGGCCGAGTTCCAGCGATCCCTCGTCACAGCATTCCCCAACGTCTCCGCGTTGGATTTCTCCAGGGTCCAGGCGGCCATCGACGCGATCCTGGTGCGGGTTCGCCAGGCGGTGGGATTCCTCGGGATCTTCTCCGCCTTGGCCGGTGTCCTGGTGCTCGTGGGCGCCCTGGCCACCTCACGGGGCCAGCGGACGCGGGAGGGGGCCCTCCTGCGTACGCTGGGTGCAAGAAGGCGGCAGGTGCTGGCGGTGCTCTTCGCCGAGTATCTGGCGCTGGGAACACTGGCGACCGCCACCGGGCTGGCGCTCGCGTGGGTCGGCTCCGCCATCCTGGTGCCCCAGGTGTTCCAGGTGGACTTCGCCGTGAGGGTGATTCCCATGGCCCTGATCTGGACCGCCGTGACGGCGTTGACGGTGATCGTGGGGTTGGTGGGGAGTCGGAGCGTCCTCGGCCGTCCGCCCCTGGCAGTGCTCCGAGAGGTGCCCGAGTAGACTACGCGGGCGCAGGTGGGTTCAGCGCGCCGTCAGGAAGCGCCAGCGTGAGGTCGTGATGGCATCCGTCACACGGCACAGGGTGGGGTTGCCTCAGCATGCCGACTCGGGGCGAAACCGGGGCTCCGCATTTCGGACACTTCCCCGCGACGCCTTCCACCGTGAAGAGGTGCCGCCAGCGGCGCCTCGCGAGCATGAAGCTCACCGCCAGGGCGCCCAGCGCCCACGGAGCGTGCGGTGGAACCAGACCCACCGCCGGCGCGAGTACGAGGCCCGCGGCCTGGGTGCGCAGGGCTCCCCACAGACGCCACGAGCGCGAGCGCGGGCGAAGGAGCACCCGTGCTTCGGTCGAGTCGAAACCGAAGAGGGCCAGTTGAGCCACCACCTCCACGGTATCCGACCCGGATCGCGGGACGAGATCTTCGGTCAAGACTGTGCGCGAGCGAGGAAATCCGGCTCCGGCATCGCGGAGCGCGACGCCCAAATGTATGGTGGGCCTTCGCACATCCCCACCCCGAGCCTCCGGCCGCCCGCGTCATGGAGTGATGGGGCGAGGCTTCGGAGGATCTGAGCTGGGAGTGACCTCAGCGGGCGAACGCGACCAGCCGCTCACCGGCCTCCCTCAGCGTGCCCGTCCGCTTGCAGAAGGCGAAACGCACCAGTGAACGACCCCGCTTGGGGTCGCTGAAGAAACTGGAGCCCGGCACGGAGGCGACACCGGCGTCCCGCGTCAGCCTCTTGGCGAACGTGGTGTCGTCCTCGCCGCTCAACTGCGAGAAGTCGGCCAACACGTAGTAGGCTCCTTGGGGAGTGTTGCAGCGGAAACCCGCCTCCCTGAGGGCCCCGACCAGGATCTCGCGGCGCTCCCTGTAATCCTCGATCATCCCCGAGTAGTAATCCGCGCCGAGTTCGTCCATCCCCACGGCACATGCCTCCTGAAGTGGCGCGGGAGCTCCGACGGTCAGGAAGTCGTGAACCTTGCGAATGGCCCCGGTGAGCTCCGGAGGAGCCAGAATCGTCCCGATCCGCCAACCCGTCACGGAGAATGTCTTGGACACTCCACTGATGGTGATGGTGCGCTCCCTCATGCCCTCCAGCGTCGCGAGGGGGACGTGACGGCCCTCGTAGAGGATGTGCTCGTAGATCTCGTCCGTGATGGCGAGAATCCCCCGAGTGCGGCAGATGTCGGCCACCGCCTCCAGCTCCTGGGCGTCGAAGACGCGGCCCGTGGGGTTGTTCGGCGTGTTGAGGACGATGGCCCTGGTCCGGTCCGTGACCAGGGACCGAAGCCGGTCGGGATCGAGCCGGTAGTCGGGAGCTTCGAGGGTGAGGAAGACGGGCCGGGCGTCGGAGAGGATGGCGTCCGGGCCGTAGTTCTCGTAGAAAGGCTCGAGGACGATGACTTCGTCACCCGGATCCACCACCGCCAGCATCACGGCGACCATGGCCTCCGTGGCCCCGCATGTCACCGTGAGCTCGCGCGCACCATCGACCTCCATGCCGTACCAGTCGCGGTACTTCCGCTCCAACGCTTCGCGGAAGCGCGGCGCCCCCCAGGTGATGGCGTACTGATTCACGTCGTCACGGATCGCCCGGCAGGCCGCCTCCTTCAGGAGGGTCGGGGCCGGAAAGTCGGGAAACCCCTGAGCGAGGTTGACGGCGTCGTGCTCGCGGGCCACGCGAGTCATTTCTCGAATCACCGACTCGCTGAAGCCGTGGGTTCTGCGAGCGGTCCGAAGCGGTTGCTGGATCATGCGTCCGTCCGTGGGTGATGGGTCGGCCCATGATGCCGCTCCCGCCGCCGCGAAGCAACGACACATCTTGGCGCCGGAACGGGCCTCGGGTAGGATTGGAGCGTCCATCGACCATCTCATCGAGGTACTCCGTTGCATCGCGCCCGCCGCCGTTCGACTCCCTGGAGCATCCTCGCGCTCGCGGTGGCGCTTCCCACCGCCGGTGCCGGGCAGGATGCGTCCCTGGCGCTGGAGGTGCATGGGGGTGGGTCCGTGCCGGTCGGCTCCTTCGCGACGGGGAGCGGGGTGGGGCAGGGTACCGACCCGGGTCCGTCCTTCGACGTGTTCTTCACCATGACCGGGCGGGGCCGCCGTACGACGTATCTCGGCTTCGGGCAGCACCGCTTCGGCTGCGAGGCCGCAGGATGTCCCGCGGGGACTTCGTACGTGGCGACGGGGCTCGACCTGGGTTTCAGGGTCAAGCTGCTGCGCGATGGCAGCGTCCTCCCTTGGGTCAGCCTGGGAGGGCTCACGACCCGGGTGGAATCCCCGGGTGTCCCGGATAGTCCCTCCGGGGTCTCGTCGCTCGGCTACGGAGGTGAAGCGGGGGCGGGGCTGTACATCGGGGCTGGACGGAGCTTCGCGGTAAACCCCCAGGTGCGCTTCGCCACGGTACGGGTCGACCTCCCCGAAGAGCGTCGCCTCACCCTCCGCTACGTGGTGGCGACGGTGGCGCTGGTCCTGGCGTTCTGAGTCCGGACTATCGCCGGAACAAGTAGCTGAGCTTCAGGAAGAGACCCTCCTGCATGGACTCCAGGCGGGGAATCCGAACCTCGGGTTGCCGGGATCTCCCGCCGAAGGACAGCGTGTCGGCGGACGCGGTGAAGGTCGCAGGGACGACGATGCTCGTGAGTCCCGGCCAGGTCTTTCCCCGGGGTGGATGGACACCCGGGTTCCGCCGTCCCTGCACTCCGGCGGTATCGTTTCAACGCAAGCAAAGGGAACCATGAAGATCCCGCGCGCGGTCTACCTTCTCGCCGCACTCGCCGCCCCGGCCTGTGGCGCTCCCGACCACCATGGCGCCAACCCCGGCCTGTCCCGCCTGGAGGGATCCATCCGGCGTGCGGTTCAGGCTACGGGGGCCGAGGTGGGCGTGTACTACCGGTCCCTGGACGCCGAGGGTGACTCCCTCGCCCTGGACGCCGACGTGCGCATGCACGCGGCGAGCACCATGAAGGTGCCGGTGATGATGCAACTGTACCTCGACGCGCAGGGCGGTGGTCGCTCGATGGACGACAGCGTGCGGGTGACCACGACCTTCGTCAGCATCGTCGACGGATCGCCGTTCGACCTCCCGCCCGGCTCGGACTCCGATACCACGTTCTATGGTCGCGTGGGGGACCGGGTGCCCATCCGCCAACTCTTGGATCGAATGATCACCTGGTCGAGCAATCTCGCCACGAACATTCTGATCCAGGAGGCCGATCCGAGGCGGATCACGCGCACATTGCGGGCACTGGGCGCGGACTCCATGGAGGTCCTCCGGGGTGTCGAAGACCTCAAAGCCTTCGAAGCCGGGCTTTCGAACAGCGCCACGGCCCGGGACCTGGGCATCGTCATGGCTGCGGTGGCGGGCAGCCCGCGCTTCTCCACCGACGCCAGGGAGGAGATGCTGTCGATCCTCGAGCGACAGCACTTCAGGGAGAACATCCCCGCAGGCGTCCCGGGAAGCGTGCGCGTGGCCAACAAGACCGGGTGGATCACCGCCCACAACCACGACGCAGCCGTGGTCTTTCCGTTGGAGGCGCCCCCCTACGTCCTGGCGGTCATGGTCCGGGGCGTCGAGGAGCAGTCGGAGGCCGCGGAGCTCGTGGCGGAGATCTCCCGGCAAGTCTACGCCTTCCACATGGGTCGGGCTCGCCCGCGGTGACGGAGGCCGGGTAGCCGCGCTCCCTCGGCCCCAGTACCATGAAGGCGATCGCCCACGGGGCGGTCGCCCCTGTCGCCCCCAGCCTCCCACGAACGAGTCATGAAGAGAATTCTCCTCCTGGTCGCTGTTCTGCCCACTCTCGCGCTTTGCGGGTCCCTCTCCGCCCAGGACGCGCGTGGTGAGTGGGATGCCCTTCGCGCCCGCTCCATCGGACCCGCGGGCATGAGCGGGCGGGTCGCCGCCGTGGACGTGGTCCTGCGGGACAGGAACATCGTGTATGTGGGCGGAGCGACCGGGGGCCTGTTCAAGTCGTCGGACGGAGGCTTGACCTGGGATCCCGTCTTCGACGGGCAACCGGCGCTGGGCATCGGGGCCATCTCCGTGTTCCAGGCGAATCCCGACATCGTCTGGGTGGGAACCGGGGAAGGGAACCCACGGAACTCCGCGGGCGTGGGACGGGGTCTTTTCAGGTCCATGGACGCCGGGCGCACCTGGACGCCGATGGGGTTGGAGCGCTCCGAGCGGATCGCCCGCATCGTCACCCACCCCACCGACCCCGACGTCGTGTATGTGGGGGTCATGGGTCCGGCCTGGTCCGACGGCCAGGAGCGCGGCGTATACAGGACCACCGACGGAGGCCGGAACTGGACCCGGGTCCTGTGGCGCAACGAGCGCACAGGCGCCGCCGACCTCATCATGGACCCGTCGAACCCGGAGAAGCTCTTCGCCGCCATGTGGGAGTTCCGCAGGGAACCCTGGTTCTTCACGTCGGGGGGCCCTGGGTCCGGGCTTTTCGTCACGCGGGACGGCGGTGAGCACTGGGAGGAGTTGGGGCCCGACGACGGGCTCCCGGAGGGTGAACTCGGCCGGATCGGGTTGGCCGCCAGTGCCTCCAGCCCCAACGTGGTCTACGCCCTGGTCGAAGCGACCCGGAGCGCCTTGCTCCGGTCCGAGGACGGAGGCGTTTCCTGGCGCACCATCAATGACGAGCCCGGGATCGCGAACCGCCCCTTCTACTACGCAGACCTCAGGGTGGACCCGCAGAACGAGAACCGCCTGTACTCCCTCCATTCCGCGATCCAGGTTTCCGAGGACCAGGGTCGCACATGGGAAACGGTCGTCTCCAGCGGCATCATCCACGGCGACGTCCACGAGTTGTGGATCGACCCAGACGACTCCAGGCGCATGATCCTGGGCGAGGATGGCGGCATCGCGTTCACCTACGATCGCGGAAAGCACTGGCGGTTCGTGGAGAATCTGACGCTGGCGCAGTTCTACCACGCAACCGTGGACAACGAGGTGCCCTTCAACGTTTACGGAGGACTGCAGGACAACGGGTCCTGGTACGGCCCCAGCACCGTCTGGGAGAACAAGGGCATCCTCAACGCCCACTGGCGACGGGTGGGCGGTGGCGACGGGTTCAGCGTCCTCGACGACCCCTCCAGCCCGCGCCATGGGTACTCCATGTCCCAGCAGGGCAGCCTGACGCGCTTCGACAAGGTCACGGGCCTTCAGGTGGGCATCCAGCCGGTGCACCCCGATGGAGTCCCCCTGCGCTTCAACTGGAACGCCGCCCTGGTCCTGGATCCCCATGACTCCACGACCCTGTATCTGGGTTCGCAGTTCGTCCACCGGACGCCGGACCACGGCCAGAGTTGGGAGATCATATCTCCCGATCTCACCACCAACGACCCGGCCAAGCAGCGACAGATGCAGAGCGGCGGCCTGACCCTGGACGCAACCGGTGCGGAAAACCACACCACCATCATCGCCATCGCGCCCAGCCCGGTGGACGAAGGCACGATCTGGGCCGGAACCGATGACGGGAATGTGCAGATCTCGCGGGGAGCCGGCGGCACGTGGACCAACGTCGCCCGGAACCTCAGGGGCGTTCCGTCGGCCACCTGGGTTTCCGACATCGAAGCCTCGCATCACGACGCAGGAACGGCCTACGTCACGTTCGACGACCACCGCAGAGGGAACTGGGAGACCTATCTCTACAGGACCCGGGACTTCGGGGAGCGATGGGAACGCATCCAGACCCGAGGCGTCGAGGGCTTCGCCCACGTCCTGGCCGAGGACCCTGTGGAACCCAACCTCCTGTTCCTGGGAACGGAGTTCGGGCTCTACGTCAGCCTGGATGCCGGAAGCAACTGGCGCGCATTCACTTCGGGGATTCCGGCGGTGCCGGTTCGGGACGCGACGGTCCACCCCAGGGACGGTGACCTGGTGGTTGCCACCCACGGCCGGGGAATCTTCATCATCGACGACATCCGACCCCTGAGGGCCCTGGCGTCGGGGACGATGGTGCAGGAGGGCGGACCGTTCCTGGTGCCGCCCCCGCCGGCCTTCGCCGTCGATATCGCCGAAGGCCTCGGTTACAGGTCCACCGGGCACGCCATGCAGCAGGCGGAAACACGTCCGTACGGGGCACTCGTCACCTTTTGGGACGAGGATGGGGGCTCCGGACGCCTGGAGGTCCGCGACGAGGAGGGTGCCCTGGTGTTCAGTCGTTCCCTACAGGCACGCGCCGGCCTGAACCGCGTGACCTGGAACCTGCGCCCAGGGGGCGAGGCCGATCCGGCCCGCTATCCGTCCCTGGCCACCGTTCGACCCGGTTGGTATGACGTGTCGGTTCACGTCTCGGGCTCCAGCGACGTCACCCGGTTGGAGGTCCTGGGGGATCCCCGCCGTCCGGTCTCCCTTGCGGACTTCAGTGCGCGTGACGAAGCCCTTCGGGAGGCGGCCCGCATGACGGGCGCCGTGCGTGACGCCGAGGCCAGCCTTCGGGACGCGCTCGCTGCAGTCGACGGCGTCCTGGGCACCCTTCGCCTGGACGCCGACGCACTCCGCGCCCAAGGCACGACGCTCAAGGGGATCCTCGAGGACGCCATCCGGCTCCTGGTCACCGGTCCGGAGTGCCAAGGCATCTGCGGCGGCGACTCGCCGGCTCGTCGGGTCCGTTCCCTGGGTTCCTCCCTGTCGGAGCTACAGGGGGCTCCCGGACCCAACGACCGGCTGAAGATGGCGCAGGCCCGGGCCGACGCCGACGGCATGGTTGGGGCCGTCCAAGCGCTCATGTCCGGCGAGGTGGCCGCCTACCGCGAAGCCCTCCGTGCCGCGGGGTACACGCCCTTCGGGCTGCCGGAAGACCTGGAGAGGGACCGATGACGGCGCGCATCCCGCCCCGCGCGGCCCTGGTTCTGGCCTGCACCATGTTGGCCTCGTTGGGAGGACCGGTGCGTGGCGTCTCGGCCCAGGCGCCGCTGAAGATCTTCATCTCCGTGGACATGGAGGGGATCGGGGGCGTGGGGACCGGCGCCATGACCGGCTCGTCGGGAAAAGACTATTCCACGGCGAGACGCCTCATGACGGACGAGGTCAACGAGGTGGTGGCCGCCATCTTCGCGCGGGGACCGGCGGAGATCGTGGTCAATGATTCACACGGCGACCACCAGAACGTCCTTCACACCGAGCTGGATCCCCGTGTCCTGTATGTCCAGGGGGCCATCAAACCGCTGGGCATGGTGTCGGGCCTGGATGACTCCTACGACGGGGCCGTCTTCCTGGGCTATCACGCCAAGGCTGGAGACCCGGCGGGCTTCCTGGCCCACACCGGAACGGGGTCCGTGAAGGGACTCTGGCTCAACGACGTGGAGGTCGGGGAGGCCGGCATGAACGCGGCTTTCGCAGGCATGCTCGGGGTCCCGGTGCTGCTGGCCTCGGGAGATTCGGCGTTCACGGCCGAGACCCGGGCCTATCTGGACGCCGAAACCGTCACCACGAAGCACGCCGTCACGCCCGCGGCCGCACGGCTCCTCCACCCCCAGGTGGTGCGCGCCGCCCTGCGGGCGGGCACCGACCGCGCTCTGGACCGTCTGGCGCGGGGAGAGATCCGTGCCTGGACTCCTGGTGAGGAGATCCGCATCCGCATGCGCTTCGATTCCACCACGCACGTGGAGATTCTCCAGTCCATC
>DATHZE010000254.1:0-5077 GCA_035458765.1 Longimicrobiales bacterium
GGAGGACAGGGGAGGGACGACGCCATCCCCGGCCCCATGGATCTCAGGCCTCATCCACGCCACTCGCCTTGTATGCTCTGCCCAACTCCACGTAGTGCGTTCCACCCCGCCCGATCCATTCCGCGGCGTTCCCGTCCTCGATGGTCTTCTTGATCCTGCCTGGGACGCCCGCCACGAGAGACCGTGGGGGGATCTCGGCAGCCTCCATGACCACCGTGTTCGCGGCGAGGATGCACTCCTCACCGATGACCGCCTTCTGGAGGATCACCACGTTCATCCCCACCAGGGTGCGGTCTCCGATGCTGCAGCTCTCGAATTTGGCGCCATGCCCCACCGTTACGTCCTCGCCGATGAGGGTGGGGCCCCATGCGCCCACGTGGACGACGCAGTTGTCCTGCACGCTGCTGCGCGCCCCCACGACGATGCCGTGCTCCGGGTCGTCACCCCGCAGCACGGCCCCGAACCACACGCTGGCTTCGGGCCCGATGGTCACGTCGCCGATGAGAACGGCCGTGGGAGCGACGAAAGCCGATGGATGGACCCTGGGGCGCTTCCCCAAGAACTCGATGATATGGGCCATGCGCGGCTCAGTCGGATGGGGCGGACGTGGATTCCGAGGGGAGCCGGGTGAGCCTCGCTCGGATCACCTGGGTCTCGGTGGCCTCCACGATCTCGATATGGACGCCTCCCCGGTCCAGCGTCTCCCCCACGGCCGGGACGTACCCCAATTCCTCCAGGATGAAGCCGTTGAGGGACCGGTGCTCCAGGGTCGGCAGGGACAGGTTGAGGGCGTAGTTGATCTCCCTGAGGTCGACTCCCGCATCAGCCAGGGCCTCGGTGCGGGACACCCGGACCAACTCCTCCTCGTCCACGTCGGTCTCGTCGACGATTTCGCCAACCAGTTCCTCGAGAACGTCTTCGAGGGTCACGAGTCCGTCGATACCACCGAACTCGTCGGCCACGATCCCCATATGGATGCGCCGCGTCTGGAAGTCCCGGAGAAGGCGGGAGAGAGAGAGTGAGCCTGGCACGAAGAAAGGTTCCCTGGCCAGGGAACTCAGTTTCACGTCCCGCTTGCCCTCCACGATGGCCTGATACGCCTCACGCACGTAGAGAATCCCCGTGACGTCGTCCACGGAGCCTCCGTACACAGGAACCCGACTGTAAGGCACGCGCGCCAATTCATCGGTGATTTCCGCCAAGGTTCGAGAGTCCTTCCACGCGAAGATGTCCACACGCGGCGTCATCACGTCCCAGGCCGTCATCTCGTCCAGCCGGAAAGCGTTCTCGACGAGGAGGTTCTCGTGTTCCTCCAGCACGCCCTCCTCTTGACCGATTTCCTGGATCTCGCGGAGTTCCCGGGCTTCGGGAGACTCGACTCTCCCGTCGCTGGAGGGGGCGAAGGCCCCTTCGAGCCGGGTGACGGGATGGGTGACCAGGTGGAGCGCCCGGGCCAGAATCAGGAGGATGGGCGCCACCAGCAGGGCCAGGCGCACCGGCTGACGAGAGGCCAGCGCCCGCGGCACGACGTCGGTCACGGTGAGCACCACGAGGATGCCAGCCACCAGGATTCCCAACGCCGAGATGGGACCCCACGCCACGCCGCTGCCCATGGTCGCGATGCCCACCGCCGCCAGGTTCAGCGCCCGCGTCGTCAGCCTCAGGCCCGTACGGGTCCTTGCTTCGTCGGCCCTGAGCGCAACCAGTTCCGCGGACCCCTGGAAGCCCTCCTCCTGGAGGGTCCTGAGTCGGGAGGGGCCGACCTGGAATACGGCTGCTCCCGCCGCCGTGATGACGGCGGACAGCAAGAGAAGGACGCCGACGAAGACCAGGATGAGGCTCGTCATTCCGCTGTCGCGTTCCGGAGGCGGCGGTCCGCCCCGCTACTTGGGCCTACGTCCAACCCTGTGACTCCTGCAGGAGCTCTTGGATCACGTCTCTGGTTCCCCGGCGATCAGCTTCGGCCTCGAAGTTCAGCACCAGGCGATGGGCCAAGACCGCCGGCGCCACTGCGCGTACGTCTTCCAACGAGGGCATGGCCGAGCCGCGGGCCGCAGCCCTGGCCTTGGCGCCCAACACGAGATACTGGGACGCGCGGGGGCCCGCTCCCCAGGAAACGTAGCGCCGCGCCACCGCCGCCGCCTCATCGCCGGGTCGGGTGGCCCGGGCGAGCCTCACGGCGAAGGACACGAGGGAGGGCGGAGCCGGCACGCGGCGGACCAGCTTCTGGAGCTCGATGAGCTCCGCTGCGTTGACTACGCTTTGAATGGTGTCCTGCGCCCCTCCCGTGGTACGCATGGCCACCTCCTCCTCCTCGATCCGGGACGGATAGTAGATGGGCAGCTCGAGCATGAAGCGGTCGAGCTGGGCCTCGGGGAGGGGGTAGGTCCCCTCCTGCTCGATGGGGTTCTGGGTCGCCAGGACGAAGAAGGGTGGCTCCAGCTGATAGGTCTCGCCCGCCGCGGTCACGGCGCGCTCCTGCATCGCCTGAAGGAGGGCCGCCTGGGTCTTCGGCGGCGTGCGGTTGATCTCGTCGGCGAGGACGATGTTGGCGAAGACGGGACCCTTCACGAACCGAAAGACCCGCCGTCCCGTCGTGCGGTCCTCCTCGATCACCTCGGTGCCGGTGATATCCGTGGGCATCAGGTCCGGAGTGAACTGGATGCGGCTGAAGTCCAGGTCGAGAGCCTCCGCCACGCTCTGGATCAGGAGCGTCTTGGCGAGGCCCGGGACGCCCACCAGGAGAGCGTGCCCGTTCGCCAGCAGTGCGGTGAGGAGTCCGTCCACGACATCGCGCTGTCCGACGATGCGCTTCCCCACTTCTGCGCGCAGGGCATCGGCAACCTGAGCCACCCGTTTCAGGAGCTCCAGGTCTCGATCCGCGGGGGCCGCTTCGGTTGTGCTCATTCCTGTGTCGTCATGCCGCCTCTTGATTGTCCCAGGAGACGGTCCATGTGTGGGGGACTCATCGGGAGACACCAAGAGAAACCGTTCGGCCTCCACCCGCCAGGGGGGGGCAGGCAGACCTCCGTCCGGTCGATCGGGTCCCGCTTGAAATTGTTTTCTCAAACGCTACCTTTGTCAGGCTTTAGAGCAAAGCGGGGTGGGCCGTGCCAGGAGACCGCCAAAAGGACGATCCCCGAGACCTGATTCGGGCGTCCGGGCAGCACATGGGGTACGGCCTCGCTTGGGCCCTTTCCGTCTTGCTCTTTTTGGGTGCGGGGGCCTGGCTGGACGGAAAGCTGGGAACTTCACCCTGGTTGCTGGTGGTGGGAGCGTTCGTCGGGGCAGGGGCGGGGTTCTACAGTCTCTACTATCACATCGTGATCGAACCACGCTCTGGGAAGGATCAGTGAGCGCGCCGCTGCGATACGGGGCGACCGCGTCTCTGGGATGCGCCGCGGTGATTCTGGTGTTGTGGCCCTTCCTCGATCCTGAAGCCCGAATGGGACTCGTGATCGCGGCCGCAATCGCACTTCCGGTTCAGGTCGTGGCTTTCGCGCTCTTGATCCGATACCGGGACAACACGAATGGATTCCTGGCCATTTGGGCGGGAGGCACGTTGGTACGGATGGTTGTGGTGGGGATCGTCGCCGCCATTGCGATCCGGTCGGGGGCCGCGGGTGCGGTGCCCATGCTTCTCGGCCTGGCGGGGTTTTTCTTTGGACTGCTCCTCCTCGAGCCGATCTACTTTCGGCCCGAGGAGGTCGAAACGACCTGAGGTGACATGAAGCCACTGGCGCTACTGCGGGTCCTGCAAGAGGGCTCTGGAGCCGACGCCGCCCATGCCGCTGCGACGGAGGGGCCGCCCGACCTCCAGGGCATGCTCATGCATCACCTCCTGGACGGCAAGGAGATCGAGTTCGAGGTCCTGGGTCGCGGTTTCGTGTGGCACCTCCCCACCTGGGAGCCCGTGCACTTCGCGGGACTCACCATCGATTTTTCCCCGACCAAGCACATCGTTTTCATGCTCTTGTCGGCCATCGTCGTCATGGCGGTTTTCCTCCCCATCGCTCGCGCCATGCAGGGTCGCTACAAGGGAAGGGCGCCGGGGGGGCTCGCGAACGCCATGGAGGCCATGGTCGTCTATTTCCGCGACGAAGTGGTGCGGCGCAACATCGGGCACGGCGCCGACGCCTACACCGGGTACATCCTGACCCTGTTTTTCTTCATTCTCTCCATGAACATGATGGGCCTGATACCCTTCGGATCGACCCCCACCGGGAATTTCATGGTCACCGGTGCGCTGGCGCTCGTCACCTTCGCGGTGGTCGAGGTCTCCGGCATGCGGGCACTGGGCTTTCAGGGCTACATGCGGACGATCTTCTACGCTCCTCCCGGACTCCACCCGGTCGGCCAGGCGATCATGTTGGTCATCCTGACCCCCGTCGAGTTCCTCGGTAAGCTCACGAAGCCGTTCGCCCTGATGATCCGTTTGTTCGCCAACATGATGGCGGGACACACGCTGGTGCTGTCCCTGTTGGGCATGATCTTCATGTTCGCGACCATTGGTCCCGCGAAGTGGGGTATCGCGGGCGCGTCCCTCGGGATGGTATGGGGGATCATGGTTCTGGAGGTTTTCGTTGCGTTTCTCCAGGCCTACATCTTCGCGATGCTCACGGCGGTATTCATCGGTCTGATCCGCCACGCACACTGATTTCACCTGTCGATACACGACAACCTTTCAAGGAACCACCGAAATGCTCCACGCTATGCTCGCCGCCTTCCAGGATTCGGCCATGGATCCCGAGACCGCAAAGAACTCCCTGAGTCTCCTGGGCGCCGGTATCGGTATCGGCCTCTGTGTCATCGGAGCCGGCATCGGCATCGGTCAGATCGGCAACGGGGCCACGCAGGGCATCGCGCGGCAGCCCGAGGCAGCAGCGACCATTCAGACGGCCGCGATCATCCTGGCCGCGCTGATCGAGGGTGCTGCGCTCTTCGGTCTCGTGATCACCATCCTCTACAAGTTCTTCTAGGCCGGTTGTGCGCCGTCGGGTTCGCCATTCTGCGGACCCGTGCATCGACCTGGGTTGGGCTCCCTCCTGGGAGGAGGGGCCAGGCCCACCGACCTGGA
>DATHZE010000255.1:0-31447 GCA_035458765.1 Longimicrobiales bacterium
GGCCACCTCGCGCACCGTCTCGTGGGCGTCCAGAAACGCGGCCACACAGTCGGCGTCGTAGAGTCTCCCGGCCTCCGCCTTCAGGTTCGCGAAACCCGCGTCCAAAGCCCACGTCCGGTGCGGTGGTGCGCTGCCAATCGAGCTTCAGCAACACCTCTCGAGCCAAGCGATACCCGAGCGCAACTTCGGTGCGGCGCGTGTCTTGATCCCAGGGAGCACGCGTCCCGGCCTGCGGACCAGTCGCAATGTCGGAGAATTGAAGCCCATCCAAGCGACCCGCGACATACCATCCCGGCAGGAAATCGAAACGGAGCTCGACATATCCGCCGAACGCCTCGAGGTCATCCGAGACGAGGGGGGCCTCCCAAACCACCCGGTATGCCTCCGAATGGACTAGCCACGATCCAGCCTGGTACGCGACGTCCACCCCGTGCAGGCGCTGATCGAAGTCCGATGGATCCTCCGCATAGGGCGGGTTGCCCGCGGCATCCAGCGTCGGAGCGGAGAGATAGGGCCCCTCGGCAGCCGACAGTCCGAGGCGCACGCTGGGGACGGGCGCGAAGCCGACGCGGGCCATCCAGGTCGAGCCCTTCACAGCCCGGCTGCGGATCGGATTCGACATCGACCCCGGCGTCATGCCGACCGAATACTCGAATCGGCCGATTTCTCCGAGCAGTTCCCACTGCACGTTCCAGCACGAGTCGTAGAGAATCGGCATGCCGCCCCCGGGCTCCCCCGTGGCCGTGGTGAGACCGGCGGCCGTGTTCGTTCCACTCCCACCCAGATTGGTGCGGTAGGACCACACCAGTGGCACTCCGATGAGCGGGTTGACGTTGAAATAGGTGCTTCTCTGCCCGAAGCTGCCCACGACGTTGGGAGCAAGACCAAGCCGGGCATTCAGCCAGGGTCCGCCCATCAAGTCGTTCACGACCACGTAGGCACCGTTCACTCGGGCTGCCGCGTCAACGTCGTAGAGCAGCTCGGCGAAGATCCCGATCCGATCCGTCACCCAACGGCGGGCGAACAGCTTGAGACGCACGGCGTTGAAAGGACCGTCCCCCCGGAAGCCCTGATTGAGTTCGGGCCCATCCCCGCGGGCGACGCCGACCAGGTCCAATTGACCGGAGAACTCGATCTGCCCCGCGGCATCCACGGGCCCAATGCCCGCCGTGGCCGCGAGCGCGACCACCGCCACGAACCAGGAGCTGCGTCGTCTCATCATGTCGTCTCCGTTGCGTGTGCCCGCGCCTGTCTCGGGGCGGCGGCACCGGTCCGCCGAGGGAGCGTGATGCTGAATCGCGTGCAGCCGGGCCGGGAGGTCACCTCGATGGTGCCTGCATGCTGCAGGACGACGTTCCGGGCGATCGCCAAGCCGAGTCCGGTACCCTCCTTCTTCCCGAACGAGACGAAAGGCTCGAAAATCTCGTCGAGTTCGTCGGGTGAAATGCCCGGACCGTCGTCTTCGACCTCGATGACCAACGCGTCCGCCACGCACGTAGAACGAACCGACACCCTGCCACCCTCCGAGATGGCCGCAGCGGAATTCCTGATCAGGTTCTCGATGACGCGCTCCAGACGATAGCTGTCGATATACCAGTCTCCGGCGTAGCCGTGATCCGTGGTCAGCACGATGTCCCGCTGGGCCAGCGACGTCCGCAGCGCCGACACGGTATTCTCCAGGAAGCTGTCGATCCGGACGACGCCCTCATCCAGGGTGGATTCCCCTCGAGCGAATTCCACGATCTCCTGCTTCATTCGCTGGAGTCGCTCCAACTCGCCGTCGATGGCCTCGAACAGACGGTCCCGGCCGTCAGGAGCGCCGGTGTCCATCCTCAGCAGGCCGACAGCACCGGCAATGGCGGACAACGGCTGCGTGAAATCATGGGCCAGTGCGCTGGCGGCCGTGCCGATCGCGCTCAACCTCTCCGCCCGGATCAGGTCGGCGCGCGCGACCTTGAGGGAGACCCGCATTTCTTCGAACGACTCGGCGAGCCGGCCGATCTCGTCATCCCGCAGGGGAAGGATGGTGTGCTCGAGGTCACCCTGGGCCAGGCGTTCGGTTTCTCGGAGGAGGCGACCAACGGGAACCGTGATGGCACGCGAGAAGACACCCGACACCCCCAGGGTCAGGAGCAGCCCAAAGGCGAAGATGCCGATGAGGGCCGCGCGAAGGGATTTGCTGGGAAGCAGCGCTTCATCGTAGGACCCGAGCAATACCATCGTCCCCCGCCGCTGACCATCCCTGGACAGCATCGGCGTCGCGGCGACGAAGAAGCGCTCCTCACCCAGCAGCAGCAACTCAACGGCGTCGCCCGCGCCGCCGTGCCATGCTTGCAGATCGTTCCAATCCATACCCGGAATGCCGGCAGCCTCCATGCCGAGTATGGAGCTTCCGGGCGCCAGGACCGCCACGGGCCGACCCACGGCTGCCTCGAGATCCGTGACCTGTTCTGAAGAAACGGGCCCACCCGTGACCAGGACCGCCAGGGGCGATGCACCGAAGAGGATGGCGCTGGCTCCAACTTCGACCATCTCTTCACCGACGACCCACAGATCCCCCGTGTCGAAGTAGAGGGCCTCCTCGACCAGGGAATCGGCTTCGCTCAGATGTGCCCGCGGGGCGCCCGGCGTGCTCGCCAGGAGGCTCCCGTCCGTCCCGATCACCGAAGCCCACGCCGTGCCGCCCTCCGCGAAGATCTCCTCGAGGGTCTGAGAAATCGTCGCCGGGTCTCCGGTCGCGACGGCGGCCCGCAGGCGGGTGTCCATGGCGTTGGTGACGGTCTCGGAGATGCGCGCCTCCATCTGGCTCGCGCGGGCGTCTCGGGCCACCTGACGGGCGAAGGTCAATCCCTCCACGAGGTGGTTGCGAATGTTGGCTCGAAAGGTGACGTCGATGAGAACGATCACCATGATGAGGGTGACCGCCGACGCCGCGCTCGCCCAGAGCAGAAGGCGCCAACGGAGGGACAGGCTCCTCATCGCCGGGCCCGCAGGAGGAAGTCCTGAACCACGCTCTCCGTCGCCCCCAGGGTCACCGTGACCGTGTCCGCTCCGGCGGTGGGATGCCAGGCGATCGCGCGATACGTTCCGGCCGGCAGTCCAGTCAGCTGATAGGCGCCATCGGCCCCGACCCGCGTGACGTGGGGCGTGTCCAGGACCAGGATCACGCCCGCCATCTCCGAGTGGATGTCGCAGAAGAGTCGGACGACCCCCGGGGTCTGGAAGCGGTTCGTTTCCGTCACGCCGGGGCCATAGCGCCCCAGGGAAAAGCGATTGCCCGGAGAGAGCGAAAACAGGCTGTGGAACACATCGTCTTCGTTGGGGAACTCCACCAGCTGGCCCACCTGCGTGACCGTCACATGAGGAATGATGGTCCGGTCACGCTGTACGATTCGCGGCGAGGCGCCACTTCCCTTCGGTGGCGCACCATCCAAGGGCTCCAGGTAGACGAAGGCGTCTTCGGCGCCTCCGGGGACGCCGGGGCGTTGAGGGGGCTCGTACCTCCGCCGAGCATAAGGACTCAGCGTGGCCGGAGGGAGCGGGGGCGACGCCGAAACCACCACGTGTCCGCTCACCGAGGCGCGCCGCGCGGATAGCGACGCCTCCGGGCCGGAGCTGGACGGCGCCGGTGGCGTCCGCCATCCGGTGAAGGCGACCACGACGACCACGATCGCCATCGGCCTCATCACGGACCGGACTCTTGCGCGGTACTGCATGGGGAATCCGCTACGACTCGGGGAACAAGGTGCCGGGGGCACGGTCGCGTCATTCAAACGTCCAGCACTCGATGGGGCAAGGTGGCGTGGAGGGCCCATTCACCGCCCCTCGACCCGGGCCGTGAGGAACGCGGGATCCAGGTTGCTGAAGCCGATCTGATCAACGGCCACCTCGCCGGAGACGGCCCGGTCGAACACCAGCCGGACCGCCTTCAAGGTCCGGAGGTCCAGCGCGGGGTTCACCGCGGTGAAGTCGCCAAGGGGAATCGAATAGGTTTGAAGTACCTGTTCCCAGTGGTCCTGGAACCGTTGACGCTCCTGGTCACCCCGTCTCAGGACGTACGTCTCGAGGGGACGGCGGATGGCCCCGTACCGGCGGAGGTCCACGGAAGCAAGATGCCCCGCCGCATCCTCCACCTGAACGCTCAGGTCCACGGGCGGCTTTTCGTCGTCCTCCTTGGGCTTGGGGCGGTCGCCCCCGCGGTCGGTCGAGCTGTCTTCGTTCTTCGTCGTGTCTGCGGGCTCAGGGTCTTTCCGGGGTCCGGGCATGGCGTTGGTGGCGCCC
Organism: Longimicrobiales bacterium; assembly: GCA_035458765.1. GTDB lineage: Bacteria > Gemmatimonadota > Gemmatimonadetes > Longimicrobiales > Gaopeijiaceae > SZUA-318. The sequence goes on from DATHZE010000255.1 coordinate 4,282, forward strand.
AGCATGAAGTCCAACGTGGTGTCCTCCCCCAGCGCCCAGGACCGCGCCAAACCGTCGGGGAGCCCCACGGCGAATCGCGCCGGCGGCCCCGTGCGCGTGGTGTCGGGCCCGGCGATGCGGTTGTTCCAGCCCAGCCATACCGCCTGGTTCTCCTGGGACTGGGAGGTGTTGTTGCGGTTGGAGGAACGGAGGGCCAAGGTGGCCTCCTTCCAGGTGGCCAGCGAATCGCCGATGAGCGTCACGCCGGGCGCGGTTCCGGAAGTGACGTCGATGTCCTCCTCGAAGGTGGCCAGAGGCCGCAGGGCGCTGGTCTCGTACCGGGTGACGTACATCGTCCTGGGGAGCCACTCGCCGATGACCCTGTGATCGCGGAAGATGGGCAGGTAGCGCTTGTCCCCCTTCAGGACCACGTCCAGGAACGATGAAACGTAGATCTCGGCGAAGCGCCGCTGGTCCGCCTGGGGAATCAGCCCCCGGAGATCCAGGAAGCGTCCGCTCCGAGGTCCCCCGTCGTGGCTCTGCCAGACCGTATTCCACTGGCCGTGGTTGGCCCGATACACGTAAACGGCGGACTTGAAGTGAAACTGGCCATCGGTGAAACGAAGGCGGTCGTAGATGCGCAGGCCGTGGAACGACGTCACGTCGCCGTCGTGGGAGCCGTGGAACGTGAGGTAGCTCACGTCCTCCACCACCACCTTCCGCCCCGTGGGGAGGTACTGCCCGTCCACCGGCGCGATGGACACGATGCCCTTGATGGCGTAGTCGAAGTCGAAGGCAAGCGCGGCGTCGTCGGGGTAGTGCCTCAAACGGTTGAAGGCCGCGGCGTTGGCCACGGCCTCCCCCCCGCGCGAATGCCCCATGAGCGCGATGTTGCCCATGTCCACTTTGCCGTAGAAAGGATTGGCGGGATCCTCGTTGAAGCCTTCGAAGAGTCCCACGTGCTTCAGAAGGAACCAACCCCGGGCGTCGTTCTCCTCGCGTATGCCACCGTTGATGAAGTTCTCGTCGATGCTGGCCAGGATGTAGCCGCGGCTGGCCAGGAGTCGACCCAGGTAATCGTACCCGGGATCCGAAAAATCCTTCATGTCGTGGTTGCCGTGGACCACCAGCACCAACGGGAAGGGTCCGTCGCCGTCCGGATACCAGACCCGGGCGTTGAGGGGCATCTCCTTGGGGGTGAAGCCCCAGTAGCCGTTCCGCTCGTCGGCGGACTGACCGAGGCTCACCAGCTTCGACGCGTCCACCGGCTCGGTCCTGAAGGAGACGGAGTCCCGATACTCGGGGCGGTTCTTGTCGGTCCCGCTCCCGTAGTAGAGGGTGAGGACCTCGTACGCTCCCGGCATCCCGGGGTCGGGTGCGTCGAGGGCCTGATGGGCCAGGACGACGTCCGCGTCGCTGGGGGTGAGCTTGAGGGCGGGAGTGCATGAAGCGGCAGCCGCAGCCAGGGCGGCGCCGACCAGGATTCGGGGCGACATGTTCATGGGCCGAACACTAGGGCGGGAATATGCTCGCGGGCAATCGCCCGTCCGGCGGTCCCACGAACGCTGGGGACGTCGGGGTTTCCCCGAGCCCCTCACGTCGGTACCGTTTCCCTCCGGGTAGCCAAGGCGTTGACTTGGACGACGTCGTGACGAAACGGCGCGCCGGCTCGGCGCCAATGCCAGGAGCGCCATTGCCATCGAAGCTGGACCGTTCCATCGCCGGAGAGATCCGTGATGACCGGCTCGCTGACGCGATCCACCTCATTGCCGCTCTCCCCGAGGTGCGCACCATGCTGGAGGTGGGATCGTCCTCGGGAGACGGCAGCACCGATGCGTTCGTCGGCGGAGCCCTGGAAAACCCGGCCGGCCCACCGCAGCTGCATTGCCTCGAACTCTCGAAGACGCGCTTCGATCTCCTGGTCGCTCGTCACGGGGGGCATGGCTTCGTCCACTGCCACCGCGTGTCCTCCGTGCGCCTGGAGCGCTTTGCCACGCCCCACGACATCGCCCGGTTCTGCGCGGGCTTCCGGCCCTGGCTCCGTCGGAGGAGCGTGAAGACGTACTTGCGATGGCTCGAGGAGGACCGCGCCTACGTGACGGCATCCGGGGTGTCGCGGGACGGTGTCCGGGAGATCGCCGAGCGGCACGGAATCGTCCGCTTCGATGCGGTGCTCATCGACGGCTCCGAGTTCACCGGAGGCGCGATCCTGGACGACGTCCACGGAGCCCGGTACCTGATCCTGGACGACATCCGGGCTCTCAAGAACCACGGCACGTACGTACGTCTCCGACATGATCCTCTCTACGAGTTGCTGGAGCGATCCTGGACCCTCCGCAACGGCTATGCGGTCTTCCGTAGGCGGGCGAACTAGGAGGGGTCCGGGGTTTCCCCGGGCCCCTGCCCTTGGTACCGTTTGCCTCTCAACCCGAACCCAACGGAGCGTGCATTGGCCAACCCCACCGTCACCATCGAAACGAATCACGGCACCATCACCGCCGAGATGTTCATGGACGTCGCCCCAAAGACCGCGGGCAACTTCATCGACCTGGCGAAGAAGGGCTACTACGACGGCCTCATCTTCCATCGGGTCATCGCCGACTTCATGATCCAGGGCGGGTGCCCCAAGGGGTCCGGTACCGGCGGTCCCGGATATACCATCCCCGACGAGTTCGCCCCAGGGCTGGCCCACGACGCACCGGGCCTCTTCTCCATGGCCAACGCCGGACCGAACACCGGCGGATCCCAGTTCTTCATCACGCTGGTGCCCACGCCGTGGTTGGATCGGAAGCACGCCATCTTCGGGAAAGTGACCGGGGGGATGGATATCGTTCAGGCCATCGGAAAGACCCAGGTCGGACCCGGCGACCGCCCGAAAGAGGCCGTGACCATGACGAAGGTGACGGTCAACGAAGGGTGAGACGGCTCACCGCCGCTCTGGCGGGGCTTTGGGCCTGGGCAGGCCTCGCCCAGGCCCAGGAGCCGCCCCGCTACATCACCGCGGGGGAGGCCATCGCCTGGGCGCCCCGTCCGTACGACGCACGTGTTTCGTACGGGGCCGATCCCCTGCAGTACGGCGAACTCCGCCTTCCCGCCGGGCAGGGGCCCTTCCCCGTGGCGGTGGTGGTCCATGGAGGATGTTGGCTCTCCATCGCCGACAATGACTACATGGACCCGGTGGCCGAGCGCCTGACGCAGGCGGGGTGGGCCACCTGGAACCTGGAGTTCCGCCGCATCGACGAGCCCGGCGGGGCCTGGCCCGGGATCTTCCGGGACGTGGCCGGTGGCACCGACTTTCTGCGCTCGCTGGCGGGCGACTACCCCCTGGACCTCGACCATGTGGTCACCGTCGGCCACTCCTCCGGTGGCCATCTGGCTCTATGGCTGTCGGCACGCGGGCGAATTGCCGCCGATGCGGAGTTGTACGATGAGGATCCCCTCCCCATCCATGGCGTTGTGAGCCTCGCCGGCATCGCCGACCTGGCGCATTACCACGAGATGCGGGTGCCGGCGTGCGGCGACACGCCTTCGCGGCTCCTCGGCGGCGTGGCACCGACGGACAGCCCGCGCACAGCCCAAGCGTCGCCGGCCGCCCTCCTCCCTACCGACGTGCCCCAGATTCTTATCACGGGCGACGACGATTACGCGGTGCCGCCCGCCCACGGCGAGGCCTACGCCGCGCTGGCCGTGCGTCGCGGACAGGAGGCCGTGCACCACGTCATTCCCAACAGCAGTCATTTCGAGATCGTGGCACCCGAATCGAAGCCGTGGCAGGATGCGTGGGTGTTCGTCGAACCGTTTCTCAACCGCATTCGTCGATGATGAAACGGCGTGAAATGGCGGGGTAGGGAGAACCCACAAGCCAGGAGGCTCCATGCGGCATGTGTTGCGGCGGGTCCTTTCCTTCGTCCTCGTGGGCGCCCATGCGTGCGCGCCGGGTGGTTCCGATGAGCGCCAGCCCCACGCTTCGTCCTCCGCTCCCCCCACAGCCACGCCGGAGGTCTCCGTGACCCGAACCCCCTTCGGGACGACGCCGGCGGGGGAACCCGTCGAGCTCTTCACCCTCACCAACGCAAAGGGGATCGAGATCCGTGCCATCTCCTATGGCGGCATCATCCTGTCCCTGAAGGCGCCCGACCGGAACGGCGTCCTGGAAGACGTGGTCCTGGGGTACGACAACCTGGACGGATATCTCGAGGATACGCCCTACTTCGGCGCCCTCATCGGGCGGTATGGCAACCGGATCGCCGACGCCCGCTTCTCCCTGGACGGAGCCACGTTCGAACTCGACGCCAACGACGGTGCCAACAGCCTCCACGGAGGGTTCCGGGGCTTCGACAAGCAGGTATGGGAAGGATCGCCGACAACCACCTCCGAGGGCGCCGGTGTGGTATTCACCCGTGTCAGCCCGGACGGCGAGGGAGGGTACCCGGGCAATCTCAGGGTCCAGGTCAGCTACACCCTCACCGACGCCGATGAGCTGGTGGTGGACTACCTCGCCACGACGGACCGGGCCACCCCCATCAACCTGACGCAGCACAGCTACTTCAACCTGGCCGGCCACGGTAATGGCGACATCCTGGGACACCGCCTGACCCTGGCCGCATCCCGCTTCACGCCCGTGGACGAGACGCTGATACCCACGGGTGAGTCGGCACCCGTCGAGGGAACGCCCTTCGATTTCCGTTCGCCCCACGCCATCGGGGAGCGCATCGCCGTCGAGGACCTCCAGATCGGATTCGGCGGCGGCTACGACCACAACTTCGTTCTCGACCGCGAAGGGGCTGCCGAGGGCGAGCTGGTGCTTGCCGCCCGCGTGGAGGAGCCGTCGTCGGGCAGGGTCATGGAGATCAGGACCACGGAGCCCGGCGTCCAGTTCTACTCGGGCAATTTCCTGGACGGAACGCTCACCGGAAAGTCGGGCCACGTCTACGGACACCGCGCGGGATTCTGCCTGGAGACGCAGCATTTTCCGGACTCTCCCAATCACCCGGGCTTCCCTTCGACCATTCTTCGACCCGACTCGGAGTACCGGTCCCGGACGGTCTTCTCGTTCGGCGTGATGGACGGCGGGGCCTAGTGGTCCGGCGGGCGTGCTCCAGGACGGGCCTCCGCCGCGGACTGGCATGTGCGGCGCTGCTCGTGACCGCCGCGTGCGCGGCGCCGGAACCGCGCATCGTGTTGGATCGCGACACGCAACTCGGCCGCTTCGATTGGTGGGACAACCGGGACGGCGCGTGGTTCGCACAGAACATCCCGTTCTTCGAATCTCCCGATCCCGATATCGACGCCGCCTACTACTATCGGTGGGAGGTGGTCACCAAGCACCTCACCTACGGATCTCCGGAATCGGGCTACACCTTCACCGAGTTCATCGACCGGCCCTTCTGGTCCGGAAGCTACGGGGCGATCTCCTGCCCTCTCGGGCACCAGATGTACGAGGTCCGCTGGCTCCGCGACCCTCGATTCGCGGACGACTTCACGCGGTACTGGTTCGAGACCCCGGGGGCTCAGCCGCGCAGCTACTCCAACTGGTACGGCGACGCCGCATGGGCCACCTACTCCGTCCTGGGCGACACCTCGTTCCTCCGCCGGGTCTATCCCCACATGAAGGCCCAGGTGGAGGGATGGACCGCGGAGCGCTGGGACGAGGATCACCGGATGTACCGGTGGGTCGGAGCCTGGGACGGCATGGAGACCAACATCAACTCACGGCTCACCGACGACGAGTTCGGCGGGGGTGAAGGGTACCGGCCGACCCTGAACAGCTACCTGTGGGCGGACCTGTCGGCGCTGGCCCGCACCGCGACGGTCTTCGGCGACCACGAACAGGCCGCGGACTACGCGCGGCGCGCCGACGAGCTCAAGGCGCGCGTCCAGGAGGAGCTCTGGGACCCGAAGCGTGAGTTCTTCTTCCACCAGTTCGCCTTCGACGAAAAGGACGGCATCCGGGCCGGCACGCGCACCTACGAATCGGGTCCGTACGCCGGCGACTCCCACGGCCGGGAACTCATCGGGTACGTGCCCTGGCAATTCGGACTCCCCGACCCGGGGTACGAGCGCGCGTGGGCGGCGCTTCTCGACAGCGCATCCTTCGCGGCTCCGTTCGGGCCCGCCACGGTGGAGCGGGGAGATCCCCAGTTCTTCGTCTCCCCGCGATGCTGTGTCTGGAGCGGGAACGCCTGGCCCTACGCCACGTCGCAGACCCTCACGGCCATGGCCCGGCTGCTCCAGGACTACGATCAGGACGTGGTCACGCGGGCCGACTACGCAGCCGGGCTCAGCACCTTCGCCCGGACGCAGCAGAAGGACGGGCGCCCCTACGTCGCCGAGGCTTCGGACCCTTTCACCGGTTCCTGGGCCGGCCACAACACGTTCTACCATAGCGAACACTACTTCCATTCCAGCTTCGTGGACCTGGTCATTTCGGGGCTGGTCGGCCTTCGTCCCCAGGCCGACGCGTCCGTGGAGGTCTCCCCCCTCGCTCCGGACGCGTGGGACTGGTTCGCCCTGGACGGGGTGCGGTACCACGGCCACGACCTGGCCATCCTCTGGGACCGGAACGGGACACGCTACGGGCGGGGGCAGGGCCTTTCCGTCTGGGTGAACGGGCGCCTGGGAGGTCGAAGCGAGGCCTTGGGCACCCTCCGGGTAAGCCTCGAGCCGGTGAGCCCCCCACCCGCAGCGCCAAGGCTGAGCGACGTCGCGGTGAACAACGACGGCGGGCACTTTCCACTGGCCACTGCTTCGTCCAGCCACCCCCTGGCCCCTCCGTTCTATGCCGTGGACGGGAGCCGATGGTACCACCCGTCCCCACCCAACCGGTGGGTCGCCGCACCGTCCCCGGAGGGCGTGGATTGGTTCGAGGTCGATTTCGGCGCCATACGCACATTGCGGGAGGTCACCCTGTATTTCCTGGACGACGTCGATCTCCCTCGTGCCGAAGCCACGGGTGAGGTGGAGACCTCCGGCTTCCCCGGAGTTCCCGACGCCACCGGGCCCAGCATACGGCCACCGGCTCGATACGAAGTCCAGCGGTGGGACGGCGAAGGCTGGGTGGACGTGGCCGGCCAGTCCAGGACGCCTTCCACGCCGACGGGACGCATGGCCAACCACGTCACGTTTCCCGAGGTTGCCACCAAGGGAATCCGCGCAGTCCTGCACCATCGGCCCGGGGCCACGTCGGGGCTCTCCGAGTTGGAGGCCTGGAGCCCGGACGCCCTCCCTCTCTCGCCTGCCAGGGAGCCCGTGGCCAACCTGGCGTGGAATCCCGGAGACCGCGTCTACCCGAAGGTGAGCGCCTCCTACACCTCGGCCAACGACCGGGTGGAGCATGCGGTGGACGGTCGCCTCTCCTTCACGCGGTACTCCCGGAACCGATGGACCGCATACCAGTCGCCCAACGCCGCCGACTGGATCGAGGTGGATTTCGGCGAGCCGCGTTCCCTGGGCCGCGTGGAGCTCTACCTCTTCGCCGACGGGAGAGGCGTGGCCGCCCCGCGGGGCGTGCGCATCGACCGCTGGAACGGAAGCGGCTGGGACGAAGCGCCCATCCGGGCCCGAACACCCGAAGCGCCCACGGCGTGGGCACTGAACACGCTGGACCTGGCGCCGGTGGAGACGAACCGCGTGCGCGTCGTCTTCACCCACGACCTCCCCGCCGCGTCGGGGGTCACCGAACTGCGGATCTGGCCCCCTTAGCTAGCGGGGAATCACCGGCAGCGTCACCCGGGACGGATGGGCCGCGTCGTGGAAGATCCGCTGGTTGGCCCGCACGTACTCGGTGTCCCGCTCGTTGTCCCCGCCCGTGTTGAGGTTGCGGTCGTACTTGGGAAAACCCGCGGACGCCACCGTCACGCGGATCCGGTGCCCCGGTGGGATCACCAGGGCCGTGAACCAGACGTCGATGTCGTACCGGTAGACCCGGCCGGGGGTGAGCGGCTCCGGTCGGTCGAAGCCGTTGCGGAATCGGGCCCGGGCCACGCCGTCCTGGATCCGCATGGCCCGTCCGTCGGGATGGACGTCCAGGATCATGACGTTCCAGTCCGTGTCCCGGGCGTCGGTGGCGGCCCACAGTGTCGCGGTCATGGGACCCGTGATCTCCATGGACGCCGCCAGGGGCTCGGTCGTGAACGTGAGCAGATCCCTCCGCCGCGCATGCACCTCCGAATAGTCCTCGTTGATGCTCAGCTCCAACTCCCGGGCATCGACGAGGTAGGGGGTCGGGTCGCCGGGATCGTAGGTGTACTCCGACGGCGTCTCGTCGTCCGACGGTGCCACCGTATCGAGAAGCCCCCCCTCCCGCAGGTAGAAATCGGTCCAGACCGTGCGGGCCAGGGGCCATTCCTGCTCCTGGCGCCAGACGTTGTCTCCCATGATGAAGAGGTCAAGCGGAGCCTCGGCGTCCACGCCATTGGCCATGCCTTTCAGGTAGTGGTCGAACCACCGAAGCTGCAGTGCCCGGTGGTCGATCCGTGCCTGGGGCCCGAAGTCGCCATTGACGTAGTCGATGCCCTTGTGCGCGCCCGGGTCCATGACCACCCGCTGGAAGGGGTGGCTCGCCAGCGTATCCAGGCCCACGTAGTTGCGGATGTTGCCCCGAGCGTCGTCGTGCCACCCCGCGATTCCCAGGACCGGCACCTGCACCTGGTCCAATCGCCGCTCGATACTCAGGCCACGCCAATACTCGTCTTCCTGCTGGTGGTCGAACCAGTCGTCCCAGAACCGTGGACGAGGGCACCCTGCCCGTTCCGCACTCTCGATGACCGGGAGCTGATTGAACGCCGTGACCTGATCCACGTTGCTTATGTCCGAGAGGGTCTCCTTCACGGCGGTGAGACAGAGCCAGGGGATGATCGTCGGGGAGAACACCATGTCGATGTAGGGGACCAGCCGAAGCGGATCCGCCGTCGCCACCACCGGGGCGATCGTGGTCAGGTGGGGAGGCTGGGCGATGGCCGCATACCAAGCGTACAGGCCCGGGTTGGAGCGGCCTACCATCCCCACCTTGCCGTTGCTTCCCGGAAGGCCGGCGGCCCACTCTACCGCGTCGTAGCCGTCCTGCTCCTGCATGGCATTCATGTCGAGGACGCCTCCGGACCCACCGCGTCCGCGCACGTCCTGTTTTACGTAGATGTATCCGCGGGAAGCCCAGAAGAGGGCGTTGGCGGTGTCGACACGCAGGTAGGGGGTGCGCTCCATGACCACACCAAAGGGGCCCTGACCCATGGGCCGTCCCACGAAATTCATGAGGATGGTCCCGTCCCGGGCCGTCATGGGAACCGCCGGATCGATGGTCACCGCGTACGTCGAGTCGGAGACCTCGCCACCCCACAAAGGGTAGTACGGCTCATAGGCCGGCAGCGAATCCCGCCGCACCAGCCAGACACGGTCGGCCGGGGCGCCGTCGCGAACCAGGACGCCGGCCACCGTATCGCCCCGGATTTCTGCTCGCATGGACGTGCCCGACGCGAAGTCCACCGTGACCGAGTCCCCCGCGAGAGCCACGCCGGTCACGGTCTCCAGGCTCCCGCCGGCGCGCCGGTGCAGAAAGGCCAGGGCCGGGTCCGCCCCCTCGAAGTGCGCGAAGCCGAAGCGCCTGCGGGCCTCGAATCCCCCGTTCGGCGCCGCCCCCAGCATGCGATAGTAGTCCCAATCCCCCGTGAGCCTGGAGGCTCCATCGTCGGGATCTGACTGGGAACCGCAACCGACCAGGAAGACGAGGAGCGCGCCGACCTGGAGTGGGCGCGCAAGGGTCCGCAAGGAACGACGTGGCCGACTCATGATGACTCCTCAGGCGCGTCGATCCGGCTCCAACCGCCGGCAAGCGCTCTTCAAGGCTTTGCTGTAGACATGGCCCCGCACGTAGTACGCGTGTCGCAGGGTATCGAGGTAGGGTCGCCCCCCGTGGAGGTCCGGACGGGCAGTGGCCCGGACGGCATCGAAGGAGGTGACAACTTCGGGGGCGTTCCGCCGCGCCGCCAGGTACCGAGCCACCGCTTCGGCCTGCAGCCCGAAAAGCTCGTAGGCGGCGCCATCTGTCTCGAAGAGACCCATGAAGAACAGGGTGGGCTGCACCCGGTGGAAAAGCTCGAGGTAGAGATCCAGCTTCTGCGGGCCTCCCTCTTCTTCCAGGAACGGAAACCTGCGCCGGTATCCCGTGGCCCAGACGATGAGGTCCACGTCCTCCTGCCGTCCGTCGGCGAAGCGAACGGAACGTCCCCGGAGCTCCTTCACGTCGGGCCGATACTCGAGGTCTCCATGCCCCAGATGGTGGAGAATCTGCGTATTCATGATGGGGTGGCTGCGCAGGAGGGGATGGTCCGGTCTTGGAAGGCCGAAACGCTCCAGGTCCCCCACAAGGACCTTGTCGAGAAGAAGGCCAAAGACGATCTCCTCAAGGCGCCAGGGCAGCTTCGGACCCGTGTGGGCGAAGACGTCGGCGGGCTTGCCCAGGATGTACTTGGGCACGAAGTGGTAGCCCCGACGCAGGCTGATGAAGGCGCGCTCTGCGTTTCGAGCGGCTTCGCACGCGATGTCGGCCCCGGAGTTGCCGCCGCCCACGACCAACACCCGCTTGCCTCGGAAGACGTCCGCCGAGCGGAAGGAGAACGAATGCATCTGCTCTCCTTCGAAGGTCCCCGTCACGGTGGGCATGTTGGGCTCCCACGTCGTCCCGGCAGCCACCACCAGCGCGTCCCAGCGACGCGTCTCCCCCGAAGAGAACGCCACCTCCCATCCGGCTCCGCGAGCCAGGGGCCTGGCGCGCTCCACGCGGGTCCGCAGCCGCACGTGCGGGCCGAGTTCATGATGCTCCGCGTACGCCCGGATGTAGCGCAGCACCTGATCGTGGCGAGGGTAGTCCGGGTAGTCTCCGGGCATGGGAAAACCCGTGAAACCCGACAACGTCCGAGACGAAATGAAGTGGGCGGCCTCGTACATGGGGGTATCGGCACGATGGATGTCCCAAATGCCGCCGACCCCGTCTCCCGCGTCCACGATCTCGAAGGACATGCCCCGGGCCTTCAAGGCCACCGCAGCGGAAAGACCCGCAGGTCCCGCGCCGACGATGCCTACCACCGGCTGACTCATAACCCGTGGTGGACCGTGAGCGCCGCCTCGTAGAGGAGCAGATATTTGCGCGCAGAGCGCTCCCACCCGAAGTCGCGGCTCATGGCCTCGCGCATGTGCTCGCGCCACGAGTCCCGATCTCGGTACGTCGCGAACGCACGCCGCAGCGCGACCTCAAGAGCTTCACTCGTGAAGTCGTCGAAAACGAAGCCGGTCTCCTGGTCCTCCACCGTGTCGGACAGCCCACCGACCCGGCGCACCACGGGTAGGGCGCCGTACCGTTGCGCACGCATCTGCGTGAGGCCGCACGGTTCGTACTGCGAAGGCATGAGCAGGATATCCGCTCCTGCCAGCAACCTGTGTTCCCGCTCTTCGGTGAAGTCGAAGAAGACGGCGACGCGATCCGGAAGGTGGCTCGCCGCCTCCTGGAGCTGCTGCTTGTAGCCCCGATCCCCCTCGCCCAGAAAGATGAACTGGGCTCCGTCCATGCGATAAAGCAGTCCGTCACCCAGGATCAGGTCGAAGCCCTTCTGCTTGGCGAGCCGCGCCGTCATCCCCACCAACGGAATCTCCGGGTTCACGGGGAGCCCGGCCAACTCCTGGAGCCACGCCTTGCAGACCCGTTTCCCCGACAGGTCGTCCCGGGAGTAGTTCTCCAGAGCTTCGGGATCGGTGGCAGGATTCCACAGCTGCTGGTCGATTCCGTTGAGGATTCCACGCAGCCTGTCACCCATGCCGATGAACGAATCGTGGAGGCCGAACCCCCCTGCCGGCGTTCGCAATTCGTGGGCGTGCGTGGGGCTTACCGTGGTCACCCAATCGGCATGGGCGAGACCACCCTTCAGCCAGTTGAGCTTTCCGTAGTACTCCATCACGCTCCAGTGGAACACCTTCTGGGGCAAGCCGATGGCTTCCAGGATCTCGGGGCCGAAGAGGCCCTGGTAGCCGGCGTTATGCACCGAGAGCACGCACGCCACGGCGTCGTAGAACCGCTGTCCGCCGTAGACCTCCCTCAGATAGACCGGGGCCAATGCGGCGTGCCAGTCATGGGGATGGAGCACGATGTGGCCTTCAGGCACGATCCGGGGAAGCGCCTCCAGCACCGCACGGGCGAAGAGGGCGAAGCGGAGGTGGTTGTCGGCGTAGTCCCTGCCATCCTCCCCGTATATGCCCGGACGGTCGAAGGCGCCGGGGTGATCCACGAAGTAGGTCGTGGGCCCCTCGGGGGCTTCGGATTTCTTCAGGATCCGACACTTCTGTGGGCCGATCCCCAGCGGCACCACGACGTCTTCGCAGGCGGGAACCAGCTCCGGCGCCCGTTGCCGCGCCACCCGATAGAGAGGCATGAAGACGCTGGTGGGGGTGTCGTGCGCGGCCTGGTGCGTGGCGATGCCGCGCACTGCCTCGGCAAGGCCGCCGGTGCGGGCGAAGGGCCAATACTCGGCTGCGAGGTGGACCACTTGCATGGCGTGATCCCTCATCCGGCGACGATGTGGAGCCGCGCGGCCACGCGCTCGGCCATGGCTCGCGTGGTCGCCAGATCAGGATGCCGCACCACCACCAGCCCATCGCCTGCCAGCACCTTTCGCCAGTCCCGTCGAGGAGACCCCACGGGGTTCAGGTCGATGTCAACGATGAACGGCCCCAACTCGGAGAGGATGGACTCCAGCCCCTCGTAGCGGAGGATCCTACCATGCCCCTGGGCCCGCTTGTAGATCCACGCCGCGTTGTACTTGCGCTCCACCTGCTGCGTGAAGCGCCCGTGAACCACACACTCCGCCCAGCCGGTATACGTGTCGATGTCCGCCGCGTAGTTGATGAGGTCCACCAGGCCGGCACCGGGGGAGCGGGCGCCGATCTCTCCGAAGACGGCCTCCCCAGCGGGGGTCCGGTACCACTCCATGTGGGTGTATCCGGTCTGGAAGCCCAGGGCCTTCAGCACCTGGAATCCCATCTCCCTGCCTTGGGCGAGGTCGGGGGCGTCAGGGTCGCGGAGCACGAGCGTGATGGGACTCACCCACTCGTTCTCCTTCATGGACAGCGCCCTGGGGATGTACGTGGAGATGCTGTAGTGCTGGACGCGCCCATCGACGCACAGGGTGTCGAACGTCATGTCCTCTCCCTCCACGAACTCCTCCACGCTCACCTCGGTCACGTGTCGGAGGCCTGGAAGGATGGCGTCCAGCTCCTGTCGGTTCTGGACCTTGTAGGTACTCTCCGAGCCCGCTCCGGCGATGGGCTTGACGATGACCGGATACCCGATGGTCTCGGCACCCTCCAAGACCTGTGCCACCGTCGTGGCGCTGTAGTGATGGGGGGTGCGGATCCCCGCCGCATCCAGGACCCGTTTCATGACCTCTTTGTCTCGGAACGGGATGGTCTGCTCGACCGTGAGCCCGGGAAGCCCGAGTCGCTCCCGGATCCGGGCGGCCAGGATGACGTACGGCTCCCACAGGCACTCCACCCGATGGATGGGCACCCGGGAGGCGAAGTCCGCAACCTGGTCGAGAATGGCGCCTTCATCGCCGAACGACGACACGTGGAGGTGCGCCGAAAGCGCCTTGCGCGCCTCCTCGGGCAGCTGTGCCTCCTGCTGGTCGCCCAGCCCGATGACCTTGGCGCCCACGGCGGCCAGGCCGCGCGTGAAATGCTGCATCTCCTTGGGGAATCCGGGAGAGATCATCAGAACGTTCATGGGTGCTTCCTCGAGGGCGTCATCCCAACTCGACGCGGATGCGGGTGATGATCTTCCACAGGGCGTCCTTCACCACGTCGGTGTCGGGGTGCCGCACGATGATGTATCCCTCCCCTTCGTAGGTCCCCGACGCCGCCTGGCCGGCTCGGGGGATCTGCGCCTCGGCCACGAGGGGTCCGAGTTCCTTTGCCATCTCCTCCAGGCCGCGAACGGCCCTGACCCGCCCCTCGCCCTGCCCTCGAAGATACGCTGCCCCGGCGGCGTAGGGGCGGGGGCGGGGCGCAAAGCGCCCGAACACCACGGTCTCGGCCCAGGCGCGAAAGAGATCGAAGTCGTGGGCCCACGAAATGAGGTTGACGAAGCGTGCGCCGGGAGGGCGCGCTCCGACCTCGGAGATGGCCACGCTTCCGTCCGGGCGCCGGAACCACTCCATGTGGCTCATGCCCGTCTTCATTCCCAGGGCCCGCAGAGCCTGTCCAGCCACCGCCCTGATGCCGTCGTAGCGGGCGTCGTCCACCTCCCTGGGAAGCAGGACGCACCACTGCACCCACGGCTCACGGACCACCTCGAGGGCGGACGGGAAGTAGTGGTTGATGGAGTGCCAGACGACCTGGCCCCCGATGGCGATGGAGTCGAAGGAGTGCTCGTCACCCTGGATGAACTCTTCCACCAGGGTCGGCCGATCGGGCGACGGCGGCATCTGGCGGAGGAGGCTGCCCAGGTCTTCGTCCGTGCCGATGCGGAACGTCCCCCGGGACCCCGATCCCGCGGGAGGCTTCATGATCACGGGGAACCCCACCTCATGGACGAAGGCGAGCGCCTCTTCGGGCGTGCGCACCAGGGCGTGGCGGGCGCACGGGAGTCCATGGGCGCGCAGCACGTCCTTCATCCGCGACTTGTCCCGGAAGTTCTCCGCCGCCTCGGCGCCCATGCCCGGCAGGTCCAGCTCGTTCCGCACCTGTCCGAGAGGGACCTGAAGCTCTTCGAACGTACCCAGGAGAAGCTCCACCTTCTGGCCACGACGTCGCAGCTCCTCCACCGCCCGGACCAGACCGGTTGGGTCGAGGGCGTCCTCGACCCCGACGAAGTCCGCCAACCGACGCCGCACTGGCTCGGGCACGCGGTCGATCGGATCCTGGCTGACGAGGGAGAGGCGCACGCCATCCAGTCCGGCCAAGGCCGCTACGAAGCGCAGGGTGGTCTCTGCGAAGAAGGGCGCGACGAAGGTGACGTCGGGCATGAGACCTCGGTTGACCCGGATGAAGACAGAACCGCGAACGCAAAGGTAGGACGGCCGCCCCGCCTGCGGTACCGCACCAGGCGTGCGTCACCTATCTTTTCCCCCCTACCTCCCGTGATCGCCGTTCGCCCCAACGCCCTTCTCGCCGCCCCGGCGGCAAGCCCGCAAGGTACAAACCATGCACGTGGTCTTCTTGGAGCCCTGCTTCCCGGCGAACCAGAAGGAATTCGTGCGGGGTCTGGCCCTCACCGGCGCCACCGTCTCGGCCATAGGCGAGCGCCCGCGAGAGGCTCTGGACGACGACCTCCGGCGGTGGCTCACGCACTACGAGCAGGTGCCCACGGTGGTGGACGCCGACGTCCTGGAGCGCACGGTGGCTTGGATGCACCGCCAGCTCCCCGTCCATCGCCTGGAAGCTACGGTGGAGGCGCACGTCCTGGCCGCGGCGGAGGCACGGGAACGCCTGGGCATCCCGGGCACGTCGGTGCACACGGCGTACCTGTGCCGGGACAAGCCGGCCATGAAGGAGGCGCTGCGCGCGGGCGGCGTTCCGTGCGCGCGCTCGATGGGCAGCGGTGACGCCGAAGCGATCCTCGGCTTCGCCCGAGAGGTCGGGTACCCGCTGATCGTCAAGCCCCGCGCAGGCGCCGGGGCGTCGGGAGCCGAGCGGGTCGAGTCCGACGACGAGCTGCGCGGAGCATTGGAACGAGCCGGAGTCGGCCACGGGGCCGAGGTGGCCGTGGAGGAGTTCGTCGAGGGCCACGAAGCCTTCTACGACACCATCACCATCGGTGGGCGCGTGGCGCACGAGTTCATCACCCACTACTACCCCAACGTCCTCGAAGCCATGAGGACGCGGTGGATCTCTCCGCAGTTCATCGCCACCAACCGCATCGAGAGCGCCGCGGGATACCAGCCGGTCCTGGAGATGGGACGGAAGGTGAACCAGATCCTCGGCATCGACACGTCCGCCACCCATATGGAGTGGTTCGCCGGACCCAAGGGCCTTCGCTTCTCCGAGATCGGGTGCCGCCCGCCCGGGGTGCGGGCCTGGGACCTGTACGCGGCGGGAAACGACATCGACATCTACCACGAGTGGGCCATGGCGGTCGTGCTGGGACGCACCGTTCGGAAGGCCTCTCGGCGATGCTCCGCCGGGATCATCGCCCTCAGACCGGACCGCGACGGCATCATCAGGGGATACGAAGGGCTCGACGAGATCCAGCGCCGGTATGGAGAGTGGGTCATGGATGCGCACCTCCCCCCGGAGGGAACGCCCACCCAACCCGTGGAGGCCGGCTACATGGCCAACGCCTGGGTGCGCATGAAGCATCCCGACTACGATCAGCTCAAAGCCATGCTGGACAGCGTGGGCGAGGTGGTGAAGGTGAGGGCCGGATGACGGCTCACCCGTCGCGGGTGATCCTGCTCGGGCCTCAGCGCCACCACATGAGCGTGGGCGCGGTGGCGGCCGAGACAGGGGCCGGGCCCGTAGCCCTCATCTCCGCCGGATGGCAGGAGTGGGAGGGAGAGGACGCCCACGTCCTCGGCGCCCTGGGCCCCGGGGCCTTCAACCTGAGGCTCTACCAGCGTGCCGAAGCCGTATGGCAGGAAGACCCCGAGTTGGCCCAGGGGCACCGGAAGCTCCAGCAGGACGTGCGGGCCCTGCGGCGAGCCTACAACGTGCGGCTGGCCCGAGCGATGGACGCGTGGATCGACCTCCAGAGCCTGTCGGGCGATCCGTCCGTCCTGGACCCTGAACGCGCCGATGCCCTGGAGGCCGTGCGCACCCTGGACGACCATCATGCGGGTCGCCTGCGCGAGTTGCGGGATGCCTTCTACCGCCGGTTCGACCCCCTCGCGCGCGCCAGCGTCGGGCGACAGCGAGAGCAAGTCCGCCTGGCCCTGGAAGGCGCAGGAGTCGTGGTGGTGGAGGGTGGACACGTGCCCGCCCTCCTCAACCGGATGCGCCTGTTCGGGCTGGATCAACTCCTGGGGGGAAAGGTGGTGCTGGCCTGCTCCGGAGGAGCCATGGCGCTGGCCCACCGGGTGGTCCTCTTCCACGATACGCCACCCTGGGGACCGGGCCACGCCGAGCTGGGCGAAGTCGGACTGGGGCTCTACCCGGGCGTGGTGGCGCTCCCGCACGGGTCCGCGCGTCTACGCCTGGACGACCCGGGGCGCGTAGGGCGCCTCGCGGCCCGCTTCGCCCCCGACACGCTGCTCGTCCTGGACCCGGGCTCCCGGGCCGACTGGGACGGGAGGTGGCATCCCCACGGCACGCTCCACCTCACCGCCACGGGGTACGCCGAAGCGTGGAGGGGCGCCGCATGAGGTGGGTGCCTGATGCCGATTCGGGCGCCAACCCGGCCCCCGCAGGACCTCCCGACGTAACCGGGCTCGCCATCTCCGAGATGGTCCATGCCTCCGCGCCCACCGACGAGGCCGTCCGGACGTTCCTGGATCACCACGAATTCCCCCTGGCCGAGGACGGAAAGGTGACCTTCGTCTTTCGGGGCGAAGCCGACGAGGTGCGCTTGCGCCACTGGGTGTACGGGCTTTCGAGCTCGGAGGCACTGCATCGCATCCGGGGAACCGATCTCTGGTACTACGTGCTCGAGCTCCCGGACAAGTCCAGGGTGGAGTACAAGCTGGAGGTCACCCGGGGCGGAGACGTCCAGTGGATCCAGGATCCACTGAACCCTCACCTGGCGCGCGACCCCTTCGGCGCCAACTCGGTCGCCCACGGGTGGGGGTACGAGACGCCGGAGTGGACCCGGGCCGATCCGTCGGCGCCACCGGGAACGCTGGAAGATCGAGTCTTCCAGAGTGCGGCACTGGGCGAGCCGCGCCGCATCACCATCTACCGGCCGGCGCGCTTTCGAAACACCCGGCGGTACCCCCTCCTCCTGGTCCACGACGGGGGGGACTACATGGAGTATGCCGGCTTGAAGACCGTGTTGGACAACCTCATCCACCGTCTGGAAATGCCGGCGGTGGTGGCGGTCCTGATGCACCCACCCGACCGGATGGGGCAGTACCGAGCCTCGGAGGCCCACGCCCGGTACCTGGCCGAAGAACTCCTGCCACAACTCGAGTCCGAATTGCCTCTCATGGGCACGCCCGAAGGGCGCTGCCTCATGGGCGCCAGCCTGGGCGCGGTAGCCGCCTTTTCCACGGCAGTGCAGTTTCCAGGCATGTTCGGGCGCCTGCTGCTCCAGTCCGGGTCCTTCGCGTTCTCGGACATCGGCAAGCACGGACGGGGACCCGTCTTCGACCCCATCGCGGACTTCGTGAATCGGTTTCGACGCGATCCGTCCGCGGTGAGCCAGAAGATCTTCGTGAGCTGTGGGACGTACGAGTCCCTCATCTACGAGAACCGATCCCTGGTGCCCCTGCTCCAGGCGACGGGGATGGATGTGCGCTTCCTGGAGGCGCGGGACGGACACAATTGGGAAAACTGGCGCGACCGGCTGAGAGAAGGGCTCTCCTGGCTCTTCCCCGGACCGCTCTGGCTCGTCTACGACTGACCAAGGAGTTCTGAGCATGGCCGACGTGACCAAGAGGATCGGCCTCTCGTTGGGTGCGGATATCTGCTGGCCCATCGCGTTCACGGAGATCCTGAGCCGACTTGACCTTGCGATTCCCGTGGGGCACGACACGGTGCGCTTCGACGTGGAGCGCATGACCATCGACCCCTTCAATCTCAGGGAGCCGAAGCGATACGACCTCGTCATCGACCGCCTCACGCACTGGTACAACACCCGGCGCGAGTGGATCAAGAAAGCGGTCATGATGGACGACGTGTACGTGTTCAACAATCCGTGGTCGGTGCAGTCCATGGAGAAGTCCACGTCGTACGCCGTCATGATGCGCCTGGGCTTTCCCATTCCGGACACCTGGCTGGTCCCGCCGCATTCGTACGAGCCCACGGCGGACCTGGAGGTCACCCTACGGAGCTACGCGCGCCACTTCGATCTGGGAGCCATCGGCAAGGAACTCGGCTACCCGATGTTCATGAAGCCATACGACGGCGGGGGATGGCGTGCCGTCACGCGCCTGGAGGACGAGTCGGCGCTCCGAGAGTCCTACGACCAGAGCGGCAAGCTGGTCATGCTGCTGCAGAAGGCCGTACACCCCTTCGATCGGTTCGTCCGGTGCATCGGGCTGGGCCCCCAGACCCACGTCGTGCTCTACGACCCCAAGGCGCCGCTCCACGACCGGTATACCATGGAGCACGACTTCCTGTCGGCAGAGGAGCGCGACCTCATCGACAGCACGACGCTGATCATCAACGCGTTCTTCCGTTGGGACTTCAACTCGTGCGAGCTGCTCCACCAAGGCGGCACCTGGTACCCCATCGACTTCGCGAACCCGTGCCCCGATTCACAGGTCACGTCACTGCACTATCACTTCCCCTGGCTCATCAAGGCCAATATCAGGTGGGCGACCTACGCGGCTGCCACGCAGCGGAAGCTGCGCCCCCTGGAGTGGACCCGGTTCTTCGCAGCCGTCGAGGAGGGCATGACCCTACGGGAGCGCATCGACGCCCTGTTGCCCATGGTGCACGAACATTTCGAGACGGACGCATTCGAGGATTTCTGCGCCAAGCACCTTCCCCATCTCGATGATGTCACCCGCGAGTGGTTCGGAACCGAGGACGCCCGGGAGGCCGTCCGCCGCAAGGTCGCCGCGCTCTTTCCGCCCCATGAAGTGGAGGAATTCACCGACACATTCTACCGGCGCATCCAGCAGTGGCGGGCTGACGACGCCGCGGGAGTGCGCCCGTGAAGGAGTCGATCCGCTGGCACTCCGACCGCCTCGGCCGGGAGGTGACGGTGGTCCGGTGGGGGACGTTCGGGGCGCCGTTCCTGATCTTTCCCACCGCAGGCGGCGACGCGGAGGAGATCGAGCGCTTCCACCTCATCTCCACGCTCCAGGAGCAACTCGACGCGGGCCGCATCAAGATCTACTCGTGCGACAGCGTGGCGGGGAAGGCCATGGTGTCGGAGGAGGGGTCTCCACAACACCGCATGCGGATGATGAACCAGTTCCAGGAGTTCGTCCGCCACGAGCTGGTTCCCGCGATCCATGCCGACTGCAGGACGCCGGGAATCGGCATTGCCGCCGCGGGCTCGTCCATCGGAGCCTTCCAGGCCCTCGCCGTCCTGTGTCGCTACCCGGACGTCTTCACCAAGGCGTTGTGCATGAGTGGAACGTACGATCTGCTCCGCTTCCTCAAGGCGCAGCCCACCGGCGATTTCCAGGTCGCCTCACCGATCCACTGGCTTCCGGGCCTTCAGAGCGAGGAGCACCTCGCGCTCTTGCGGGAGCGGTTCGTCCTCCTGGCGTCGGGAGAGGGCAACGCCGAGGATATCGGCGAATCGTGGCGCGTCGCCGGGATTCTCGGTGCCAAGGGAGTCCCCAACCGTGTGGATTCATGGGGCCCCGAATGGCCGCACGACTGGCCGTTGTGGCGAAACATGCTCCACAAGTACGTGGACGAGCTGTTTCCGACCGAGGGCTGAGCCCGCGCGCACCCTCGGACTCCCCCGGGGCCAGGCGTCAGCCGTCCTTCACCAGGACGCGGTAGATCGTCGGGACGTTGACGGCCAGCAACATCACCAGAAAGAGCAGGCCCAGGGCCGTCGTCGGGATGTCTACGAAGCCCCCCAGAAGGGCGAGCAGGTAGAAGCGGGGCGTCCGGGACAGGAACACGCCCACGAGGTACCGGCTCAGGGGATATTCGGCCATCACCACGATGAACCGGACGGGAAAGAAAGGCACGGGCGTGAAGCCGGCGAAGAGGATGGTGGCGAACGGCCCTCGCCGAAACAGCTCCACCATCCTGCGCACGGCTTTGTGACCCGACGCCGCCCGCAGCGCGCCGGTGCCGTAGAAGTGGCTGAACAGACGGTAGTTCATCCCCTCCGCCAGAACCGTGCCGACTCCCGCCACCAAGGCCACCACCCAGGCGGGGTGGAAGGTGCCGAAGAAGATCAGGGCAGGCTCGTGGGGAATGAGCCCCACCAGGAATTCGGAAGGAAAGGAGTAGAAGAAGAGAACGCCCAGGTGCTTGCTCGCCCTGACACTCTCGGAGGAAAGCCACAGAATGAGGAGCGCGAAAACCAGCGTCGCTTCCAGGACCACCAAACCGGACCGCCACCTCGCCTTCTCCACCCGAAGCGTGTCGGGTGCGGCAACGTCTGGCTCACACAGGCTCATCTCAGCGTCTCGCCGGGTTGTTCGGACCGGGATTAAGCTCTCCGGAAGTGATGGACATGCTCGAGGAAGAAGCTCTTTCCCGGACGTTCAGCCATAGCGCGACTGGACGTATAGCAGGCGCTGCAAGTGTTGGTGCGGGTGAAGTCCCGTATCATCTCACCGCGGGTGGCGTAGTCCCGGATGTGCAGGCCGCAGGGAGAATACGTCCCGTCCGGGTTCACAACGAGAAGGCGCTCTCCCGCGAGGCAGCCCCCCATTCCCCTCTTGTCGAAGAACTGGATCATCCCGTCGAAGACCCCGGCGGAGGTGAGCACATGGCCGCTCTCGCGTCGCTTCTCCAGCAGGAGATCCACGACCTCCCGGAACTCGCCCATCTCGTCGGGTGGGATCAAGAGGTCCATGTCATGCGTCCGCAGCCACGTGTATGCGCTGAAGTTGATGCTGACGCCCCACTCGCGCGCCACATCCGCCATCCTCGGGGCATCCCGGAAGTTCTTGCGCTGGAACACGCTCGTGAGGACGACACGCTTCTTGTCCGCGGGCGAAAGGCCGGCGATCAGACCCTCGATTCGCCGGAACAGGCCGGGGATCGCCCTCCATTCGTCGTGCCGCTCGTCGGGAAAGTCGAAGGAGATGATGAAGTTGCTCAGGCCCGCCTCCAGCAGCGCGTCGAAGCGCTTGGGTGTCAGGAGGGCCGCGTTGGTGTTCACCTGGATGCGCAGAGGCGGAATTGCCTCCCGGAACAAGCGGACGATCTCCGTCAGTTCCTTGCGCACCAAGGGCTCACCCCCGGACATGACCGCCACGATGGGCTGGATGTCCCTGCAGATCTGCAAAAGCTGTTGCGGGCTGGCCAGCCGCTCGTTAGGTACGGGGGTACCGCGATGGCAGTGCTGGCAGCGCGCGTTGCAGTTGTAGGTGAGCTCGAACGAAGCGCAGTAGGCGCGTTTGAGCAGATAGCTGGTGACGGCGCGACGGACGAGGGAGGTCGGAATGGCCATAGAGCTCCGCCCGGAAAGAGGAACGGCGGGAGGGCCATCTCAGATACACGCTAAGATGCAGTGGTCCGCTGAGGCAAGCCCGATGCCGTCAGCCGCTCCCGAAGCCCGCGAAGCCCGCTTTCGGCGGCGGTTCGGCGGCTTCGGCGGCCCACGCTCGGTCACGCAAGATGCCCGGCGGGCCATCTCCCTGCTCGCGGCCGTCGTGGCGATCGGTGCGACGGGTGAGCCGGCCGTCGCACAGTCCGACTCCACGAGCGCCGCACGACCTGCGTGGGTCGTGGACGGAGTGCCGGACACCGTTTGGGTCCTGGTCGAGGCCGCCATCGGAGCGGAGAGTGCAGACAGGACCAAGGAACTGCTCAAGGGAGCCGAGGCCCACGCCCGGAGCGCAGTGGAGGGACACGAAGACGACGTCGGCCGGAGGTTCGCCCTGGCGGTGGTCCTCGGGCTTCGCGCGGACCGCGAGGGCGGGCGGACCAAGGTCAACGCCGCCTCCCAGCTTCACGAGGAGCTGGAGGCGATCCTCGCCCTCGAGCCGGAACACGCCAGGGCGCGACACATGCTGGGGCGCCTCCATGCCGGAGTCCTGCGCATGAACCGCGTCACCCGATGGCTCGCCACCAATCTCCTTGGTGGAGGAGAGCTCAAGAAGGCGACATGGGAAGAGGCCGAGCGCAACCTGACGTTCGCCGAGCAGCAGGTGCCGGAGGTGAGCGACCACCATCTTCAGTTGGCAAACCTCTATCGGGATACGAAGCGTCCCGAGCTCGCGTTGGCCGAAGCGGAGCACGTCCTCTCGCTCCCGGTGCGTTCCGCAATGGAGCAGGCGGTGTACGACGAGGCGTCAGACCTGAAGAGGCGACTCGGCCTCTGAGGCGAGGCTCGCGCCTCGCCCGAAGGTCTCCGGACGAAATCAGACCATCCGCGGGGCGTCCGGCTCGAACAGCGAGCGGGGTTTCCCGAACGTGCTCTCGGTAGCGCCCACGGTGCGGTCCAGAATGTCCTGGGTCTTCTCGTAGGCGGCCTCGGCCTCGTCCATGCTGTTGCCGATGGAGGTCACGCCGAGCTTTCCGTACTGGGAGAGCGCACCGATCATGAAGAAGAGGACGCCGGTGAGGCTCTGGTGCTGAAAGTGGATCCCGTACTCGACCATGAGATCCAGGAGGTCGTCGGGAAGTAGCCCCCGGTACGCCGGCGACTTGAGGTTGTCCGTGGCGTAGTAGTATTTGGGCCGACCGTCTGCAGCCACATACAACCCGGTGTCCGGGTCCAGCTGACCGCCCCCGAGGAACTCCAGAGCCATGAAGGGAGGCGTGGTCCCGCCCATGCGAAGGTTGATCTCCACCGCGTGAGCCTGCCAGGCGCTGTGGCCCTTCCGCGAGACCACGAAGTCCACTCCGAAACGACCGAGAGCCCCTCGGCGCGCCAGAACCTGGCCGATGCGCCACCCCGCCTCCAGAATCGGCGTGCGGTAGCGCTCGTCGGCGGGGAACCGACAGCCCAGGTACGCCTGCCCGGTGGAGCCCCCCAGGACCTGATCGTGGGTCGAGATGATGGACAGGGACCCGTCGGGGTGCACCTGCATCTGGACGCTGGGCGACTCCACCTCGTCGGCCTCGATCCACTCCTCGACGATGCCGCCCATGTCGCCGAGCTTTCGGAGGAAGCCGCCCAGCGTCTCACGATCGCCAGGCCACTCCATGGCCTCCAACCCCCGCGAGAGTGCGAGCAGGCGCTCCGCGGAATCCTCGGGAAGCGGCTGCTTGAATCTGTAGACGCCGTTGCCTTCGCCGGCGAAGCTCTCGTTGAGCTTGACCACGGCGCGGCGGATGCCCGGTCGTGCCGTGGCCAGGCGTTCGAGCGCCCCCAGGACCTCGTCGCGGGAATGCACGTCGTTGGTGCCGAGCGGGAACGGAACCTGCGCCTCCTCGAAGATCTTCCTGGACCCCGACTTGGTGCCCATCCACAGAAGAGCCGGGTCCACGGCGTTGAGGGGAATCCCCAACTCCACGGCCAGGCGCCGCTCCAGAGGCGTGGAGTTGTAGCACGTCACGTAGGCGCGGTCGGGGTCCCCGATGAAGCGGCGCATCCGCTCCAGCACCCGCGGCCGCTCGAGGATCTTCCGGGTGAGGGGCTTGGGCCCCGCGTCGTAGAGGCAGAGGACGAGGAGCCGTTGGCGCGCGCGGCTGAGGGGCATGCCGGGCAAATGCTGGAGGTAGTAATCCAGGATCTCGGCGTGCACCGGTTGGCTGGTGACGTAGATCACCCGCGACAGCGGATTGGCCAGGCGGATGAGGGTGAAAAGGAGCCGCTCCTCGTAGAACGCCGCGCCCTCGATCTTGGCCAACTCCTCCTGATTCACGCTGATGGACGGCACCACGACGGCCGTATGCACCGCGTCCCGGGCCCGATACGAACGGAGGATCTCAGGAAGTTTCCGCTTCAGCTCCGCGAACCGCCGAAGCTCAGCTTCGGAGCCCAACGGGCCGAAGGTCGATGTTTCGAACACTTGTCGAACCCCCTGACATGGCGCATGGCGCGGGTGCGGCCAGAACGTCGTCCGCGTAGTGCCAGCCTAGGGCGTCGATGGGCCTCGGGAAAGGGCCTGCGGAACCGCTCAGCCCTTCTTGCGCGCTCCCTTGAACGGGTTCTCGCCCCGGGGCGTCGTGATCTTCCCTTCCATGGTGTCGCCGGTCACGGTGGCCACGAAGCTCTGGGTCATGGTGCGGTCGCCCATGCCGAACTCGATGGCGAACATGAGTTGGTCGCCATGGAGCATGCCGTTCTTGATCGGCACCTCGCCCATGCGCATCTGGGCCGTTCCGGTGACGTTCATGCCGTCCACCGCGAAGGTCATGGTGACGGTCTGGGCCCCGCGGGGGGTTTCCCAACTGAGCTCCCACGTTCCAGAAGGATCCTGATCCTGAGCGGCAGCCGGGGCGGCGAAGGCGAGTGCGGCGGCAACGGTCGCGAGGATGGAGACGCGATGCATGGCAAGACTCCGACGAGAGTGTTGGGCGAAAGGGTCCGGCCCTAGTATGACTCCCGGTCGGGGCAGAGTGTTAGTCCGCCCGGAGCGCGGCAACCGGGTCCACCCCGGCCGCCCGCCGCGCGGGCACCCAACTCGCGAGAGCGGCCACCGCCACCAGGGCCAGCACCGCCCCGGCCAGCGTCGGCACGTCGGTGGGCGCAACGCCGAACAGGACCGCCCGCAGATAGCGTGTGAGGACCAGCGCGCCCGCCAGCCCCAGCGTCACGCCGACGCCTGCGAGAGCCAGACCGCGGCCGACGACCATGCGCTGAACCTTGGCCCTGGGCGCACCCAGGGCCATGCGCACACCGATCTCTCGGCGGCGGCGGCTCACCAGAAAGGCGAGGACGCCGTAGATCCCCAAGGCGCCCAGCACCAGCCCCAGCACGCCGAACGCACCCAGGATCACGGTGAGAAGTCGGGGCCGGGCCACAGCCTCGCTCACCAGCTCCTCGAAGGTGAACATGTGGGTGATGGTCTGCTCCGAATCCACTTCCCGGATCGCGTCGCGCACCGCCCGGGCCAGGAGCAGCGGCTCGCCTCGCGTCCGCGCCACCATGGTCACCTTCACCCGGTTGTTCTGGAGGTTGCTGAGGTAGAGGGTGGGTGCGCCGGCCTCGTCCATGGCCGACTGGCGAATGTCACGCACCACCCCGACGATGGGGACCGCGGCATCGCCTCCCAGCCGGAGAACGCGGCCGACGGCCGACTCACCGGGAAAGTACTTCTTGGCCAACGCTTGGTTGACGACGGCGACAAGAGGCGCATCGGCGCGGTCCTGGGGTGTGAATTCCCGTCCGTCCACGATCCGTGCCCCGATGGTGGCGAAGTATCCGTCGCTCACATGGAGGACGGTGGCCGTAGGCCCCTCCTCTCCCTCGGGAATGACCATGTCGGGAGTGCTGACGGGCCACCGCTCTCCGCGCCCCCTGAACGGCGCGTCCTTCACGGCACCGGCGGAAACCACGCCCGGGACGGCTCGTACCGCCTCGAGGAGCTGCTGGTAATACTCACCGAATCCGTCGGCATGCCGGGCGGAACTCATGGTGAAGTTGGCGGCAAGCAGATGGTCGGGTTCGAACCCAGGGTCAACCCTGAGCAGTTCCACGAACGAGCGCGTCATGAGCGCCGCCCCGGCCACCAGGATCACGGCCAAAGCCATCTGGAACACCACCAGGCCATCCCGCAGTCGGGTCGCGTTGCCTCCGGCGCTGCCGCGCCCCCCTCGCCGGAGGTCGCCTCCGAGGTCGGCGGACACGCCCCGAAAGGCCGGCACAAGGCCGAAGAGAAGGCCGCTGCCGAGGGACAGGCACAACGCGAAGACCAGCACAGTCCCGTCCAAGGACACCTCGGAACCCCTCGGGAGCTGGTCGGCGCTCAGGCGGAGCAGGCCGTCCACCAGAATTCCCGCCAGGCCCAGCCCCGCCAACCCCCCGATCACGGCCAGGACCATGCTCTCGGTGACCAGTTGCCGCACGATGCGTCCCCGCCCGGCCCCCAGGGCCAGACGCGTGGCGATCTCGTGGCTGCGTGTACTGGCTCGGGCCAGAAGCAGGTTCGCCACGTTGACGCACGCCATGAGGAGGACGAACGCCACCGCCCCCAGGAGGACCAGGAGGCCCGCCCGCGCGGGGCCCGTGACCACGTCGAGGAGCGGCTCCACGGCAGCCCGATCGTACTGTCTGTTCTCGGGATACTTCGCCGCGAGACGTGCCGCGATGGTGCTCATCTCGTTGCGGAGTGCATCGGCGCCGACACCCGGGCGTACCCGGGCCACGACGCTGAGCACCCGCACGGAACGGGTATGGGGGATGGCCTCGTCGGGGATACTGGAATACGGCAGGTACAGGTCCACCCGCTCCGACGGATACCGGAACTCCGGAGGCATGACGCCCAGAACCTCGTAGGGGTCACCGTCCAGCGTG
>DATHZE010000256.1:0-25793 GCA_035458765.1 Longimicrobiales bacterium
AGGCTGCGGCTCCCGACACGACGGGGAATTGAGCCATGGCCTGGTATAATCCTTCGAGTTCGAATCAGCGAAACGCCCTCATCGTCGGCGTGATCCTCATCGGCCTGATCTACCCGTTCTACTCGTTCTGGTACAAGCCTCAGCGCCAGGAGGTCACCGAGATGCAGACGCATCTCGAGTCCCTGGAGGACCAGAACCGGCGCGCGTCGGTCCTGGCAGCAAGGGGGGGCGGCGATCTGCAGGAGCGCCTGGCCCTGTACGAGCGCCAGGTGGCCAAGCTCGAGGAGTTGATCCCGGCCAACGAAGAACTCGCGGCTCTCCTGGACGATATCTCGATCCGGGCCAGGCAGACCGACGTCGAGATGGCGCGCATGATTCCCGAGCCGCCCGAACCGGGGGCGTTCTATACCAGAACGTCCTACGAGATCGCTGTTGTTGGTGAGTACCACCGGGTGGCGCGCTTCCTCACGGAGGTGGCGAGTCTCTCCCGCATCGTGACACCGCTCGAGATGGATGTCGGGCTCTTCGACCGACCCAACATGTATCCGGACTACGAGTCCCCCGTGATCGCGACGTTCCGCATCGAGACCTATGTCCTGCCTGATGCGTCCGCCGTGGCGCCGGCGCCGGGCCCCGGGGGAGGGAATTGACCATGACCAAGCATGCGATTCGTGGGGTGCTCGTCTTGACGGGCATGGCGGTGCTGCCCGTGGCGGCTCAGGCGCAGGAGCCGCCCCCCGCGGCGGGGCCCCAAACCCAGACCGAACTCGTGTTTGAGCGAGAAGTGTTCGTGTACCCCGCTTTCCAACGCCGTAATCCGTTCAGGCCGCTGGTGGCCGCCGACCAGGGTGGTCCGCGGTTCGAACAGTTGCGCCTCATGGGCATCATTCACTCCGACGACCCGGCTCAGAGCGTGGCCATCGTCGGCACGAGCACCGTCACCCTTGCCGAGGACGAGGCCACGGCCACGATCCAGGAGGGGGACGCGTGGTACCTGAAGGTGGGGCAATCCATCGGTAACATCCGAATCGTCGAGGTCCGTCGCGAACAAGTCGTGGTGGAAGTCGAGGAGTTCGGGCTCACGGAGCAAAAGATCATGCAGCTGCAGACCCGTCGCCAGGGAGGCACTCCATGACCTCGATGTTCGCGCTTTGGACAGGTGCGCTATTGGCGTTTGGGGGGCCGGTCACCGAGGTGGCCATCACTCCATCAGCCGAGCGCACCGAAGTCCTGATTGCCGTGGACGGAGACGTCGAATACCGCGACTTCACCATGGAGGGCCCCTACCGCTTGGTGGTGGACCTCATGGGCGCTCGGCATGCGCTCCCTCGGGATGAATTCGTCGACGTCAACCGCGGCGGGGTCCTGTCCGTGCGGGCCTCCCAATTCTCCGACGACATCGTCCGGGTGGTGCTCGTGCTGGACCACAAGGCCGACTACACCGTGGCTTCGGACTCCCGAGGCGTGCGGATTTCGCTGGGGACCGGCGGCGGCGACTTCGCCCCCTGGAGTTCGGGGGTGGCGGCTGCGCCTGTGCGACAGCCGGAACCGCGGAACCTCGGAGAGCGACGGCAGCAGGTGGCGCCCGTACAGGCCAGGAGCACGGCTCGGCGGATCTCCATCTCGTTCACGAACTCGCCGATGCATGACGTGCTCCTCGCGTTCGCTTCGTTCTCCGGGAAGTCGATCGTGCCCGGCTCCAACGTCTCGGGTCTCGTGACGGCCACCATCAACGAACAGCCCTGGGACATCGCCCTGCGCACCCTCCTGTCCGCCTATGGGCTGGTGGCGGAAGAGGATGAGTACGGCATCATCCGTGTCGACAACATCAACGACCTCAACCAGCGGGAAGAGGTCGAGGCCATCATCACCCAGGCCCATCGCATCAATTACGCGACAGCCACGGAGTTGCAGACCGCGATCCAGCCCCTGCTCACGGAGCGAGGCAGCATCACCGTGGGCCAGGGAACCAACACGCTGGTCGTGTCGGACATCAACCGGGTCCAGATGGCTGTGCGCCAGCTCCTCACCGATCTGGACGTACGGACGCCACAGGTATCCATCCAGGCCAAGATCGTCTTCGTGAACCGGACGGATCTGGACGAGATGGGGGTGACCTACGAACTCAAGGACTCCCGCGGCAACCAGTTCAACGAGGTCTCCTCCGGAGCGGCGGACCAGAACCTCGACGGAGTACTGACCCCTGACGAGGTCGTACCGCAGGGGGAGGCCGTGGTGCTCCTGGGCGGGAACTCCGTCGCCGCTCTTGGGAACGCCAAGGAGAGGTTGACGTCGCCGAGCTTGTCTCTGCTCACGTCCCTGGTCGTGGGGCGCCATCAGCTCATCAGCTTCCTTGACGCTCTCTCGTCGGTTCAGTTGTCGGACGTGCAGGCGATTCCGCAGGTAACGACGCTCGACAACCAACAAGCGCGCTTGAAGGTGGGTACGGACGTCCCGGTACGGACCATCGACGCCGGAGCCGCCGGCGGCGGCCAGACGGGCACGACGTTCCCCACCGCACAGGTGACCATCGAAGAGACCGGCATCATTCTCGAGGCCACGCCACACGTCACGGCCAACGGGAACATCCTGCTGGAGCTCAATGCCGAGCGCTCGTCCGCGGAACTCGCCGCGTCGGACGCAGGCTTCGTGAAGCAGACCCAAGAGGCACGGACACGAGTGCTCGTGGAGGACGGGGAGACGGTGGTCATCGCCGGGCTCACCCAGAGCGAGCGCACGGAGTTCCGTTCCGGCATCCCCCTCCTCATGAATCTCCCTGTCATCGGGCGACTCTTCCGTGTCACTCGGCAACAGGTGATTCAGCGTGATCTGATCATCCTCGTCACCCCGCACATCGTGCGTGGGTCTAACTGATCGGGTCTACCGGGAGCTCAAGTCAATGCGTCGGACTCGAATGACTGGAACGCGACTTTTCGTGACGGCTGCCGCCATGGGCGGTGTGCTGGCGATCGCGGCGTGCGAGGGCGAGAACCTCTTCAGCGTGCCGGGAGGGGCCGGTGGTGTCGGGGGGGCTGACTCCGAGGCGCCCGTGGTCTCCATCACGGTGCCCCGGGGCGATTCCCTGTCGGCGAAGCCCGTGGGGGACTCCGTCTTCGTAACCGCGCACGTTACGGACGACGTTGGCATCCGCTCCATTCGCATGTACGGCGTGGCCCGGCGAGGGGTCGATACCCTCGGGACCTCGACCGTCGTTCAGCGCTTTGAAGAGAAGAGCATCACGGTCGGGGCCGGGATCAAGGACACCACGGTATACAGGTACCTTCTGGCGACCTCCGACACGACGAAGGAAACCGCGATCATCATCGTGGAAGCGATGGATACCCTCGGTAACATGGCCGCCGACTCCGTGGATCTGATCCTGGGCGGGCCCGACGTGGTACTGGTGAACGTCCAGAACGGCCTGGCCATCACCGCGGGTGGGCAACTCAACGTCGGGGTGCAGGCGCGGGATCCCCTGGGCATCACGGTTGTGACGCTCAAGCTCTCGGGGGCTTACTCGGCCGCCGTGGAGTGGCGCCCCAGCCCTGCCGTGGATTCCTTCGCCGTGGATACCGTCCTTTCCGTGCCCCCGACGGCTTCGGGGCCGCTCACGGTGAGCGCGGTGGCGCGCAACGCACTGGAAGTGGCCGGCCAGTCGCCGACCGTGACGATGAACGTGGTGGCAGCGGGCGCGGGGGACACCATCGCGCCGAGCCTGATGCATAGTTCGTCCGCTCCGGCCCGGATGGAGATCCAGGATTCGGTGAGGCTCTCCATCACGGGTTCCGACAACACCCAGGGAAGCGGCATCGCCTCGGTGGGTTACACCGTCTTGGGCATCTCGCCCACTCGGGGTGACACCTTGCTGAGGTCGGATTTCGTCGAGTATTCCCCGGCCTTGACCGGGACCGTGTCGGCCTCGTTCGGGTTCGGGACGTTCAACGTCGACTCGTTGAACCTCCCGGACAGCCTGGTCTACGAACTGACCACCTGGATGCGGGACGACGATGGGAACTGCGCCGCGGCCACGGGGCAGGATCAGTTGACCTCTTTCCCGTGCGTGCGCCTTGCGAGCGGTGAGACGCTGGCCCAGGACCGGGCCGGGCAGAGGATCGTGCGGACGGTGGTCGCAGGAAAGACGGTCCGGCTCCCGGCGGGTGGGAGGATCCTCGACGCGGCGGTGGATACGGCGAGAAAGAACCTGTATCTGTCCAACATCACCAACAACCGCCTCGAGGTGTTCAACCTCCAGACGGAGCTGTTCAGCAAGGCCATCGGTGTGGGCTCCGAACCGTGGGGTCTCGCCTTCAGCCGGAACAACGACTCGCTTTGGGTGGCGAACTCCGGTGGGACGAACCTGTCGGTGGTGGACCTGGCCGCCGGACGCGAGGTGGACAACGCACGCTTCCTCACCCCGGACGTGGTTCTCTTCGAGGTCGAGGTCAGGACCAGCGATGGGGGCATCCAGCTGCTGGTGAGGGAATATCCACAGGCTCAGGGGCCCTCCTTCTCGGACCGCCCTCAATACGTGGCGGTGGACTCGTTCGGAAACCTGGTCTATTCGACGAAGACGTCGGAGGTCGGAAACCTGGGGACCGTCCGGAAGGGATACTTCGAGAATGGATGGAGCCGATCCGAAGCAAAGCTCTTCATCGAACATGGTGAACTGACGCCGTCGGAGGACTTCTACTCCATCGCGCACATCGACTCCATTCAGAGCAGCACCGACACGCTGGGCGTGGATTCCCTAGGCAATGTGCTGACGGCCGCCAGCCTGGCGTTGTTCGATCATGTACCGGGCTTCCCGAACCAGATCATCAAAGGCACCACGGTCGGCATCGGGATTCCGGCCATCGACTCAGCGCTCACGCAACTCCGTAACGGGGGTTCCGACGTCTTTGCGGCGAGCGCGGCCAGGTGGAACATCCCGAGCCTGACCTTCCAGGACACCACCTATGTGGCGGCTTCGGGAGACGGTGGTTGGGTTGCGGTGGGTGAAGGTGGCGCCGCGCCGGTGGGACGCGTTCTATCGTACGGAGCTCGGCCCCTGGAGAGCACGTCGCTGTCGCGGTCCCTGCAGGTCGCCGACCTGCTGACGAACCCGGCGGAAGAGGTCCGTGGCATCGGGCTGAACTACGATGGAACCCTTGGCGTCGTGCGGGGCCGGTTCGCGGCGTACTTCTTCAGCCCGCCCGACCTCAGGCTGCAGGGCCTCACGGAGATTCCGGTTCCGGAAACAGGCGCGGGAGCGACGCTTCACCCGCTCCACGCCGACTTCCGCACCTTGGACAACCTGGGTGGCGGCTACTCGCCCGATACCCACATCGCCTTCGTCGCCAGCGGCGAGCACACGGTGGACATCATCGATACGCAGCGGTACACGCGGATCGGACGGGTCTACATCCGCGACGTCATCACCGGGCCCTTGAGGGCGGTTCTGCCCTTCCCCGTGGACAACGCGGGCTTCGTGTGCAGCACTGTCGCGGTTCAGGACAAACGTGGGAACTTCATCGGCAACGCGGTCCGACTCTACGAGGCGGGGAACTTCCTCCAACCCATTGCGCCGGATGGCACCACCGAGGACCGGTGCGTCGTGATGAAGTTGTTCGCCACGACGTCCGGCGGCGGAGTGGTGGTCATCGACGTGCGCAAAGCCGATGTCTTGAAGGAGCATCCCGAGCGAAGATAACGATGTGATCCTGGGGGGGATCCAATTCGCGACGGGCGTGCGTGCCCCGACGGACCTGGTCCGGCGGGGCACGTTGCGTTGGGTTCGGCAGCAGGGTCTGCCGCCGCGGGGTGGAGTTGGAGAAGCATGAAGCGAGGTTCTATATAGTAGGCTGCTGTGGCAAAGACCGGGCTTTCGTCGAATCGGGGGAGATGCATGCGAAGACTGTCGTTCCGGACTGCGGGGGAGTCTCACGGCCGAGGGCTGATCGCCCTCGTCGAGGGACTGCCTGCTGGCCTGACGGTGGATATGGCCAGGGATGTCGACCCCGAGCTCGAACGCAGGCAGGGGGGGTATGGACGGGGTCGGAGGATGAAGATCGAGCAGGACCGTGCGGAGATCCTGAGCGGGGTGCGTCTCGGGGAGACCCTCGGCTCGCCCCTGGCCATGGTGATCTGGAACAAGGACTGGGAGAACTGGCAGGTGGCCATGAGCCCCTTGTCCCCATCCGCTGACGAGAATCCCAAGGCCCTCCGCCCTCATTATCTGCCGCGGCCAGGTCACGCTGACCTGGTGGGCGCCCTCAAGTACGACCGGCGTGACGTTCGTGACATCCTCGAGCGTGCCTCGGCGCGGGAGACCGCCGCCAGGGTGGCGTGCGGTGCCATCGCGAAACGCTTTCTCGCCGAATTCGGAGTGGGCGTAGGAAGTCACGTACTCTCCATCGGCGGCGTGGAAAGTACGGCGCCGGAAGCTCTCCCCGAGGACCTGAACGGGGCCGTCGACGGGGATCCGGTGCGGTGTCTGGATGCCGAGGCTTCAGCCAGAATGACCGCGGCCATCGACATTGCCAAGGAGCGTGGAGACACCCTTGGCGGCATCTTTGAAGTGGTCGTCCGCGGTCTGCCCGTTGGGTTGGGGAGCCACGTGTCATGGGATTCGAAGCTCGACGGGCGGCTCGCGGGAGCGCTCATGTCGATCCAGGCCGTGAAGGGCGTGGAGATCGGGGCGGGCTTCGCCGGCGCTCGGCTCCCGGGATCCGAGGTGCATGACCCCATCGTCCACGCCGGGGACAAGCCGAGGACCGGATTCCTCGGTCGTGCGTCGAATCGGGCGGGCGGACTCGAGGGCGGTGTGACCACGGGTGAGCCGTTGGTGGTGCGGGGCGCCATGAAGCCGATCTCGACCTTGCGGAAGCCCCTCCCCAGCGTGGACCTCCGAAGCGGGGCGGTGGGTGACGCTGCCGTGGAACGGAGTGACGTGTGCGCGGTGCCTGCCGCCGCGGTTGTCGGTGAGGCCATGGTCGCACTGGTGCTGGCGGATGCCTTTCTCGAGAAGTTCGGCGGGGACTCCCTGGCCGAGACACGCCGGAACTTCGACGGGTACCTCGCGTACCTCTCGAGCCGGGGGTATGCAGGGCGGTGACGTCTGAGTCGACCGTCCACCGGATCGTCCTGATCGGCTTCATGGCCGCGGGCAAGTCCACTGTGGGCCAACTCGTCGCGCGAAAGATGGGCTGGACCTTCCACGATCTCGATGAGGTCATCGAGTCGCGGGAGGGCCGGACCGTTGCGGCGATCTTCGCCCAGTCGGGCGAGGACTTCTTCCGGGGTCTCGAGGCCGACGTCGCCGAGGAATTCCTGAAGCGCGACCGCGTGGTTCTGGCGACCGGGGGTGGTTGGGCCGCAGAGCCGGGCCGCCTTCAGGCCGTTCCGGTCGGGACCTTCACCGTGTGGCTCAAAGTGTCGTCTGCGGAGGCCGTGCGGCGGGCGGGCGAGGGTGGGACTCGCCCCTTGCTGGTGGGTTCCGACCGCCTCGAAGCAGCGGCGGCGCTTCTCCGGCAACGTGCCTCACGCTATGCTGACGCGGACTTTGAGGTGGACACGGAGGGTCGAACAGCGGAAGATGTGTCGGCCCGGATCCTGGCTCGAGTAGCGCCTCTGACTGCGAATTATACCGCCTAGAGATAAGAGAACTGAATGTCGAAGCACCTTGTTATCGTCGAGTCGCCGGCCAAGGCCCGGACCATCGGGAAGTACCTTGGAGCCAGCTATGAGGTTGCCGCCTCGGTAGGACACGTGCGTGACCTGCCTACCAAGGAACTGGGGGTAGACGTCGATAACGGTTTCGAGCCCCAGTACGTCACGATTCGAGGGAAGGGCAAGGTCCTCACCGAGTTGAAGAGGCTCGCCAAGGGTGCCGAGACGGTGATCCTGGCCACCGACCCGGATCGTGAAGGAGAGGCCATCGCGTACCACGTTGCCGAGCAGCTTGGCTACCCGGGTGACGATGGTGAGCGTTTCCGCAGGGTGCAGTTCCGGGAAATCACGAAGAGCGCGGTGCAGGAGGCGCTGAAGAACCCGGGGCTTCTCGACATGAAGAAGGTCGAGGCGCAGCAGGCGCGTCGAATCCTCGACCGGCTCGTGGGCTATCAGGTCAGCCCGCTCCTGTGGAAGCCGATTCGTCCGGGCCTCTCCGCCGGTCGCGTCCAAACGGTGGCTCTTCGCCTGATCTGCGAGCGCGAAGACGAGATCCGGGCGTTCAAGGAGGAGGAGTACTGGTCGATCACCGCCCACCTGATGAAGGACGAGCAGCAGTTCGACGCCAAGCTCCACCAGATCGGGGGCAAGGCATTCACGCTGGGGAACGAGGCGGCCGCAGCGGAGGTCCTCGACGCCGTAGGCGGCGTGCCCTTCCGGGTCAGCGACGTGAAGCGCCGTGAACGAAGGAAGAACCCGGCGCCGCCTTTCACCACCTCCACCCTCCAGCAGGAGGCTGCGAAGCGTCTCGGTTATTCGGCGCGGCGAACCATGTCCGTAGCCCAGCGCCTCTACGAAGGTCTCGAGGTGGGCGCGCGGGGCACCGTCGGTCTCATCACGTACATGCGTACCGACTCCACCCGTGTGTCGCCCGGGGCCGTGGACGAGGCCCGGGTCTGGATCCGGACGGAAATCGGTGAAGACTACGTCGCGTCGTCGCCCCGCCTTTGGGCCGGCAAGCAGCAGAAAGGGGCCCAGGAGGCCCACGAAGCCATCCGACCGTCCGACGCGACCCTCCATCCTTCCGAGGCCGCCAGGTATCTGGAGAGCGACGCCGCCCGCCTCTATGAACTGATCTGGCTCCGCTTCGTGGCGGGGCAGATGGCTCCCGCCGTCTATGATACGACCACGGTGGACTTCGACATCCATGGGCAGAACGACCGCTCGTATCTGTTCCGCGCTACGGGATCGGTGGTGAAGTTCGAGGGGTTCACGCGGCTCTACCTCGAGGCCACCGAGGCCGGCGAGCATCGACGCCTCGACGACCTCGAACCGCTTCCGCCGCTGAACGAGGGGGACCGCAGCGAGGTTCGGAGCATCGAGCCGAAGCAGCACTTCACGCAGCCACCGCCTCGATTCTCAGAGGCCAGTCTGGTGAAGGAGATGGAGAAGCTCGGCATCGGTCGACCCAGCACCTATGCCCAGATCCTCTCCACCATCACGGACCGCGGCTACGTGGACCTGGAGCAGAAGCGGTTCCACCCCACCGATCTGGGCGAGGTGGTGGCCAAGCTTCTTGTGAAGCTCTTTCCCAACCTCTTCGAGGTTGCCTTCACCAGCCGGATGGAGGGAGAGCTCGATCGGGTGGAGGAAGGCGAGGTGGATTGGCGGGAACCCCTGGCGTCCTTCTATCCGGGGTTCCGGGAACGCGTAGACGCGGGAGGGGCGAACTCCGACGAGATCATCAGGGAGATCCTGGCCGCCGAGGGAGAGTCCTGCGACAAGTGTGGCCGTCCCATGCTGGTGCGATGGAATCGGTTCGGCCGGTTCCTTGGCTGCTCGGGCTATCCCGAGTGCCAAAGCACGCGCTCCCTCGACGGCCCCGCTCCCGAAGGGGAGGTTCTGGGTCGGCACCCCGAACATGCGCGCGACGTGCTGCTCAAGGTGGGGCCCTACGGGCCTTACGTGGAACTGTCTGCGCCTTCCGAAGGCGAGAAGCCGCATCGCGTCTCGTTGCCCAAGGGCAAGACGCCCGGCGACGTCGATCTGGACTATGCCGTCCGTCTTCTTTCTCTGCCCCGGACCGTCGGAGTGGACGCCTCCACGAAGGAGGAAGTCGTGGCCGGCATTGGACGCTTCGGACCGTTCGTGAGGCGCGGCAAGGTCTTCGCCAGCCTCAAGAACGACGAAGAACTCTGGAGCGTCACCCTGGACGACGCCGTGGGTCTCATCGAGGCGAAAGCGTCAGGCAAGCGGCAGTCGCTGAAGGAGCTGGGACCGCATCCCAAGTCCGGCGCGGAAGTCGTGGTGATGTCCGGGCGATACGGGCCGTATGTCACGGACGGCAAGGTGAACGCCACGCTGCCCAAGGACATGACGCCGGAAGAACTCGAGATGGATGAGGCGGTGTCCCTGCTCGGGGCCGCCGCCGCCCGAAAAGGAAAGGGCAGAGGCGGTGCCCGCGGAAAGAAGAAGGCCCGCGGGTCGTGAGCCCTGAGGTCACGGTGGTGGGCGGTGGCCTTGCCGGTTGCGAGGCCGCGGTTCAGCTCGCCCGCCGGGGTCACCGGGTTCGTCTCCTGGAAATGCGGCCCATTCGAACCACGCCGGCGCACCAGACCGACGGGCTTGGAGAGTTGGTGTGTACCAACTCCTTCAAGAGCGAGGATCCCGCCAACGCGCACGGGCAGCTGAAGCGGGAAATGAGGGCGCTGGGTTCGGTGCTTCTCGAGGCCGC
The DNA here is from genome assembly GCA_035458765.1 of Longimicrobiales bacterium. Classification (GTDB taxonomy): domain Bacteria; phylum Gemmatimonadota; class Gemmatimonadetes; order Longimicrobiales; family Gaopeijiaceae; genus SZUA-318. The sequence continues at coordinate 10,382 of DATHZE010000256.1, forward strand.
TGATCGGAGTCGCGTAGCCGCCGGGTCGGCCTTGGCCGTCGATCGCCACCTCTTCAGCGCAGCCATGAGCGAAGCGGTGCAGGCGGAGGCCGGTGTCGAGGTGGTGCGGGAGGAGTGCGGGAGCATTCCAGGCGGGCCCGCGATCATCGCCACGGGCCCGCTCACGTCGGACGCGCTGACGGCCGCAATCGTCGAGGCACTCGGCGAGGGCGGACTCGCATTCTTCGACGCCATCGCGCCCATACTACATCGCGACAGCCTCGATGACGGCATCGTCTTCGCGGCCGGGAGGTTCGACGAGGATGCCGACTACCTCAACTGTCCCATGAACAAGGAGGAGTACGACGCGTTCATCGGAGCACTCAAGGAAGGCGATGTCCACGCAGCCCACGATTGGGACGCCGTGCCGTATTTCGAGGGGTGCCTCCCGGTGGAGGTGATGGCCGGCCGGGGCCACGACACGCTGCGGTTCGGCCCCATGAAGCCCATCGGGCTCACGGATCCACGCACGGGGCATCGCCCGTGGGCAGTGGTTCAGCTTCGTCGGGAGGACAGGGCCGGCCAGATGTGGAACATGGTGGGATTCCAGACGCGCCTCCGCATCGGAGAGCAAAAGCGGGTGTTCGGGATGATTCCTGGATTGGCCAACGCCGAGTTCCTGAGGTGGGGATCGATCCACAGGAACAGCTATCTGAATTTTCCCAAATGTCTCACGCCCCACGGAAGCCTCCTGGCAAGACCGGAGGCCATCTTCGCCGGTCAACTCACCGGGGTCGAGGGGTATACCGAGTCGGCCGCCAGCGGGATTCTGGCGGGCATCAACCTGGCGCGAATCCTGGCGGGCCAGGGGCCGGAGGTGCCGCCGGCAACGACCATGCTGGGGGCCCTCTACCGGTACCTGCGCGAGACCGATGCCGAGCGTTTTCAGCCCATGAATTCCAACTGGGGTCTGGTGGACCCGCTTGCCAAGACCGTCCGGGACAAGAAGGCCCGGCGCGAAGCCCTGGCGGCCAGGGCGCAGGCGGACTTCGAGGCGTGGATGACGTCGGCCTCCATCGCGACCCCGGCAGCCCCGGGCACGAGCTCCTAGCGCCATGGGAGGAACCGGTTCGGGCCGGGCCGAGACCTCCCCGGCGCGCCGAGAGGTGAGCGAATTCCTCCGGCACCTCGCCGAAGAACGTCAATTGTCGCCCAACACCGTCCGGGCCTACGCCCGTGACCTCCGGGAGCTTCAGACTTTTCTGGACGAATACCTGGCGCATACCGGTTGGGCGTGGACCGCGGTGGACCGCCTGGCCCTCAGGGGCTTCCTCGGCTGGTGCAGGCGGGGCGGGCGCTCCCGTCGGACCGTGGCGCGCAAGTTCTCCGCCGCTCGGACGTTCTTCCGTTTTCTGCACCTGGAGGAGCAAGTACCCACGAACCCCACTCGGGCTGTCCGCGCGCCGAAGGTGGATCGGCGCCTTCCAGGACACCTCTCCGGCGCCGACGTGAGTGTCGTGTTCTCGGCGGCGGAAGCAGCGGCGTCGGAGAACACGCTGCAAGGCGCCCGCGATCTCCTCATCCTGGAATTGCTCTACGGCAGCGGCCTTCGGCTTTCCGAGCTGCACGACCTGAACCTGCGGTCATTGGACCGCAGCGGAGGGATGGCCCGCGTGGTGGGGAAGGGAAGCAAGGAGCGGATCGTTCCGCTCACCGGGAGTGCCCTGCGTGCTCTGGAGCGCTACCAGCCGAGGCGTTCGGAGGTCTTGGAGAGGGCGGAAGGTAGGGGTGATGCGCAGGCCGTCCTTCTCAACGCACGTGGGGGTCGCCTCTCCAGGCGTTCCATTCAGGAAGCGGTCCGTCGATGTCTCGCGAGTGCCGCCGGTGCCGCGGGGCTGTCGGCTCACGCCCTTCGACATTCGTTCGCGACGCACCTACTGGAGGGTGGCGCGGACCTCCTCGCCGTGAAGGAGCTGCTGGGGCATGTCAGCCTTTCCACGACGCAGATCTACACGCACACGACGAAGGAGAGGATCCTGCGGGTCTACAGGGACGCGCACCCCCGCTCGGGTGGATAGGAGTCCGTCCCGCGGACGTCTGCCAATTCGGCAGGAGTGTGGTTAGCTTTCTTGCCCCTCGACTGCGCTCAAGATGAGGCCCGCCGGGTTCGGGGCCTCGGTAACCCACGACTCCACGATCCATGACCCTTCCTCAAGTCCGCTCCACCACCGTTCTCGCCGTCCGAAAGGACGGCCGTGTCGCCATGGGAGGCGACGGACAGGTCACCATGGGCGACACGGTGGTGAAGGGGACCGCCCGCAAGGTGCGGGTCCTCAAGGACGGTAAGATCCTCGCCGGCTTCGCCGGCGCCGTCGCAGACGCTTTTACGCTCTTCGAGAAACTCGAGGAGAAGCTCGAGCGCTACCCTGCCAACCTCACGAAGGCGGTGGTGGAATTGGCGAAGGACTGGCGCACGGATCGGTATCTCCGCCGCCTCGACGCGCTTCTGGCCGTCGCCGACACGGAGCACCTCTTTCTGGTCAGCGGCAACGGGGACGTCATCGAACCCGACGACGCGATCTTGGCCATCGGCTCGGGCGGGACGTACGCGCTGTCCGCAGCGCGCGCACTGCAGCGCCACACTGATCTCGACGCGAAGGACGTGGTCACCGAGGCCATGAAGATCGCAGGTGAGATCTGCGTCTATACGAATCTGGACATCGTGGTCCTGGAGTTGCCGGGAGGGGGTGCATGACGACGACTGCAACGGACACCGTCGCTCCCCAGGCTCCCGACAAGGAGCCGCTCACCGAGGCCCCTTGGATCGATGAACTCACGCCGCGCCAGATCGTGGCGGAGCTGGACAAGTACATCATCGGTCAGGAGGACGCCAAGAAGGCGGTGGCCATCGTCCTCCGGAACCGCTGGCGCCGGCAACGCGTGGAGGAGGAAATGCGGGAGGAGATCCTCCCCAACAACCTCATTCTCATCGGTCCCACGGGCGTCGGGAAGACGGAGATCGCACGGCGTCTCGCCCGCTTGGCCGGCGCGCCCTTCATCAAGGTGGAGGCTTCCAAGTTCACCGAGGTGGGGTACGTGGGTCGCGACGTGGAGTCCATCGTGCGCGATCTGGTGGACATATCCATCAACCTGGTTCGCGCCGAGCGCGAGGACGAAGTCCAGGGTCTCGCGGAGGAGCGCGTGGAGGAGCGCCTGCTGGACCTCCTTCTCCCGCCGCTGAAGGGTGGAGAGGTGGAGGGCCCATCGGAGGCGAGGCCCGAAGAAAAGGCCCACGTGTTCATCGCAGGGCCCGGGGGTGTGGAACCGGCCGGCGAAGAGACGCTGCAGATGCGTCGCGAACGCACCCGGGAGAAGCTCCGCCAACTTCTCAGGGACGGGAAGCTCGAGGAGCGCCAGGTCGAGATCGAAGTCCAGCAGACGCCGTCCCTCGAAGGGATGATGGTACCCATGGGGGGCACGGAGGGGGTGGACCACAATTTCGTGGACATGCTCCAGGACATGCTCCCGAAGCGCACGAAACGTCGCACGGTGTCGGTGTCAGAAGCCCGCCGCGTCCTGCTTCAGGACGAATTGGACAAGCTCGTCGACATGGACGAGGTAGTGAACGAAGCGCTCTTCCGGGCTGAGGAGATGGGTATTGTCTTCCTCGACGAGATCGACAAGATCGCCGGAGACCGGGGCGGCATGGGACCCGACGTGAGCAGGGAGGGAGTCCAGCGAGACCTCCTTCCCATCGTCGAGGGATCGACGGTGGCGACGAAGTACGGTCTGGTTCGCACCGATCACGTGCTGTTCATCGCCGCCGGTGCCTTCCACGTGGCCAAGCCGTCGGATCTCATTCCGGAGTTGCAGGGGCGCTTCCCCATTCGCGTCGAGCTGAAGAACCTGGGCGAAGCTGAATTCGTGCGCATTCTGCGCGAGCCCAAGAACGCTCTCCTCGTGCAGTATGCGGCGCTCATGGAGACCGAGGGGGCCCACGTAGACTTCACGGATGACGGTGTGGCCGAAATCGCGCGGATCGCCGCCGATCTCAACGTCCGTATGGAGAACATCGGTGCGCGCCGCCTTCAAACCGTCCTCACCACCCTGCTCGAGGAGGTGCTCTTCGGGCTGCCGGAATCCGGTACCGAACCCCTGACGGTGGATCGCGCTTTCGTCCAGGATCGCCTCAAGAAGGTGGTCGAGGACGAAGACCTGCGTCGCTTCATTCTCTGAGAATCGAAATGCCTCCAGCTGAACGTGACTTCCTTGCCATCTCGGACTTCCACCGCGATGAACTGCTGGCGCTTCTCGAGCGAGCGCATCGCCTGAAGTCCGGTGCCGAGGGGGGCCCGATTCTGGCCGGCAAGAGTCTGGCCATGATCTTTCGGAAAAGCTCGACGCGCACTCGCGTGTCCTTCGAGGTCGGGATGACCCAACTGGGCGGACACGCCCTGTTTCTGTCCGACCGCGACAGCCAAATGGGGCGCGGAGAGTCCATGCACGACACGGCCAAGGTGCTGGCCGGCTACGTGGATGGAATCATGATTCGGACGTTCGCTCACGCCGAGGTCGAGGAGCTCGCGCGTCACGCATCGGTGCCGGTGATCAACGGACTAACCGATCTGCTGCATCCTTGCCAGATCATGGCCGACCTCCAGGCCGTCCAGGAAGAGTTCGGTGACGAGCTCAGGGGCAGGACGGTGGCGTGGATCGGTGACGGCAACAACATGGCGAACTCCTGGTTGAATGCGGCGTACCGACTGGGCTTCAACCTGCGCCTCGCATGTCCGGAGGGCTTCGATCCCGACCCGTCCATCCTGAAGCGCGCCCAGGGCGAGGCCGACGTCATTCTCACCCGGGACCCGGCCGAGGCCGCCGAGGGCGCCCACGTGGTCACCACCGACGTGTGGGCGTCCATGGGTCAGGAGGAAGAGGCCCAGGCTCGGGCCGCGGCCTTCCGGGGCTTCCAGGTGAATGGAGCCGTCATGGACCGCGCCGCGGCGGACGCCATCTTCTTGCACTGCCTTCCGGCCCACCGCGGCGAGGAGGTCACAGCCGACGTCATCGACGGGCCTCGCTCTCGCATCTTTCCCGAGGCGGAGAACCGCCTTCACGCACAGAAGGCCATCCTTGTGGAGCTTCTCGGATGAACGACGTCCTCAAGCGCACCCCGCTTCACGCAGAGCATGTCTCCCTCGGCGGCAAGATCGTGCCGTTCGCCGGATTCGAGATGCCGGTCCAGTACGCCACCGGGATCACCGCCGAGCACCGTGCGGTTCGTGAAGCCGCGGGCTTGTTCGACGTCTCCCATATGGGTGAGTTCGTGCTCACGGGGCCGCAGGCGTTGGACCTGATTCAGCTGATCACGGTGAACGACGCCTCCAAGATCGAAGAGGGACAGGCGCAGTATTCGGCCATGTGCTTTGAGCACGGCGGCATTGTGGACGATCTGATCGTCTACCGATTCCGGGATCGTTGGATGCTCGTAGTCAACGCCTCCAACCTGTCCAAGGACCTCGCCTGGGTGAGGAAGCACGCCGAGGGTCTGGACGTCGGTGTCGAGGATCGGTCCGAAGGGACTGCGCTTCTGGCGCTGCAGGGCCCTGTCGCCCGGGAGATCCTTCGGCCGCTGGTCGACATCGACGTCGATGACGTGCGGTACTATCGCTTCCTGGAAGGAGCGGTGGACGGCGTGCCGGCGGTGATCTCGGGAACCGGATACACGGGGGAGGACGGCTTCGAGCTCTATGTCGACCCTGCCGACGCGGTGCACCTGTGGAACAAGATCCTGGAGGTCGGGGAGCCGGATGGCCTCATTCCCGCGGGCTTGGGGGCTCGGGACTCGCTGCGTCTCGAGGTGGGTTACCCTCTCTACGGAAACGACCTGGACGACCGGCACACTCCGCTGGAGTCCGGTCTGGCCTGGATCACCAAGTTGGACAAGGGTCGATTCGTTGGCAGGGAGGCGTTGGCGCAGCAGAAGGAGGCCGGGGTACCCAGGCGCCTGGTGGGGCTGCGGCTCACCGAGAAAGGCTTCCCTCGGCCCGGGTATGCGGTTCAGCACGACGGCACGGACGTGGGCCTCGTGACGAGCGGGACGGTGTCTCCTTCCCTGGGCTACGGGGTCGCGCTGGCCTTCGTTCCTCCGGAGTTCGCAAAGGCAGACACCCAGGTACAGGTGGACGTGCGCGGCAAGGCTCTACAGGCGGTCGTGCAGCGACCGCCCTTCTACACCCAGGGCTCGATCCGTCGGTAGGCGCCCATGAGGGTCGGCATCCTTACCGTCAGTGACCGGTGCGCTCGCGGGGAGCAGGAAGACCGCAGCGGGGCCGCGGTCGCAGCCTGGGCCGCCGAGGAGGGGCATCAGGTCGTGGAGCGCGCCACCGTGCCCGACGAGGCCGCCGGGATCACGGCGACCATCGTGCGCTGGTGCGATGAAGCCGGTATCGATCTGATTCTGACGACCGGAGGGACCGGCCTGGCCCCCAGGGACGTAACGCCGGAGGCGACGTTTCCCGCGCTGGACAGGCTGGTGCCGGGTCTGGCCGAAGAACTGCGTCGCCAGGGGCTGGCATCCACTCCGTTCGCCATCCTGTCCAGGGGCTTGGCCGGCATCCGGGGACGGACCTTGGTCGTGAACCTGCCTGGGAGCCCCGGGGGCGTACGCGACGGCTTGGCCGCGCTTGGTCCCCTTGTGGGCCACGCGGTGGCACTGGCCCGGGGTGAAGATCCCCCTCACGCGCCGGTCGGGGGAGGAGCGGCATGAAGGACGACATCGTCCTGATCTCGACCCATGATCTGAACCGGGCAGGGAGCCTCCGCGAGGCCTTCCATCGGGCGGGGTACGGCACCGACCTTGTGACTCCGGCTGAAGCGCTGACTTCGGAAGGCACGGTGTTGCTGGTGCTGACCGGCGGATTCGAATCGGGCGGCGGCGGATTGGCCCGCCAGGCCAGAGAGGTTCTGCACATTCCCGTCTTTGCCCTGGCCCCGGGCGAAAGCCTGTCCCCCGCGCTTCGCCCGGGCTTCGACGAGGTATTTGCGGGCTCCGTGACGGCCGCGGACGTGGCGGCCGTCGGACGCATGGCCATAGAGCGTCGTCGGCTGCAGCGACTCACGGGCATCGTTGGAAAGACCGACGCCGTGCGGGAGGTTCTGGAGCGGGTCGTGCAGATCGCTCCGGTTGCGTCGACCGTTCTGGTCACGGGGGAGTCGGGCACGGGGAAGGAACTGGTCGCGCGGGGTATCCACGGCCTTTCTCCCCGCCGCCACAAACCGTTTATCGCCGTGAACGTCGCGGCGCTCTCGGAGACCCTGCTGGAGTCTGAACTGTTCGGGCACGAGAAAGGGGCTTTTACCGGCGCCATCGACGCTCGTCGCGGACTGTTCGAACTCGCCGACAAGGGCACGATCTTCTTGGACGAGATCGGGGAGATGCCCCTCGCCACCCAGACCAAGCTCCTTCGGGTTCTGGAGCAGCGGGAGTTCCACCGGGTGGGTGGAGAGAGGGCGATCAATGTCGACGTCCGCATTGTGGCCGCCACGAACCAGGATCTCCGACAACTGGTGGCCATTGGCGAGTTCAGGCGGGATCTCTACTTCCGCCTCAACGTCCTGCATATCGAGTTGCCTGCCCTCCGGGACAGGCGGGACGACATCGACGTCCTGGTCGAGGAGTTCATTCGCGATGCGTCGGTGCGCCACGACCGCTCGTTCGCGGGCATCTCTCCGGAGGCGATGGAGATCCTGAGGGACTACAGTTGGCCCGGGAACGTGCGCGAACTGCGCAACCTGGTGGAGTCCATGGTGGTCCTGGCTCCTGGAGGGGTGATCGGACCCCAGGACATCCCCGGCGACGTGCTCGCCGGGCGGGGGCGCACGCTCCTTCCTGCTCAGATTCCCAGAGGTCTCGTCGAAGGCGGCCAGGGGAAGCACCTGCACCCCGAACTGGAGTTCGTCTTCCGTACTCTGATGGATCTGCGCGTGGACATGGATGACCTTCGAAGGCAGTTCGAGGTCTACCGCCGGGACGCTTCCATGGATGTCGCTGCGCGCGCGGTGGGGCGGTTGCCCTCCCGGGAGATTCCCATCTACCCGTTGGACGTCGCCGAGGGGGATGACGAGGTACGGGAAGTGGAGGCCGTGGTTCAGCCCATGACGCGGACGGGGATGTCCGATGACCAGGGGTCCGCCAAGGGCGCGGACGGTATCGTGATCTACCGTCCTGGCATGACCATGGAGGACATGGAGCGGGAAGCCATCCGAGCCGCGTTGGAATCGGTCGCGGGAAACCGCCGCAAGGCGGCCGAGTTGCTGGGAATCGGAGAGCGGACGCTCTACCGGAAGATCTCCAAATTCGAAATGGACTAGGCGGCGTCGGCGACTCAGTAGGCGTCGCCCCGGGCCCGGGCCCGGGCTCGCTCCGCTCGGACCCTGGGTAGGATCGCGTCCCAGGCGGAACTCTCGACCAAGCCGTACGCCACGACGAGGCTCGATTCGAGATCCACCCCCGCGCCGAAGGCGTACACCGCCATCTCGGTCTCGCGCTGGGCGACCCTCCGCTGACCCCATGACGGTGTGACCGGGAGGATCGCCGTCGGGCGGTAGCGCGTTCCCTGGCTGATGAACTGGATCTCCTCCGGAACGAACGGGACGTCAGGAGATTCGGAGTAGAAAGAAACCAGGAATAGTTCCAGGCTGTCGGAGTCGGAACTGCGGAGCGCCTCCGGCCGGAAACGGCCGGCCAACCCCGAGAGGCGCCGGTAGGTGTCGGGCGCAGTCGTTCGCGTCACGGACTCGGACAGCGGGGTGATCTTGATCTGGAGCGGGCCGCTTCGGAGGGAAATGGACACTTCGTCCTGCCGAAGGGTTCCGGTGCCGGGCGCGGGGAGGGCCTCCGGCGCCACGGTGGCCGGTGTGCCCTCCGGCAGCGCGCATCCACCGAGGAGCGCAACGAGCAGGATGCCGGTCAGGGATCTCACGGGGACTCGACCTCCTTGGGTGCCGCGCGGGAAGGCGGCGGCTCGTCCAGAAGAGTTTGGAGGGCCGCCAGCAGGGCGTCTCGTCCCTCGCCCGTCTTGGCGGAGAACGGAACCAACTGATCTTCGTCCAGGCTCAGGGTCTGGATGGCGCGGGCGATTGCGATCTTCCGCTCGCTCCGCTTCAGCTTGTCCATCTTGGTGAGGATCACCAGGGAGGGCAGTCCCGCATTGGCTAAGTACGCCATCATGGTCAGGTCATGGTCCGTGGGGGCCATGCGCGCATCGACCAGGTGGACGACCCCTCGCACCCCGCCCGACTCCCCCAGGTACCAATCGATGAGGTTCTGCCAGGCGTTCCGCATGCCCTGGGGGACCTTGGCGTATCCGTAACCCGGGAGATCCACAAGGAAGAAGACATCGTTCACGCGGTAGAAGTTCAGGGCCTGGGTCTTGCCCGGCGTGCTGGATACCTTCGCGATCTTGTGCCGTGTCCTTCGCAGCAGCGTATTGATGAGCGACGACTTTCCGACGTTGGAGCGTCCCGAGAAGGCGATCTGAGGTAGGTCCCCCGGGATGGGCTGCCCCGGCTTGGCGACGGTACCGGCGTACTCCACCGTCTGGATGTTCATCCGTGGGACAGGGGTAGCCCCAACCCCCCGCTGTCCGGACTCCGCGGGCTGGTGCGCAGCGGACTGCGCACAAGCGCCGCATCCATGACCTCGTCCATGGATCGAACGGTCACGAAGCGGACCTGGTCCAGGACTTCCTGCGGGAGCAGCTCCAGGTCCGACGCGTTGGCGGCCGGCAATACGACCGTGCGGATGCCGGCCCTCAGGGCGGCCACTGCCTTCTCTTTGACGCCCCCTACACCCAGCACGCGCCCTCGGAGGGTGATCTCTCCGGTCATGGCCACGTCCGCCCGGGTAGGCGTGTCCGTGAGGGCCGAAATGAGGGCCACGGCGATGGTGATGCCCGCGGAGGGCCCGTCCTTGGGGGTGGCGCCCTCCGGGATGTGGATGTGGACGTCGATCTTCTCGTGAAACTGGGGCGTCAGGCCGAGAGGCTCCGACCGGGATCGCGCGTACGTCACGGCTGCCTGCGCCGACTCCTTCATGACGTCGCCCAGCGTTCCTGTGAGTCGCAGGCCTCCGACTCCAGGCAGGATGGCCACCTCGACGTCGAGGACTTCTCCACCGGCGGCGGTCCAGGCAAGTCCGTTGGCGATGCCCACACGCTCGGCTTCCTGATCGCGATCGGGAGGCTGATAGGGGGGTGGACCGAGGAGGTCCCGCAGGTCGCCGGGGTCTACCCGATCGACCGCTGGGCCTCCGTCCGCCACCTGGCGCGCGAGCTTGCGGGCGATTCTCGAGAGCCGGCGGTTGAGTTCCCGCACGCCGGCCTCCCGGGTGTAGCGTCCGATGACGTCTCCCATGGCCTCCGGAGTCATGGTTACCACGGTTCGGAGGCCATGGGCCTCGGCCAGACGGGGCCACAGGAAGCGCTGGGCGATTTCCCTCTTCTCGGTGTCCAGATAACCCGGAAGTCGGATAACCTCCATTCTGTCCCTGAGGGGCTCGGGAATCCCCTGCAGCGTGTTGGCCGTTGCGATGAACAGGACGTCGGAGAGGTCGTACTCCAACTCCAGATAGTGATCCGTGAAGGTGCGGTTCTGTTCGGGGTCCAGGACTTCGAGGAGGGCCGCTCCCGGATCGCCGTGGAAGTCACGAGCCAACTTGTCCACTTCGTCCAGGAGGAAGACCGGGTTGGTCGTGCCGCTGCGTCGCATCCCCTGGATCACTCGCCCGGGGAGGGCGCCGACGTAGGTGCGTCGGTGACCGCGGATTTCGGCCTCGTCCCGGATTCCTCCCAGGCTCACCCGAACGAACTCACGGCCCAGGGCGTCCCCGATGCTTCGGCCCAGCGACGTCTTGCCCACACCAGGCGGACCGACGAGGCAGAGTATGGGGCCTCGCATCTCCCCCACCAGGGAAAGCACCGCGACGTGATCCAGGATCCGATCTTTGACCTCGCTCAGCCCGAAGTGCTGGGCGTCCAGGATCGCACTGGCGTGGGCCACGTCGAGGTTGTCGGGCGATCGGCCCGCCCAGGGTAGGGCCGCCAACCAGTCCAGGTAGGTGCGGATCACCGCCGCTTCCGGCGCTACTGGATTGAGGCGCTTGAGGCGCGCCATTTCCTTTTCTGCCCGATCCCGGGCCTGAGGGGGCAGGGGGGTCCGACCCAGGGTATCCTCCAACTCGGCCCATTCGTCGGCTTCTGGCTGCGGGGGTTCCCGGTGCAGGGCACGAAGTCCTGGCCCGAACTCCGGTTGCGCCTCACCGGAGAGCTGAAGACGGATCTGCCGGTCCAACTTCGCTTCGATCCGCAGAACCTCGACTTCACGGCGGAGGAAGTCTCCCAGGAGGGTGAATTGGGCTCCGGTGTCCGGTGCCTCCAGGAGCTCCTGCTTCTGGGCGGCGGGCAGCAGGAGATGGCCGGAGATCATGTGGGCGAGGCGGACACGGTCACCCTGGCCTGAGAGAACGCCGGGCAGCTCGTCTGGAATTCTCTCGTGCAGACGGGCGTAGTCGGCGTACAGCACCACCACCTCTCGGGCCGCCTGCACGGTCTCGGGCGGGAGGGGGCTTCCCGCCTCCGACTCGTGGGAGGTGGTCAGTTCTACACTCGCACGGAGCGCCTGGGTAGTGGTGTTCAGTCGCTTGATACGGGCGCGCCCCAGTCCTTCCAGAACGACGCGCGCGGTGCCGTCGGGCAGCGTGGAAACCTGCACCAAGCGTGCGACCGTGCCGACCCGAAAGAGTTCATTCCCCCCGGGGTCGTCGGTGGAGGGGTCCCGTTGGGTCGCCAGGAGCACCAACCCGTCGCCGTCCTGGGCTTCAGCCAGCGCGGCCACCGAACGGGGCCGTCCGATGAGAAGCGGGAGCACCATGTATGGAAAAAAGACCAGGTCCCGCAGAGCGATCACCGGGAGTCTGTCGGGGACTTCGATCTGATCTTCGGCCCGAAAAAGGGTCGGCATCCTGAAGTGGTCCGGGGAGAGAATTCGTGCGGCCGACGCCTATCGTACCTCTTATCATGCCATGGGAAAAGGAGCGGCCCCGGAGGGGTGTTTCCTCCGAGGCCGTTGTCGTCCAGGCGACAAACCTGAAACGCCCGCTATGCCTCCAGCTTGCGCTCCTCGGGGCGCAGGACGAGGAGCGGGGGAATGCCCTTGTCCACCGCTTCCTGGGTCACCACGACCTCCCGCACGTCCTTGCGGGAGGGGATCTCGAACATGACGTCGCGCATCATGCCTTCGATGATCGAGCGGAGACCTCGCGCTCCGGTGCCCCGCTCCAGGGTCCGGTGGGCGATGGCTCGGATCGCCTCCCGGTCGAAGGTGAGGCCGATGCCCTCGAGTTCGAACATCTTCTTGTACTGCTTCACCAACGCGTTCTTGGGCTCCTCCAGGATTCGGACCAGGGCTTCTTCGTCGAGGTGATCGAGGTGGACGGCCACGGGCAGTCGACCCACGAGTTCCGGAATCAGGCCGAAGCGTTGCAGGTCCTCGGGCTCCAGCTGAGCCAGGATATTGCCCTCGGAAGCCCTGGACGCTTCCTCCCCGGCGAAGCCGATGCGCCGCTTTCCGATCCGTCCTTCTATGATCTTCTCGAGGCCGTCGAACGCCCCGCCGCAGATGAAGAGGATGTTGCGGGTGTTGATCTGGATGTATTCCTGCTGGGGGTGCTTGCGCCCCCCCTGGGGCGGCACACTGGCGACGGTGCCTTCCAGGATCTTGAGCAACGCTTGCTGCACGCCCTCGCCCGAGACATCGCGCGTGATGGACGGGTTCTCGGACTTCCGGGCGATCTTGTCGATCTCGTCTATGTAGACGATGCCACGCTCGCACTCGGCGATGTTGAAGTCCGCGGCCTGGAGGAGTCGGACGAGAATATTCTCCACGTCCTCTCCGACGTAGCCCGCCTCCGTCAGGGTGGTGGCGTCGGCGATCGTGAAGGGGACGTTGAGGGTCCGGGCCAGCGTCTGGGCCAGCAGGGTCTTTCCGACACCCGTTGGACCCACCAGAAGGATGTTGGCCTTTTCGATCTCGACATCGTCGAGAACTCCCTGGTGGTTCACGCGCTTGTAGTGGTTGTACACCGCCACCGACATGGCCCGCTTCGCCATCTCTTGTCCGATGACGTACTGATCCAGGATCTCCTTGATCTCACCCGGCGTCGGACTGGGGACGACGGAGTCCTGTGCTTCGCGTTCCTCCTCCTCGGCGAGGATCTCGTTGCACAGCGAAATGCACTCGTTGCAGATGTAGACGTTCGGTCCGGAGATGAACTTCTTGACGCTCTCCTTGGACTTTCCGCAGAAGCTGCAGCGAAGATGTTTGTCCGTCGTCATGGGTCGATCCTTGCGTCGTCAGACGCTTTTCCTGGCGACCGGGGCCTCGGCTGCCTACTTCCAGTTTCGCCGGTTTCCGTCCAGAACAAAACTCCTCAGTCGGAGTCTGAGTCCTTCGGCTTCCCGTGGGTGGGCACCGGTCCCACCATCACTTGGTCGATCATTCCGTACTGAACGGCCTCCTCGGGGCTGAGAAACCGGTCACGGTCCACATCCTCGGCGATGCGCGCCACGGTCTGGCCCGTATGCTTCGCCAGGATGCCGTTGAGCTTCTCGCGGGTGTACAGAATCTCCCGGGCGGCGATTTCCACGTCCGCTGCGGTTCCCTGCGACCCACCGGAGGGCTGGTGGATCATGATCCGGGAGTTCGGCAGGGCATGTCGTTTGCCCTTTTCTCCCGCCGCGAGGAGCACTGCACCCATGGATGCGCACATCCCGACGCAGAACGTCGATACCGGCGCCCGCAGGTGCTGCATGGTGTCGTAGATCGCCATGCCGGCGTAGACACTCCCCCCTGGAGAGTTGATGTACATGAAGATGTCCCGCTCGGGGTCTTCGGCGTCCAGGAATAGCAGCTGGGCCAGGATGATGTTGGCGACGTTGTCGTCGATGCCGGTGCCGAGGAAGACGATGCGGTCCATGAGGAGCCGACTGAAGATGTCGTAACTCCGTTCGCCGCGACTGGTCCGTTCGATGACATACGGGGGATAGATGGACATTCGGTACGCTCAGGTTCGGGTCGGAGGCTACGCCTCCGGTGCCTCGGTGATCTCGGACTGTCCCTTCAGGAACTCGAACACGTTCCGCTCGGTGATCTCCCTCTCGAGCGCCTCCAGCCTTCCAGCCTTCTGAAAGCTGGCGTAGACCTTCTCCGGGGTACTGCCGCTCTTCTCTGCGATCTCCTCGATGCGCCGATCGAGGTCCTCCTCCGTGGCGTCGAGATTCTGGGTCTGGGCGACCCGATCCAGGACGAGCAGGCGCTTCACGGCCCGCTCCGCCTCGGGGCGGATGCTCTCCTTGATCTCCGCCATGCGCTCGTCCGGCAGGTTCTTCTGCTCGCCGAGAATGGAATCGGAGTATCGTTCCACCATCGACCGGGGCACCTCGAAGGGATTGGCCTCCACCAGGAGGTCGAGGAGGCGACCTCTCACGACCCCTTCCGCCTGGTCCGCCGCATCCTTGACGAGATCCTCGTGTATCCTGGCCTTGAGAAGGTCCAGGGATTCGAAATCTCCCGCCTGCCTCGCCAGGTCGTCGTCGATGGGGGGAAGATCCATGGCCTTCCGTCCCAGGAGCGAAACCTCCACCGTCTCGACACTGCCACGCCGACTCTCGTCGGGGAAGTCCTGGGGGAACGTCACGGAGAACTCCCCGCTTCCGCCCGGCGCCAGCGTCTTGATGGCGGCTTCGATCTCCGGGATGGCCTGGTTCTCCCCCAGAGGGAACTCGTAGTCCTTGCCCTCCGCGGAGGCATCCCCTCCGTCCAGGCGGCGGATCCGGACCGAAACGAGATTCCCGTCCTCGGCGTTGCCGTCTTCGACGGGCTTCCAGGCCCCCTGTTGTTGCTGGATGTTCCTGAGGACCTCCTCCACGTGCTCGTCGGTGATCTTCGCGGCGGGGCGTTCCACCACGAAGCCTCCCAAGCGGGCCAGGTCGATCTTGGGCTGCACATCGAAGGATATGGCGAAGCTCAGATCAGCCTGGGGCTCGTAGGAGACGTCCTCCAACTCGCCCTCGCTGATGGGACGCAGGTCTTCCGCGGCCAGGGCTTGGCGGTACGCGTCGTTGATGAGTCGGTCCAGGGCCTCCTGGCGCAGGGCTCCTCCGAAACGGGATGCCACCATGTTCTTGGGGACGTGTCCCTTGCGGAAGCCCTTCATGTTGACCCTGGAGGCCAACTTCGTCGCGGCCTTCCGTTCCTCTTCGGCCACCAGTGCGGCGGGAACGGTAACGCTTAGGCGACGCCGCCAGCGCTCCTGTTCCTCCACGGCTATCTGGAGGCGTGATCCGTCAATGCTCATGCCCTCGGGTACTCTCGG
>DATHZE010000257.1:0-10898 GCA_035458765.1 Longimicrobiales bacterium
ACCAGCGCGCGTCTGGACGCCGCCATCGCCGACGCCACGGACGCCACCGTGGCGTTCCGGGCCTGGCTGGAGGCCGAGCTTCCCAAGAAGACGGGGCCCTCGGGCGTGGGGAAGGAGAACTACACCTGGTACATGAGGAACGTCCACCTGGTCCCCTACTCCTGGGAGGAGCAGGTAACCCTCATGCGCAGGGAACTGGCCCGGGCCCACGCATCGCTGCGCCTGGAGGAGAACCGGAACCGCCACCTTCCCGAACTGGACCGCGTCGATTCGCCCCGGGCGTACGACCTGCGCATGAACGCGGCGGTCACCGAGTACATGCAGTTCCTGGACGATGAGGAGATCCACGACATCGAGGTCTGGATGGACCCGGCGGTGCGGGCCGTGAACGGGAGCTACGTCCCCGCCGAGCCCGGCGAGATCCGCAACTTCTTCAGCGAAGTCCAGTACCGCGATCCTCTGGCCATGCGCACCCACATGCACCACTGGATCGAGCTGGCGCGTATGCGGGAGAACCCCCATCCCAGCCCCATTCGTGCCGTCCCCGCCCTCTACAACATCTTCGATGACCGCTCCGAGGGATTCGCCACGGGCGTGGAGGAGATGCTCATGCACGCGGGGCTGTTCGACGACCGGCCACGGTCCCGCGAACTCATCTGGATCATGCTGGCCCAGCGCGCGGCCCGGGCGCTCTCCGGTCTCATGCTCCACGGCAACGAGTTCACCATGGAGCAGGCCGTGGAGCACGCCGGAACCTGGACACCGCGGGGGTGGCTCCCCGACGGCGAGCTGGTGCGCTTCGAGCAGCAGCTCTATCTGCGCCAGCCCGGCTACGGCACCAGCTACCTCACGGGGAAGATCCAGATCGAAGAGCTCATGGCCGAAGAGGCGCTCCAGCAGGGGAGCGCCTTCACGGTGAAGCAGTTCTTCAACGATTTCTTCGACACGGGCGTGATTCCCCTCCCCCTCACGCGCTGGGAGATGACGGGCACGAAGGACCCCATTCTGGACGGGGCCGGCCGGTGAACCCACGGCTATCGACGTTGGTCGCGGCCTCCCTCCTGGCCGTGGCGTGCACCCCGCCGGACCGTCCCTCGCGCCTCGACACGCCGCTGGCCAGCCGGTGGGTGAACCCCTTCATCGGCACCGGCGGGCACGGTCACGTCTATCCCGGCGCCACCGTCCCCTTCGGCATGGTCCAGGTGAGCCCGGACAACGGGCGGTCGGGGTGGGACTGGACGTCGGGGTACCACTGGTCCGACTCGGTTCTCACCGGCTTCAGCCACACCCACCTCAGCGGCACCGGAATCGGCGACCTCCTGGACGTCCTGGTCATGCCGGTCACCGGCGTGGTGGACCTGGCGGCGGATACCCTGCCGGATGGGACGCGGCCCTACGCCGACCGCCTCGACCACGGCGACGAAGTGGCCTCGCCCGGCTACTACGGGGTGACGCTCCAGCGGAGCCGCATCCACGTGGAGCTCACGGCCACGCCGAGGGTGGGGCTGCACCGCGTCACCTTTCCCACCGACTCCGATGCGGGCGTGGTGGTGGACCTGGGGTTCAGCGAGAACTGGGACACGCCCACGCATACCGAGCTCATCCAGGTGGCGGACACCCTGTTCCTGGGGCGGCGCTACAGCCAGGGCTGGGCAGCGGACCAGCGGGTCCACTTCGCGCTGGTGACGTCACGACCCGTGGTGGCCGTGACCCTCGCCGGCGAAGAGCCCCGCCTACGGGCCCACCTCGCCTTCGGCACCGCCGGCGATGAACCGCTCCTGCTCAAGGTGGGAATCTCCTACGCCGACGAGGCCGGCGCCCTGGGCAACGTGCTGGCGGAGACCCCCGATTGGGATTTCGACGGCGCCCGGGATCGCGCCGCCCGGGTGTGGGAGGCGGAACTCTCCAAGGTGCGGATCACGGGCGGCACAGAAGCGGACCGGGCCGTCTTCTACACGGCCCTGTATCACACCCGCCTGGCCCCGATCCTCTTCCAGGACGTGGATGCGCGGTACCGGGGAGGCGACGGCTCCGTGCATGAGGCCCAAGGCTTCGTGAACCACTCCATCTTTTCTCTGTGGGACACGTTCCGGGCCGCCCACCCGCTGAACACGCTCATCGATCCCAACCGGGTCCACGACCTGGTGGCGTCCATGCTGGCGTTCCGGAACGAGTACGGACTCCTTCCGGTGTGGTCCCTCACGGCCAACGAGACCAACACGATGACGGGCAACCACGCCGTCCCGGTGGTGGTGGACGCGGTGCTGAAGGGACTCGCCGGCGTGGATCCCCGCGAGGCCCTGGCAGCGGTGATGGAGAGCCAATCTTCGGACCTCCGGGACCTGGACGACTACCGCACCCATGGGTGGATCCCCTCGGACCTCGGAGTGGAATCCGTGACCAAGACGCTGGAGTACGCCTTCGACGACGCGGCGGTGGCCCGACTGGCCGACGCCCTTGGCGAGCGGGCGACGGCGCAGCGGTTCCGGCAACGGTCCCGGGCTTGGCAGCACGTCTACGATCCGGCCACCCGCTTCATGCGAGGCAAGCTGGCGGACGGTTCCTGGGAGGAGCCCTTCGATCCCCTTCGGTCCGACCACAGGCAGAACACGCCCTACACCGAGGGGAACGCCTGGCAGCACGCGTGGTTCGTTCCCCAGGACGCGGCCGGGCTGGTGGAGGCCATGGGCGGCGACGGCCCGTTCGTCGAACGCCTGGACCAGCTCTTCGAGCAGGACACGGTCATCACCGGCGAAGCGCCGTCGGCCGACATCTCGGGGCTCATCGGGCAGTACGCCCACGGCAACGAACCCAGCCACCACATCGCGTACCTCTACTCGTGGGCGGGTCGTCCCGACCGGACCGCGGAGCGGGTGCGACAGATCATGGAGACCCAGTACCGGGATGCCCCGGACGGATTGGCGGGAAATGAGGACTGCGGACAGATGTCCGCGTGGTACGTCTTCAGCGCGTTGGGGTTCTATCCCGTGGACCCGGCTTCGGGAGTCTACGTGCTGGGAACGCCGCTCTTCGACGAGGCGCGCATCAGGGTCCAGGGGGGGACGTTCACCGTGCAGACGCACAGGGCGTCCCCCACGGACCGCTACATCACCGCGGTGCGACTGAACGGACGTCCGTGGCCCCTGACCTACGTGCGCCACGCCGACGTGGCGGCGGGGGGGCTCCTGGAGATCGAGCTGGGGGCTTCGCCCGACGCGACGTGGGGGAAGGCGGCGTGGTCGCGTCCTCCCTCGGACTCCGACGCGCAGGCGGTCATGGAAGCGCGCAGCCGGGCAGAGGCAGCAGCCCACTCATGAGGTGGGGGGGGGCCGCCGCCCTGGTGTTGGCCACGGCCGCGTGCGGCCCCCGGGCGCGTCCCGCTGTGACGGTGGTGGAGTTGGACGACGGGTGGCGCTTCCACGGCACGTCGGACACGACGTGGCTCCCCGCGCGCGTTCCCGGGACGGTCCACACGGACCTGCTCGCCGCTGGGCGCATCCCCGAGCCCCTGGTCGGCGTCGTCGAGAATGATCTCCAGTGGATCGAGGGCGAGACCTGGAGCTACCGCCTGGACTTCGACGTGGACCGTCGCCTTCTGGAGGAAGACCGCGTCGAGTTGGTCTTCGACGGGCTGGACACCTACGCCAGCGTCACCCTGAACGGCACCCCGGTTCTGGAAGCGGACAACATGTTCCGCACCTGGCGCGTCGACGCGGGCGGCGCGCTCCAGGCCGGCTCCAACACGCTGGAGATCCGCTTCGACCCCGCGGTGGAGCGAGGCGCCCGACGCGCCGAAGCGCACCCATGGCCCATCCCCCACCAGGAACCCGACGTCTCGGCCACCCGTGCTTTCACCCGGAAGGCCGCCTATCAATACGGCTGGGACTGGGGGCCCCGGTACGTCACCGCGGGCATCTGGCGTCCCGTGCGCCTGGAGGCGTGGAGCGGGGCGCGCATCACCGACGCGTACGTGACGGACGTGGAGGCCGGACCCGACACGTTGGAGGCGGTCCTGGTCGTGGAGTTGGATGTGGCCGACCCCGGGCCGGTGCGTCTTGGCATCCGAAGCGGCAACGATGCCTTCGACGTTTCGCTGGAGGAGGTGGACATCACCGCACCCGGGCGCACGACGGTTGCGACGCGCCTGGCATTTCCCGGCGGAGAGCTGTGGTGGCCTCGCGGATCAGGGGGGGGGCGTCCGCACCTCTACGACGTCGACATCGACGTCGTCCGGGAGCGTCGGTGGGACCGCCTGGCCACCCGGGTGGGGCTCCGCACCGTAGCGTTGGACACCACCCCGGACGCAGGGGGAAGCGCGTTCCGGTTCGTGGTCAACGGCGCCCCCGTGTTCGCACGGGGCGCCAACGTCATTCCCCTGGACCACTTCACGCCCAGGGCGGATTCCGCAACGTACGCGCGTCTTCTCGATGACGCCGTGGCCGCCAACATGAACATGGTTCGCGTCTGGGGCGGCGGCGTGTACATGCCCGACGTGTTCTACGACCTCGCCGACGAGCGTGGCCTCCTGGTGTGGCAGGACTTCATGTTCGCCAACACGCTGGTGCCCGGGGATTCCTCCTTCGTGGCGTCCGTGGCCGCCGAGGCCGGAGACCAGGTCCGTCGCCTGCGCCGGCATCCGAGCTTGGCGCTGTGGTGCGGCAACAACGAGGTCGCCGAGGGGTGGGCCAACTGGGGATGGCGCGCCGAATACGCCGACGACGTAGCGCTGGAAGTGGATGCCGCGTACCGCCGCGTCTTCGAGGATGTCCTGCCCGCCGCCGTCGGCGAGGGCGACGCCGGCGTGCCCTATTGGCCTTCGTCCCCCAGCATCGGATGGGGCCACCCCGAATCCCTCACCAGTGGGGACAGCCATTACTGGGGCGTGTGGTGGGGGATGGAGCCTTTCCGGGTCTACGCGGACAAGGTGCCCCGGTTCGCCAGCGAATTCGGGTTCCAGGCGCTTCCGGATCCGGCCACCCTGGCGACCTTCGGAGGCTCCCCCGGGGACGGCGGTCCCGGATCGCTGGACGACGAGGGGATGCGCGCCCACCAGAAGCACGCCACCGGGTACGAGACCATCCGCGCCTACGTGGAGCGGGACTGGCCCGTCCCCCCGGACGACTCCCTGGACGCCTGGAGCTACGTGAGCCAGCTGGCTCAAGCGGAGGGGGTCGGGTTGGCGCTCGAGGCCCATCGACGCTCCTGGCCCCGCACCGGAGGCACCCTCTACTGGCAGCTGAACGACACGTGGCCCGTTGTATCCTGGTCCAGCCGCGACCACTCGGAGCGCCGGAAGGCGCTCCAGTACCGGGCCGCCGACGTGTTCGCTCCGGTGGCGGTCCTCGCCGACCGGTGGGCAGATACTGTGGCGGTGTGGGTCGCTTCCGACGCACCCGTGGTCGGGGCTCTGAGGGTGAGACTCCGCACACTGTCGGGGGACGTCCTGTTCGAGGACAGCGTCCCGGTGTCGGGGGCCGGGCTGGCCTGGCGGGCCAACGTGGCCGACGTCCTCCCGGGGGGCAGCGATCCGCGGACGGTCTTCGTGGAGTCCCTTCTCGAGACCGCGTCATCGCCGGAAACGGGCGACGTGGCCTTCCTGGTGAGCCCCGGGGCATTGACCCTCGCCGACCCCGGCGTCCGGGTCGCCGCCGCCGAACCGGATGGGAGCGCATGGCGGGTGGCGCTCACGGCGGACCGCTTCGCCTTCGCCGTTCGCGTGCGGCTGGACGGCGCCGACGCCCGCTTCTCGAGGAACTACGTCCACATCGTGCCGGGCGATACGGTCCTTCTCCGCGTCACGCCCTCGGCGCCCCTGCCCGACCTCCCGGCACGCCTCCGACTGCGCTCCCTGTGGGACGTTCCCCGCTGACCCCGTCTGCAGGATCCGACCGGTCCCCATGAACCTACGGAGGGGCTATTCCGTATTAGAGGACAGGGAACGATGCATTCCAGGAGGTGACCCGTGGCCCAGTGTCAGGGCAGGACGCGCAAAGGAGAGCAGTGCAGACGCGACGCCGGCGAAGGGTCGGCGTTCTGCGGCATCCACCAGGACCAGGAGGTCCGCCCTCCCAAGGCCCGCGAAGCGGTGGAGTGGGACCGGGACTCGGTCATGAAGGCGGCGGTGGGTTTCGCGCTCATCGGAGCCATCCTCTTCTTCCGGCTCCGCCGCTGAAGAGCTAGTCGGACCTCTTGCCCCGCACCGCCGCCACGTTCCGGCGGTGGGTCTCGTCGTAGAACGAGGTGAGCGCCTCGCCGGGCGGCGGCGCGTTCGTGCCGAGGCCCTCCAGGTACGCCGCCGTCTCCTGCAGCAGTTCGAGACCGCCCGTGCGCCCGTGTGAGGGGACCACCGTGTCAAAGCCGGGCGTGGCGATCCACTGGCGCAAGCGAGCCACCCATCCCGCGACCGCCGCGCCGTCGTTCACCACGGGGAGCGGAGTCTCCACGGTGTCCCCCGCCAGGAGCACCCCCCACTCCGGCACGAACCCCACCAGGCAATCCGGCGTGTGGCCCGGCAGCGGGTGCAGATCCAGGCTCGCTCCGCCCAGGTCCAGCGTGAGCCGGGTCCGGAACGTGCGGCCGGGCGGCACCAGCACGACGTCCGCCCATTCATCCGGGGCGGCGGTCCGGCGACGCTTCAGCTCCTCCGGGACGTCGGTGCGGAAACGGTGGGCGGCGAACTCGTGGGCCACCACCTCGTCCACGCGGTCGAGGCCGCAGGTACCCCAGGCGTGATCCCAGTCGGCATGGCTGTACACCACGGTCACCGGCAACGCACCCACCAAGGCTTCCACCGCGGCCATATGACCCGGATGGGCCAGGGTATCCCAAAGAACGGCCCTGGTGTCCCCCACCAGGACCACGGCTCGGACATCGAAGTCCTCCACCTCGGTCTCCAGGAGATGGAGACCGGGGCGGAGGGTCCGGACCGTGGGGAGAATCAGGGCCCTGCCCCTACGAAATGGTCTTGGCCGCGGCCTCTTCCCCGGGGGCCTTCTCCCAGATCCAGGTCTGACTCATCACCCACCTCTGGAACCAGTCGAGTTCCACGTTGGCCTTGAAGAGACGGTGACGAAGCTCCTGCCATCCGTGGGGCTCCCGCGGCGCTACGTACAGATGGGTGGGTACGCCCTGGTTCTTCACGCCCCGCCACATCTCCACCGACTGGGGCATGGGAACGCGGAGGTCCTGCTGTCCCACCAGGAACAGGGTGGGCGTGGTCACGTTGGACACGTATTTGAGGGGCGACGAATCCCAGTACAGGTCGGTGGGGGCATCCTTCTCCCAGGGCGTGCCCCCGAACCACGGCGTCCGGTACGTGCGCACGTCGGACTGGGCATACATGGAGATCCAGTTGGCGGCGCCGGCCCCGGATGAAGCGGCTTTGAAGCGGTCCGTGAACGTCACGATCTTGTTGGTCATGTGACCGCCCGCGCTCCACCCCATCTTCGCCATGCGCTCGCCGTCCACCAGGCCCATCTCGATGACGTGGTCCACGCCGGTCATGACGTCCAGGTGGGACTGGTTGAAGTAGCTCCCCACCATGTCGCGCATGAAGTCGTCGCCGTACCCGGTGCTGCCTCGGTAGTTGGGCTTCAGCACGAAGTAGCCCAGAGAGGTCAGGACGGGCACGTAGTTGGACGAGCTGAACAGACCGCCGAACTGGTCGCTGGACGAGGGACCGCCGTGGGTCTGGACGACCAGGGGGAAACGCTGCCCCTCGCGGTAGTCGAGGGGATAGTAGAGGAGCCCCTCCACGGTGACGCCGTCCTCGCCCTGCCACTGGATGGCTTCTTCCCGGGGAAGGCGGAAGCGGGTCCCCAGGTCGTCGAAGACGTGGGTGACCTGCGTGGCCCGGCCCCCTTCGCCCAGGACGTGGACGTCACCGGGAGACGTGGACGTGCGCCGCGTGAAGACATGCCGGCCCAGGCCGGGGGAATAGCTCCACCCGCCCAGCGCCGCGTCTCCGGTGTCAATCTCGGCCAGCGACCCATCTCGCACCGAAACCCGGTACAGGCCGTCGCGCACGCCGGTGTTGGCCAGCACGAAGATCTGACTCCCGTCGGCGGACCAGGTGGCCTGGTCCAGACCGAAACCCGAGGCCGGGGCCAGCTCACGGATTTCGCCGCCGGCGGCGGGGACCACGAAGAGGTTGGTGTTGTAGTAGCTCTCCCCCAGGTCCGCCCGGGCCCCTGCGGTGAAGAGGACCCAGCGGTTGTCCGGCGACAACTCGGCGCCTCCCTCGGTGACGCCGTTGTCCGTGAGCTGTATGGCGGCCGAACCGTCGGCGGCCATGACCCACACCTCACCCTGGTCTGCATCCCCGTACAGCGGACTCACACTCCGATGATGAGCGATCATGGAGCCGTCGCGGGACAGCGTGTATCCCCGGATCGAGTAGTCCCCTTCCGTGATGCGCTGCTCCTCGCCGGTGGCGACGTCCACGCGCCACAGGTGCACCTGCTGGAAGTTCTCGGCGTAGGCGAACACGTCGTCCTCGGCCTTCTCGGCAGCCTTCTGCTCGTCGGTCTTGTCGTCGTGTGCCCCGAAGTAGATCCATGCCCCATCGGGTGACCACTGGATCTGCATCACCGACGTGGCGTGTTCGGTCAGGGCCTCCGCTTCGCCCCCCAGGTTCCTGAGGATGTAGATCTGACGCGGCGCGTCCTCGGACCGTTCCGCCAGGAACGCGATGCGCGATCCGTCGGGAGACCACCGGGGACTGGACTCGCCGTCCTCACCGCGGGTGAGCTGGATCTCGTCCGTGCCGTCGGCGTCGATGCGCCAGATGTGGCCCAGACTCCGGTTGCCGGCCCAGTCGGTCTCGGACCGTGTGAAGAGCACCTGGCTCCCGTCGGGGGAAATCCGGGGGTCCCCGAGGGAGGGAAGGTCGATGAGGTCCACCACCGTCATGGCCCGTGGGGCGTCCTGGGCGGTCAGGGTGGCGGCGGAAAGGAAGAGGGCGCACGCCAGGACCAGGGTCCGGCGGATGAAGACGATGTACATGGTGGTTCCGACTCCGTGGTGAAGAGATCCGAGGTTCATCTTGGGGAGGGTGCCCGCGGCGAGAAAGGGGACCATGTCACTTCCGCCCTCATCGGCTCGTACTCGAGATGCGTGGTGAAGCCACGCTGGATCCCTCCCCACCCCGAGCCGACCATGCCCGGTCCCATACGCATCAAGTCGACCCGACGCGTCCCCGCGCCCGCCGCCCACGTCTAGGACATCCTGGCCGACTACCACGTCGGCCACCCGTCCATCCTGCCCGCCCGGGTATTCGGAGAACTCACGGTGGAGACGGGTGGCAGGGGCGCCGGCACGGTCATGCGGGGGGGGCCTACGGCAGGCGCCACCTCGCTCAGCCCCCCCACGGGCGCGGACCCGACCGGTGCCACCGCGAACCGGCGACGGGTCGTCAACTTATCGTCCGCCTCCCGCCCATCTCGTACTCCCTGGGGGGCTCCGCGCCCAGGAGGTTCTTCACGAAGTAGTCCCAGCGGCGCCGCATGGCGTACGGATCCCCGCGGAAACTGTGACGTCGGTTGGGGAGCATCAGCAGATCGAAGTCCTTGTTGGCGGCGATGAGGGCATCCACCACCACCAGCGTGTTGTTGGGCGGCACGTTGTCGTCCATGGTGCCGTGGGCGAGAAGGAGCTTCCCCTTCAGGTTCTCCACCTGCAGCTGGTTGGCCTGGTTGTCGTAGTTGGTGCTCCCGTCGGGCCTCACCTCGAGAAGTCCCTGCCACTTCTCGCCCCAGTCGTCCTCGTAGATGCGGTTGTCGTGATTTCCGGATTCCGACACGGCCACCTTGAAGAAGTCCGGATAACGGAGGATGCCCGCCGTCGAGGCGAAGCCGCCCCCCGAGTGTCCCCAGATCCCAACGCGGTCCAGGTCCATCCACGGGTTCCGCCCGGCCAGCTGCTGGATCCCGGAGACCTGATCGGGCAGGCCGTTGTCGCCCATGTTGCCGTAGTACGCCGCGTGGAACGACTTGGAGCGCATGGGCGTCCCCATGGCGTCGAGTTCCACGACGATGAAGCCCAGCTCGGCCAGGGCCTGGTGGTCCCGTCGGGCGGCGCTGAACGACCGGCTGCCCACCGACCCCGTCTGGGGCCCCGGGTAGATGTAGTTCACCACGGGGTACTTCTTCGACGGGTCGAAGCCGGACGGGCGGTAGAGGATGCCGTGGAGGTCCGTAACGCCGTCCCGCGCCTTCACCGAGAAGGGTTCGGGCTCCCGCCACTTGGCCGCCTTCAGCCGCGTGATGTCCGCCTTCTCCAGCGCCACCACCTGGCGCCCCCGCAGGTCGCGCACCACGGACGTGGGCGGGATCACCGGCGTGGACCAGACGTCCACGAACGAAGCTCCCGACGGAGCGAGCGTGATGGTGTGCGAGGCGCTGTCGGGCGTGAGCAGGCGTACGTCGCCTCGGTCGAGGTTCACGCTGTAGAAATACTGGAAGTACGGGTCTCCGGGCTCCCGGCCGGCCCCGGTGAAGTAAAGGGTACGGTCCTTCTCGTCCACCTTCAGAACCTGAAGGACATTCCACGCTCCGGACGTCACCTGTCGCTTGAGTCGGCCCGTGCCGAGGTCGTAGAGATACAGGTGGCCCCAGTCGTCCCGCTGGGAGTACCAGAGGACTTCATCGGAGCCCGTGAGGACGTGCCAATTCACCTTGTTGAAGCCAGACTCGAAGAAGGTCTCGACCTTCTCATCCATGACGTCGCGCACATCCCCGGTCTCGGGGTCGGCCATGCGCAGGGCGGCCTCCTTGTGGTCACGGGAACTGGATACGAAGGCGAGCTGTCGAGAATCCGGGCTCCACTCCACGTCGGAAAACGTTCCACCGCAGGAGATGTGGTCGCAGATGGTGGAGCGGTGTTGGTCCGGCGGCATCTTC
>DATHZE010000258.1:0-14711 GCA_035458765.1 Longimicrobiales bacterium
GCCGCGGAACTGGAAGTCGACGGAGGCGTCGATGCCTCCACCGCCGCCTCCATCGTGTCGGCGGGCGCGTCGGTCCTGGTGGCCGGATCGGCCGTCTACGGCCACCCCGGGGGACCGGCAGCCGGCATCGCCGGTCTGCGGGGCGCGGTCCGGCGCTAGGGTGGCGAATCGGTGCCGCGCCGGCGTCGCTTTGTTCCCGTGCGACGCCGGTGGGGCGTCGATTGCTGCAGGGAAGGTTGGGGGCTAGACTGATTCCGTTCACCCGACCCCCGTCCCGGGGATGTCCGTCTGCCTGGAAAGAAGGAACATGTCCGGAAGCTCCGTGCTGGACGAAAATGCGCTCGTTCGCCTTCGGGAGTGGGGCGGAGACGAACTCCTGGGTCAACTGGTCGTGATCTTCCTGGCCAACGCCCCGGTGCGGATGACCCAGATTCGCTCGGGCGCCTCAGGGGCCGACATCTCCGAGGCCGAGAGGGGGGCTCATTCCCTGAAGTCTTCTGCGGCGAACCTCGGGGCCGTGAGGGTCCGGGAAATGGCGTCAGAAATGGAGCGTGCGGCCGTCGAGGGAGACCTGAACCGCGTCAGGGAACTCCTGCCATCGCTCGAGGCGGCGTTCGTCGATGCGATCGCCGCACTGAAGACCGTGAAGGATGGAATAGAAGAATGAGTGCCAAGATCGCCGTCGTCGAGGACAACCCCGACAACCGTCTTCTGGTCAACGCCATCCTCGACGATGCCTACGAGGTGTCCGAGTACGGGACGGGCCTCGAGGCCATCGAGGGACTCCCGTTGGATCCCCCTGACCTGGTGCTCCTGGACATTTCTCTGCCGGAGATGGACGGGCTGGAGGTCTTGACCTGGCTCCGGAGGCAGCCGCAGCTCAGCGAGCTCCCCGTGATCGCTCTCACGGCCCATGCCATGGCGGGGGACAGGGAGAAGTACCTCGCCGCCGGCTTCAACGACTACGTCATCAAGCCGATCCTTGATGAGGACCTCCTCCTCGACGCCATCGAGCGTTGGCTGAACCCCGGGACTTGAAGCCGGACAAACCGGCCGCAGCGGCGGGGCGCGGAGTCTCGCCACCACTCGGGCTCGGATTCGGGCCGTCTTCCATGGCCGGCCCACAGGAAGGTCCGGACCACGGGAGGGAGCGTGGCCTGGTCCTCGGGGTCATCTTCGTCATCCTCTTCGGCGGAGCCTTCCTCGTCCGCGACAGCTCCTGGCACAGCACTGCCGCAGTTCACACCCTGATGGAGACCGTCGCCACCGTCATGGCGTTCGGAGTAAGCGGCCTGGCGTTGTTGCGTTTCTACAGCCGCAAGCGAGAGACCTTCCTGCTCATCGGGACGGGCTTCCTGGGCGCGGGCCTCCTCGACCTCAATCACACGCTCCTGACCAGTGGGTACGTCGGCGTTCGCGAAGGCATCGGACTCGAAGAGCTCTTCGCGTGGAGCTGGACCGCTGAGCGGGTCTTCCTTTCGCTCTTCCTGTTCGTAAGCCTCCTGGCCTGGAGACAGGAGATCAAGGAAGGGGAGGGAGCGGCGGTTCATGAGGGCTCGGTGTATGTCACCGCCCTGATCCTGACGCTGGTCAACCTGCTCTTCTTTGGGCTCGTTCCGCTTACGGGCGCGCACATCGACGGCATGTTCGTGGACCGCCCTGCGGAGTTCGTCCCAGGACTGTTCTTCCTGCTGGCCTTCTTCGGCTACCTCTCCAAGGGAGCCTGGAGAAAGGAGGCCTTCGATTACTGGCTCCTGATCGCCCTCCTCGTCTCGGCGGTCCTGCACGTCGCCTACATGTCCCAGTCCCAGGTGCGCTTCGACGGGATGTTCGACGCCGCCCACCTGCTCAAGCTGGTCAGTTACGCCGCGATGCTCACGGGACTCTCGTACAGCGTGTACCAGACCTTCCGGCGCGAAGCAGAGGTCTTGGACGCCCTCACGCAGGCAAACGAGGCCTTGGCCCGGGAAGTCGCGGTACGTTCCCAGACCGAACAGGCCGTGAAAGAGGGACGCGCCCGTCTCCAGGATTTCCTGGACAACGCCAACGACCTCATCCAGAGCGTGGGCCTCGATGGTCGCATCACCTATGTGAACAGCTCGTGGAAGCGCACCCTGGGGTACAGCGACGAACAGCTTGCTGCCCTCACCCTCATGGACATCGTCCACCCCGCCCACCGGGAGACTCTGCGGGAGGAGTTCGACCGTGTCCTTGCCGGTCAGGCGTCCCGACGCTTCAACGTGGAGTTCGTCGCGGCCGACAGCCGCATCGTCATCCTTTCGGGGAGCACGGCGGCCCAACGCCTGCAGGACCGTGCGGTGGCGACCCAGAGCATCTTCCGGGACGTCACCGAGCAGCGGATCGCAGAACGTCAGTTGGCGGACTCCAAAGCCAACCTCACGGCACTCGTGGAGAACACGGGCGACGCGATCTGGTCCGTGGACCGGGATCACCGCCTCATCACGTTCAACTCGGCTTTCTCTCTCGCCATCGAGGCCCGAACCGGTCGCGAGCCCCGGGTCGGGGACCTCCCGGGTGACGTGTTTCTCCAGGAGGACGTCGGATGGTACCTCGACGTCTATGCGAGGGCTCTCCGGGGCGATCGGCACGTGGCCCTGCGCACGGACGTGGTCGAGGGGCAGCTGCGGTACTTCGAACTGTACGCCAACCCCATTCAGGGGCACGAGGGCATCAGCGGATCGGTGCTCTTCGGCAAGGACGTGACACCGCGCGTTCGCGCCGAAGAGGCCCTGCGCGTGGCGAAGGAGGAAGCTGAGGCCGCGAACAAGGCGAAGAGCAACTTCCTGGCCAACATGAGTCACGAACTTCGCACGCCCCTCAATTCCGTTATCGGCTTCACCAACATCCTGCTCAAGAACAAGGACGGTCACCTCAAGGAGAAAGACCTGAACTTCCTCCAGAGGGTTCTCGCCAACGGGAAGCACCTTCTGGATCTCATCAACGAGGTGCTCGACCTGGCCAAGATCGAAGCCGGCCGTATGGAGCTGATCATCGAGCCGGTCGACCTGGGGCAGCTCGTCGTCGAGACGCTCCAGCAGTTGGAGGGTCAAGCGAAGGTGAAGGACGGCAACGTGGGTCTTGTGGCCTCCTTCCCCCACGCACTGCATGCCGTGGAGACGGACTCGGCGAAGCTGAAACAGGTGATCATCAACCTGGTCGGCAACGCCTTGAAGTTCACCCATGAGGGCTCCGTGACGGTGCGGGTGGACGTGGGCCCAGACCAGCGGACGCCCGTGGCCATCGTGGTTCAGGACACCGGCATCGGCATCCCGCAGGATCGCCTGGACGCCATCTTCCAGGCGTTTCAGCAGGCGGAGGCGGGAACCGCCCGCAAGTACGGGGGCACCGGACTCGGACTGGCGATCTCGCGCTCCATCTGCCTCCTCATGGGCTACGATCTCCTCGTGGAATCGGAGGAGGGCAAGGGATCCTCCTTCTCCATCGTGCTCGGAGAGAGAGCGAGAAGGACGTCTCGACAGGAGGAGCCCCCCACCCCCCAGGCCGCCGCGGACGAGCGCGCGACACTCGCGCTCCCTGCCCGAGACACTCCCCAGGCGACTCCGGTCCACCACATGCGGGACTTCACGGTCCTGGTGGTCGATGACGAAAAGGACTCCCGGGACCTCATGGCCCACTACCTCGAGGAGTTCGGGTGCCGCGTCATCACCGCCAACAACGGGGAGGAGGGGCTCTCCGCAGCGCGTGAGCATCGGCCCGACCTCATCACGCTGGACCTCATGATGCCCGGGTTGACGGGGTGGGAGGTACTGAAGCAGCTCAAGGCCGACGGCGAGCTCCGTCAGATTCCGGTCGTGATCGTCAGCATCGTCGCGGCGGAGGGCCGAGGGCGGCTCCTGGGCGCGGTGGATCTGGTCACCAAGCCGTTCGAGCGTGAAGACCTGCTCCGGGTCCTGTGGCGCAATCTCGTCCGAAAGCGCGGGGGTCGCATCCTGGTGGTGGACGACGATCCATCCAGTCGCATGATGATCGGGTCCCTGCTCACCTCCGTGGGCCTTGAAGTCGTCACCGCGGAGAACGGAAAGGGAGCCCTCGACGCCGTCCGCGCAGAGGCGCCCGACGCGGTCCTGTTGGATCTCCTCATGCCCATGATGGATGGGATGACCTTTCTTCAGAAACTGAGGGCCAACCCGCTTCACAAGGGTCTTCCGGTGATCGTGCTTACCGCCAAGGAGCTCTCCCGGGCCGAGCAGAAGGCGTTGGGGGACATGGCGTCGGGGGTGATGGTCAAGGGGCCCGACATCGCCGACGAGCTCATCGACGTCCTGCGCTCCATGTTCACCATGACGCCGGTGGGCGAGGAACGGGATTGAGCGGTGCCGGAACGGCCGGCACGGACGTGTCGCGCAAGAACGCTCGCACTGGACGGGGGTAGACGAATTCATGAGTGCTCTACCTTCCCAGCGCGTCCGGCCCCTGAACCAGCGTCCCCCGCGGCCCGGCGGCGGCTACGTCCTGTATTGGATGGTGGCGAACCGCCGCCTCAACTGGAACTTCGCCCTGGACCGGGCGGTGGAGCACGCCCGGACGTTCAACCGCCCCCTGGTGATCCTGGAAGCGCTGAGGGCGGACTACCCGTGGGCTTCAGACCGTCACCACGGCTTCGCCCTTGCGGGCATGCGAGAGCACGCTGCCTCCCTCGACGGGACCGGGGTGGTCTATCATCCCTACGTCGAACCGGTCATCGGAGCGGGGAAGGGCCTCGTCGAGGCTCTGGCTTCCCGGGCGGTCCTCGTGGTCACCGACGATTTTCCGGCGTACTTCATGCCGCGGATGCAGGCCGCCGTCGCGCCTCGACTCAACGTGCGCATGGAGACGGTGGACTCCAACGGGCTCCTGCCTCTGGCAGCCACGTCGGGCCCGTTTTCCGCGGCCTACCACTTCCGGCGATACCTCCAGAAGAACCTCCCCGGCCACCTCCTCGAGTTTCCGGACCCCGAGCCCCTCCGGGGGCTGGTGCCCGCTCCTCCGGGCCTTCTCGACGACATCCTCGAGCGCTGGCCGGGGGCGAATCCGGAGCTTCTCGCGGGCGATCCTGGCGCCCTCGCCGACCTTCCCATCGACCACGCCGTGGCGCCGTCGTCCATACCCGGGGGGCCCGCGGCCGCACAGGCCCGCTTGGCCGATTTCCTCGAGAACGGCCTTTCCAGGTACGGGGAGGAACGCAACCACCCCGACGCTGGGGCCGCCAGCGGCCTCTCGCCCTATCTGCACTGGGGACACCTCTCGGTCCATCAGGTCTTCAGAGAGGTAGCACGCCGGGAGTCCTGGAGTCCCGCACGGCTCAGCGACCGCACCGATGGATCCCGCGCAGGATGGTGGGGCCTGAGCCCCTCCGCGGAGGCGTTCCTGGACGAATTGGTGACGTGGAGGGAAGTGGGCTTCACGTTCTGCCGGCACGTGCCTGACTACGACCGGTACGAGTCCCTCCCTTCCTGGGCCCGGGATACGATGGAGGAACATGCCGCGGACCCCCGGGAACCCCTCTATACCTACGAGGAATTCCGGGACGCGAGAACCCATGACGAGCTGTGGAACGCCGCCCAGCGTGAACTGCGCGCCGACGGGGTCATTCACAACTACCTGAGGATGCTCTGGGGCAAGAAGATCCTGGAGTGGTCATCGACCCCACGCGAAGCGCTTCGCATCATGTTGGACCTGAACAACCGATACGCATTGGACGGACGGGATCCGAATTCGTACACCGGGATCTTCTGGGTCATGGGACGCTTCGATCGGGGGTGGCCCGAGCGGCCGATCTTCGGCAAGATCCGCTCCATGACCAGCGCCTCCACGCGGCGCAAAGTCCGATTGGACCGGTACCTCGCGCGTTGGGGCGACGAACCTTCGCTTGGACTCTGACCCAGGGGCGGCACCGAAACCATGCGGCTGACGTATCGCGGAGAGCTGGAGCATCACGAGACCGGTGAGGTCTTCGCCTGGCACGAGCGCCCAGGCGCCATCGAACGGCTCACTCCGCCGTGGGCGAACGTCCAGGTGGAGCACAGCGAGGGGGGAATCCGGGACGGCGCGCGCATCATCCTGAGAGTTCACCAAGGTCCGGCCTCCTTCCGGTGGGAGCTCGGTCACCGCGATTTCGTGGAGGGCCGCCAGTTCCGTGATGAGCAGATCTCCGGACCCTTGAAGTCGTGGGTGCACACCCACGGCTTCGAACCTACCGCCGAGGGTGGGACCCGACTCCAGGACGACATCGAGCTCGAAGCCCCGCTCGGACTTCCCGTGGGCCCGGCGTGGGTTCGCGGGGAGTTGGACCGCCTGTTCGCCTTTCGATACCGCAGGCTGGAGACGGACCTGGCCCGACACGCCGAGTACTCGGACCGTCCGAGGCTGACCGTCGCCATCACGGGCGCCTCGGGCATGATCGGCACCAACCTGCGCCATTTCCTCACCACGGGAGGACACCGAGTCCTCGCCGTGGTCCGCCACCAGGACCAGGTGAACGACGACGCCGTGTACTGGAATCCCGACACCGGCGAAATCGACGGTGCGGGCCTCGCCCAGGCGGACGCCGTGGTTCATCTCGCCGGGGCTTCCATCGCCGGCGGCCGTTGGACCGACCAACGGAAGCGGCGCATCTTCGAGAGCCGGAAGCGGGGCACCGAACTCCTCTCCAGAACGATGGCGAAGCTCCATCAGGGCCCCCGCGTCCTCGTCTCGGGGTCGGCGATCGGGTTCTACGGCGACCGCGGCGACGAGCGCCTGGACGAGTCCGCCAAGGCTGGGGGCGGCTTCCTGGCAGAGGTGGTCAAGGCGTGGGAGGGAGCGACGGCCCCTGCGGAAGACGCGGGAATCCGGGTGGTGAAGGTCCGAACGGGCGTTGCGATATCCCCTGAAGGTGGAGCGCTCGGGCAGATGCTCCTTCCGTTCAAGATGGGCGTGGGCGGGCGCCTCGGAAGCGGCCGGCAGTATTTTTCATGGATCGACATGGACGACCTGGTCGGGGTCCTGTACCGGGCTTTGTTGGACGGCGGCCTGAGCGGCGTCGTGAACGCCACCGCTCCAAACCCGGTCACCAACTCCGCGTTCACCGATGCGTTGGGACGAACCCTGGGTCGCCCCACCGTGCTGCCTGTGCCTGCTCTCGCCGTGAAGGCCGCGTTCGGCCAACTGGGACAGGAAGCCCTTCTGTGGGGGCAGCGGGTGCTTCCGGCCAAGCTCGAGAAGGCGGGCTTCCGCTTCTTCTACGAGGGGGTAGAGGAGTCGCTGCGCTTCCAGTTGGGGAAGATGGCCTGAAGCGAGCCCCGCTCAGGGACCCGCGTCCCGCAACGCCTCCAGGACCTCGGCGTCCAGTTCCACACGACCCGGTTCATCCCAGTCCCACTGGTCCGCCAGTCCCAGGTCCTCCGCGATGCAGCCGTAGGTGGTCTCGGCCGACATGAGGACCCCCGGGACGCCGGCCCCTGGATGGGTCCCGGCGCCCACGAGGTACAGCCCGTCAACGTCCTCACTGCGGTTCTGAGGCCGGAACCATGCGGTCTGCGTGAACTTCGGCTCGATGGCGAACGCGTTGCCGAGCGTCGCGTTGAGCTGCGTCTCGAAGTCCTCGGGGGTGAAGATGTGAAGCACCTCCATCTCCTGTCGCAGATCCTCGAGGCCCCATTCCTCCAGGAAGTGCAGCACCTTGTCGGCGAATTCCTGCTTTCGGGCGGACCAGTCGATGCCCGATGCCTGATTGGCCACCGGAACCAGCACGTACATGCTCTCACCGCCGGGAGGGGCCATGCCTGGGTCCGTCCGCGTGGGTGCGTGGAGATACATGGAGAAATCGTCCGGGAGGATCTTCTTCCCGAAGATGTCCTTCAGAAGCTCCTTGTAGCGCTCCGTGAGAATGAGCGTGTGGTGCTCGAGTTGGGGGTACTGCCGGCGTGTGCCGATGTAGAGAAGGAAGCAGCTCATGCTCCAATCGGTGCGCTTCAGCTTGGCGTCGGTCCAGCGGCGACGATGATCAGACGCCACCAATGTTCCGTAGGTGTGACCGGGATCGGCGTTGCTGACCACCACGTCGGCCTTCAAAACGCCCTCGCCCGTGCGGACCCCGGTGGCTCGCCCACCCTCCACCACGATTTCGTGGACCTCGGACCCGGTGCGAACGATCCCTCCCATCTCCTGGAAGAACCGCCCCAACCCCTCCACCACGGAGTACATCCCGCCCCGGGTGAACCAGACGCCACCCTCTCGCTCGAGAAAGGGGATCATCAGGTAGATGGAGGGTGTGTTGAAGGGGTTGCCGCCCACGAAGAGGGGGTGGAAGGAGTACACGAACCGGTGCCGGAAGTCCTTGAAGT
Source organism: Longimicrobiales bacterium (assembly GCA_035458765.1). Taxonomy (GTDB): domain Bacteria; phylum Gemmatimonadota; class Gemmatimonadetes; order Longimicrobiales; family Gaopeijiaceae; genus SZUA-318. The sequence continues at coordinate 8,346 of DATHZE010000258.1, forward strand.
ACCGATTCACGAAGGTGGTGACCGGAAGGTACGCCTGCATCCTGGCCATGCGGGGAAGGAACCGGAGCATCGTGCCCACGGTGTCGAACGGCTTGGATCCGAGCCGATCGCCGATGACCGCGTCGAAGATGGGCCGGACGCCGTCCATGAAGGCGTCGAAGTTCTCCGCGTCGTCGCGGTTGAACCGGGCCATCTGCTCCTTCATGCGCACCGGATCCCCGACGTAGTCCAGGTGCGTCCCGTCATGGAAGTAGACCCGGTAGTAGGGATCCAACGGGACCATCTCCACGTAGTCCGTCAGGCGGCGCCCGCCGGCCCTGAAGATCGAATCCAGCACGTGGGGCGCCGTGATGAGGCTTGGACCCATATCGAAGACGTAACCCCGATCCACGAGTTGATAGGCCCGACCGCCGAGCTTCTCCCGCTTCTCGAGGAGCGTCACGTCCATGCCGGCGGCCTGGAGACGGCAGGCCACGGCCAGGCCGCCGAAGCCGCTACCGATGACGATGGCCTTCTTCTTGGAGTCCATTGCTTTCAGTTCCTGGAAGGCCACGCGCCCCCGGCCTCCAGCGGCGTGGCAGGGCCCACGTCTCGGGGGAGGCGCCCATCCGGGCGCGGGAAGCTCAGAAAAGCGTCTTCGCCATGGCTCCGGACGAAGGCACCGATGGAGCGGAGTTCCTCTCCGACGGCGGCCTCGAGAAGCGCCAGGCGGAGGGGGTCCGGACCGGGAACGACGATGGGGTCCCCCACGGAAAGGAAGGCATCCATCCGGTGGTCCCTTCCTGGAAGAACCCGGATACCCACCGGGAGGACGTCGACCGGGCACATGGATTCGACGACCGGGAGCACCCCCGCATTGAATTCAAGCGGCGGCATGGATCCGGGCTTGATCCGACCCTGGGGGAAGTAGGCCACCACCCCGGCAGGTCGTTCGGCCCCCACGGCCCTCGCGAGACGCAACATTCTTCGGACCGATGCCACCGATCCCCGCTCGACCCCCAACCCGCCGAGGAATCGGAGGAAGGGGAACCGCTTGAGTTCGGACTCCAACATGACGGCGTGGAACCGTCCGCTCGGTCGGATCCGGCGCTGAAGCTCCCTGATGAAGAAGCCGTCCCACCAGCTTTCGTGGTTCGCCACCACCAACAAAGGCGTGTCGCCTTCGGGGACCCTGCCCAGTCCAGTGAACGCAACGCGGACCCGACGGTTCATCCAGGGTCGGAAGACTGCCTCGAACGCCCACCACGCCAGGCGGGACGAGCGCGTGTCAGCCCGTGGGGACATGGGACCGGACCAGGGCGCCCGAGGCCAGGGCGATCTTCGTGGGCATCGACGTGCGCGCGCGGCGCCGAAGGTTGTCGTACCCGTTGCGGACGATCTCCCGATGGATTCCCCGATACGCTTGAGCCGCCACCGCGACCGGTCTGCGATACCATCCAGGGAGCGCCCGGATGCCCGGCCAAGCCTCTTCGTAGTAGGCGTCCGCCCGCGCCATCACCTCTCCGACCAAGGCGCGATATGCGGGGGGGATCGGGGCATCGCCTTCCGCCAGAATCCCCAAGCTTTCGGCACTGAAGCCGAAGCTCCCGAGCACCTCCTCCGGGAGATAGACCCGCCCTCTCCGCCAGTCCTCGCCCACGTCCCGCAGGATGTTCGTGAGCTGCATTCCATGGCCCAGCGCGTGCGCCCGCTCCAGGAGCGCCTCGTCGTCCAGCCCGAAGAGCTGCGTGATCCACCCGCCCACCGCGCCCGCGACCCCGAACGTGTAGACCTCCAACTCGGCCCAGTCGGCATACCGGTTCTGCCGCAGGTCCATGCCCACGCCCCGGAGTAGCGCCTCCGGGTAGCGCCAATGGACTCCCCGACGCCCGGACTCGCCCACCACCGTGTCCAGGAGAGGGATTCCAGTCGCGGCGCCATCGTAGGCGGCTCGGCTCAACTCACTCCATACAGCCAGTCGCTCTCCCAGGACGTCAGGGCCCGCCCCATCGGCCGGATCGTCCACGAGGTCGTCGGTGAAACGGCAGAATGCGTACACCCCGGCTGTGCGGGCAGCTGGTTCAGGGGGAAACAGTCGCGCCGCGAACCGGAACGTCTTTGCGTGACGGCCGAAGTACTCCGGCCACGCCTCGGGACCGCCCACCTCCAGGGCCGCTCGGACCACCTCCGCCTCCCGGGTGGGCGGGGCCTCCCCCCGATGCACCCCCAAGCTCCGCTCCTGAGCCTCCACGCCCCTGGCCGCAGTCTCCACCCAGGCATCGATGAGGCGAGCCACGATCTCGTCCCCAGGCGAAAGTTCCTGCGCCCGGGGCACGAGTGCATCCCGGCGGGTCCGAAGCTCCTGAAGCGCCCGCCTTGCCGGTGAAGCCTTGCTTCCCGCACGACCGAAGAGCGCGGCCAGAATCCCGGCATTGTCGAGACTGAAGTCCTGAACATCCGCCAACTCCAGAACCCAGGTCCACTTGCCTTGCCCGTAGTCCTGAAGTGGAGGCTTGCCCGTAACTGCAACCGGGCAGTAGTCGAGCAGATCATCCACCTGCTGGTAGAGGGCGCCGATCTCCCGACCCAACTCCACCCGCGCGGCGATGTCCCCGAGCCCGAACAGGGCACCGCCCAGGCAAGTGGCCGCGCCGAACAGCTCGCCCGACTTCCCGGCGACCACGGCGTCGTACTCCGCGCGCGCCAGTCGCCTTCCGGCCGTCCGCCCCTGCTGCACCTCTCCCGCCACGGTCCGCTCGACGGCCCGGATGAAGCAGTCGAGAAAGGTCGGCGCTTCGGCCATGGCCGCGGCCCGATAGGCGCCCGTGAGGTAGTGATCGCCCAGGACGAGCGCCGGCCCGACGCCCTTGGTCGCGACGAGGGTCCTATCACCCCGGCGCTCCGATGCGTCGTCGAGGATGTCGTCGTGGAGCAGGGAGGCTTCGTGCACCATCTGCACGGCGAGAGCCCCGATCCAGAATCGACCGTCGAGAGACGGCCGGAGGGACGGTGGAACGAGGGCGTACGCCACCGTGGGTCTCAGGAGCTTTCCCTCCAGCGCGGGTACCGGCGCGCCCTCGGCCTGGAACCGGCGTGCCGCTTCGGTCAGCCCAGCCCGGATGAAGGTCCCGTCGTGACGGCCCCCCGCGGCATCCGTGGCTTCCGCCAACGTCACGGTCGGCGTCACGGTGCACCCACCAGGGCGGCCCGGGAGCTCTCCTGGGGCTCCATCGAGGACCGTTCTCGGTCTGCCCTCCCACCGAGTCCCTTGCGGGCCAGGAAGGCACAGAGGCCCACGCCGACGACGGTGGCGAGGACGGCGGGCCAGAGACCCGCCGCAGCCACCATGCCCAGGGGCATGAGGAGCACCAGTCCGTAGTACGCCAACATCCACCGCACGGGAAGCGTCGTGAGTCCGAGTCGAACGCCAAGGGCGTCGAGCACGCTCATGATGACCAGACCCGTGAGATACCACCCCAGGAGATTGACCCAGGGCATCCCGTAGTAGGACCCCGAGTCGGCCCAGCGCCAGTAAGGCGTGAGAAAGCTCATGGCGGGATCAAGCGCCAGATCCCAGGCCACGAGAAAGAGCGCCGCCAGACCGATGCGGCGCACCCTCTGAGTCGGGAAGGCACGCTGCGCCACGACCCAGGAGGGCAGGGACATCAGGAACCAGCTCACGGGAATCAGCACAGGGACGCGGGGACCTACGCGCAAACCGAGGAGTCCTGTGTATCCGTAGGAGCCGAAAGGAACGCCGTACCCCGTGCCGATGTGCTCGGACAGGAAGCTCACCAGACCCACCAGGCCCAGGGCAGGGAGCCACCGCGCCCCCAAGCGGCCAACCATCACCCAACCCAGGGCCACGGCGGCGAGCAGGATGTGAATCTGAGCGAAGAACTGAAAGGAAACGCCGTAGAAACGGGCCGCCATGGGGGTGACCAGACGCTCCGGGTGGAGGGCGAAGACACCGTAGCCGGTGACGGCCAGCAGGGTGAACCCGAGGAGGATCCAAAGGACCGCTCGTTCCCCCCGCCGCTCGGAGAGCGCCGACCCGATCATGTCAGCCCCACCGGCGTGGACGTCCCGAACCCGCTCTGCACCGCGCTTCGGAACGCCGCACACGTTCTGAACACGTCGGCCTCCCGGAACGGGCCCCTCAAGAGCTCACCGGCCTGGTCAGGGGGAACGCTGCCACCCAAGGCCAGGGCATAGGGCCGGCTCGGGTCGTAGAACTCGCCGAGGATCCTCACTGCCCTTGCGACGTCGCCGGGAGCGGCCGTCGGGGGCATGGAGACGCACGCCAGCGTGGCGTCGCGACCGCGCTGGATCAGCGCGAAATCTTCCGCCGGCACGTCCGCCCCCAGGTAGTAGACTTCCCATCCCATCTGCTCGAGGAGGATCCGCACGCACAGGGAGCCGAGATGGTGGTGGTTCCCCTCCAAGGTTCCCACCACGGCGACAGGAGCGTCCTGCCTTCGCCCGCGCCCCTCGGCTTCCTCTCGAACGTCTGCACGAAGCTTGAGGAGGACCTCCGTCATGGCCTGGCTCACGAGATGCTCCTCGCCGACACGCAGGCGGCCCTTCGCCCATGCTTCCCCGACCTGGAACATGAAGCCGTGGATGCCCTCGTCGCAGAACTGCTCCAGGGGGAGGGAGGGCAGCCTTCCCAGGGCATCGAAAAGCATGGCGAGGCGCTGAATCTGCCCCCGCGTGGTCCAGCCCATGGCCAGGGAGTGCAGCCGACGAAAGTCACCCTGTTCCCGGACGTCCCGAAGGGCCATCCACACGTGGGCCTCGTAGGGATGGAATGGAGAGAGAACCGTGGGGATGCCGCGACTCCTGGCGAAGTCCATGGCGTCGCCCAGGTGGACACGCCGGTGGCCACCGGAAGTCTTCGCGAAGGCCAGGTCACCGTCGTTGCACCAGCGCTTCACCGTGGAGGGATGGACGCCGAGGAGATCCGCGGTTTCGGAGCTGGTCAGGGCCAGTTCTTGATTGAACCGTTCCATGTGTTGCCTGTGATCGCTTTGATAAGCAAGAAATGAGACGTTTCCACCATATACCGTTCAAGGCGGCAATATGAACGGTTCTGTGTGGGTTTGCAAGAGCCGCGGCCCGACCCATTCGCTCAGAACATCCATGATGCACGGATCACCGGCACGGACGACCACAAGTCGCCGCAAAGCTCAGAGGGAGATGATCCTTCCGTCCGGGTCCAGCTCGGGGTAGGGGCGCCCATCCGCATCGAGGCGACGGGCCAGGATCGGGTAGGCCCACCGGAACAGGGTGCTCCGATCCTCCTCGCCGTCCAGCGCGCGCGGTGCGTACCTCCCCGCGGCGCTACGCTGACGCTGAGCCTCGTAGAGGAGGAGCGCGGCGGCGACGGAGACGTTCAGGGAATGCACCATCCCCAACATGGGGATCACCACGTGCTGGTCCGCGAGGGCAAGCCCCTCTTCGGAGACACCGTAGAGTTCGGCGCCCATCATGAAAGCGGTCGGTCCCGTGTAGTCAATTTCCCGGAAGTCCTTCGCGCCTTCAGACGGATGGGCGGCGAGCACCTGAAAGCCACGACCCCGAAGAGTCTCCACGGCCTCTCCCACCTCGGCGTACCGCCGCACCCGAATCCACTTCCTGGTTCCTGCCGACGAGGTGTGGTGGAGGTCCAGGCCGTGAACGGGAGGAACCACGTGGGCCTCGAGAACCCCCACCGCGTCGCAGTTGCGAAGGATGGCCGAGAAATTGTGGGACTTGTTCACCTTCTCCATGAGCACGGTCAGGTCGTGCTGCCGCCGACTCAGCACCTCGCGAAGGCGATGGAAACGCTCGGGACGCATTGGAGACTCGACCACGGTGAAGGGACCGGGAACGGCGGGACCCCCTATACTTCACGCTTGGCGGCCCCTTGGCCACCCGAGCCTCGCGTGCACCTCCCGCCCGACTCCCGAGGCCTCCTGTCGCAAGGGGAAGCGGGGTCCCTTACCTTCACCTCACGCCGGGGTGGCGAAACGGTAGACGCAGGGGACTTAAAATCCCCAGGGCTTTGGCCCGTGTGGGTTCGACTCCCACCCCCGGCATCGTTCTCTCACAAGGGTTTGTGGCACATCGGCGGAGGGTCGGAAGAACGGCCCTCCGCCTCGTATGTGGCAGGAATTATGGCGGAATTCGAGGCCTTCCCGTATCTTGGTGTGGGGTTTGCGCTCAACCCGAAGGCGAGGAGGAGCCATGAAGAGGGGCCGTCCGACCAGAGGTTCTGTCTTCCAGCCGAAGGGTAGTCGGATCTGGTGGATCGACTATCAGCACAAAGGGAAGCGCCGTCGCGAGTCGTCCGGGTCCACGAAGAAGTCGGAGGCGAACGCCCTGCTCAACAGGCGACTAGGCGAG
>DATHZE010000259.1:0-4433 GCA_035458765.1 Longimicrobiales bacterium
CCGGGCCGTGTAGTCCTCGGGGTTGGCGGTGAAGACCATCATCACGTCCAGGGCCAGCCGGATGGGATACCCCTTCACCTGCACGTCCCCCTCCTGGAGGATGTTGAAGAGGCCCACCTGGATCTTGCCCGCCAGGTCCGGGAGCTCGTTGATGGCGAAGATGCCCCGGTTGGCCCTGGGGAGCAGGCCGTAGTGGATGGTGAGCTCGTCGGCCAGGATGTGCCCGCCGCGGGCCGCCTTGATGGGGTCCACGTCACCGATCATGTCGGCGATGGTCACGTCGGGCGTGGCCAGCTTCTCCACGTACCGGTGGTCCCGGTCCACCCACTCCACGGGCGTGTCGTCGCCGTGCTCCGCCAGGATCTGGCGGGCGTACTTGGACAGGGGCCGCAGCGGGTCGTCGTTGACCTCGCTCCCGGCCAGGATGGGCACCGCCTCGTCCAGGAGCTCCACCAACTGGCGCAGGATCCGGCTCTTGGCCTGGCCGCGGAGGCCCAGAAGGATGAAGTCGTGCTGGGCCAGGACGGCGTTGACGATCTGGGGGATGACCGTGTCGTCGTATCCCTGCACGCCCGGAAAGAGCGGCTCCCCGTCGCGGAGCTTGCGGACCAGATTCGTCCGCATCTCCTCCTTCACGGTGCGGGGTCGGTAGCCGGATGCCTCGAGCTCGCCGACGGTGCTGGGGCGGGCCTGGGCCATGGAGCCTCCTGGGGGTCGCGGTGGGTTGGCGGGGGAGGGTTCCTACTCCGGGGGGAGGGCGCGGTTCCGGGCCCAGGCGGCAGGGGCGGTGAAGGCGTGCGGGAGGCTCCGCATTTGGCTAGTCTTTTGGCCATGGATACCCAAGCCCTCATCCGGATTCTCGTCGCCCTGTACCTGGTGGGCGCCCTGGTCATCTTCGCGCGCCTGGTGATTCGGAAGGTCACCTTCGTCCGCGGCGGGAAGCCCGAATCCCGCGGGGACAACATCGGCCGCCGCATCGGCATCTTCTTCGGCGAAGTGATCGGCCAGTCCAAGGTCCGCAAGCGACTCACGGCGGGGTGGGCCCACGCCCTGATCTTCTGGGGCTTCCTGGCGTTCATGGTGTCCACGGTGAACCTGCTGTGGCGGCTGGCCGCGGGCGGCGAGGGCTTCCTCCATGGACCCCTGGCCACCATCCCGTGGATCGTGGACGTGTTCGCGTTCCTGATCCTCGCGGGCATCGTGGCCCTGGCGGTGCGTCGGTTCATCCTCCGGCCCGATTACCTCACGTACCACAGCCCCGAGTCGGGCATCGTGCTGGCGGTCATCGGCGTCATCGCGCTGACCCACCTGGGCGAGCGGTATCTGACCGGGACGGCCAGCGCCAATTTCGGGTACGCCCACCTCGTGGTGGCGTTCTCGTTCCTGGCCTACGTCCCCACCTCCAAGCACTTCCACATCCTGGGCGCACCGTTCAACGCGGTGCTCCAGCAGCTGGAAGACCATCAGAAGATGGACTTCCTGGATCTGGAAGCGGAGCTGGACGAAGCCAAAGGAGACGCCTACGGCTTCAACCGCCTGGACCACTTCGCGTGGACGGACCGGCTGGACATCCTCACCTGCATCGAGTGCGGCCGGTGCCAGGAAGCGTGCCCGGCCCACGCCACGGGTAAGCTGCTGTCGCCCCGGGACTTCATCGTGGACCTGAAGTACCACGCCAACGGAAAGACCCCCCACGGCAAGCAGAGCGCCGTGGCCCGGGAGGCCTTCGCCGCCGCGGGCGGGAGCGTGGAGGGCGTGACGCTGGAGGCCCAGCCCCTCATCGACCACGTCATCGCCCAGGAGACGCTGTGGGAGTGCACCACGTGCATGGCGTGCGTGGCGGCGTGCCCGGTGGACATCGACCACCTGTCCATGCTCCTGAACATGCGCCGCTACCAGGTGCTGGACGTGGGCGACATCGATCCCGCATACCAGCGCGTGTTCACCAACATGGAGCGGGCCGGCGATCCGTGGGGGTACGGAGAGCACCGGAAGGCCGACACGGTGGAGAAGCTGGGCGACGTGCCCATCGCCCAGCCCGGCGACGACTTCGAGGTGCTGTTCTGGGTGGGGTGCTGGGGTCTGTACGACGACCGGAGCATCGAGAGCACCAGGGCCACCCTCAAGGTGCTGGACCACTATGGCGTGGACTACCGCATCCTGGGCGACACCGAGGTGTGCTGCGGCGAGAACTACCGGCGCATGGGCAACGAGCTCCAGTTCCAGATGAACGCCCAGACCAACATGGAGCTGTTCGGCGCCGTGAAGTTCAGGCGCCTCATGGTGACCAACCCCCACTGCCATCAGGTCTTCGGGAAGGACTACAAGGACTTCCTGCCCGAGGAGTGGGACGGCCTCCCGTTCGACGTGGTGAGCGTGGAAGAGGAGGTAGCGCGTCTGGTGCGGTGGCAGGGACTGCCGGAGGGGAAGAGCATCGGCAACGTGGCCTACCACGACTCGTGCTTCTACGGACGCTACAACGGCATCTACGAGGAGCAGCGCGCGCTGGTGCAGCGCAGCGGCGGCAAGCTGGTGGAGCTGGAGCGGAACCGGGAGAACTCGTTCTGCTGCGGCGCCGGCGGCGGCAACTTCTGGCGCGAGGAGAAGGAACCCAGGGTGTCGTGGAACCGCGCCGCCGAGGTCATGAAGTCCGGCGCGCCGACCCTGGCGGTGTCGTGTCCGTTCTGTCTGGGGATGCTGGAGGACGGCCTCAAGGCCCAGGAGGGGTACGAGGAGCACCCGGTGAAGGTGCGCCACGTGGTGGAGCTCGTGGCGGACGCGCTTCCCGAGCCGGCGGCGGACTGAGGTCCGCCGCCGGCCCCCGGCGTCCTATCGGCGCTTCGCCGCGAAGAGGCCCGTGACCAGGCCCTGCCCGACGGCGAAGCCGAGGAGCGGGGCGGGGCTGTCGGGCGCCATGGACTCCATGACCTTCCCGCCGGCGATGCCCGCCAGCACGCCTGCCAGTCCACCCACGACGGTGGAGCCGAAGGTGGGAGAGGCGCCGCCGCCGCGGGCGCCGATGTTGGCCCCCACGGTGGATCCCACCACGCTGCCCACCAGAGCGCCCAGGGCGGCTTCGCCGATGCCGCACAGCCACTCGCCCGAGCCGCACGTGGCCAGGCCGTAGCCCACGATGGCGCCGCCCACGAGGCCCACCCCACTCCCCAAGGTGCCGCCGACGATACTCCTGCCAAGGGGGGGCTTGAAGGAGGCGACCTGAGGAGTAGGTAGGGCTACCGCGGTGGACGGCGCAGCGACAGTGAAGGACGAGTCCGCGTAGATTTCCTGGGCGCGCAGGGGGTGCCCGAGGACCGCCAGCAGGCAGAAGAGGGCTGCAGGAACGGAGCGGGTGCAGGAGTTCGGACGGGACATGGATCCTCCTCGTTGAAGGCTGCATGGAGGATAGGAAAAGGCCTTCCGGGGCTCCGTACGCGTGGTTACGTAGTCGCCGCCGGAAACGACGTAGACCCGCCGCATTGCCCCGGAAGCCGTGTCGTCGGTAGGGTTCCCCCCATGGAAAACCAACGTCCCACTCCGAGCCCTCTGGTCATCTGGGGCGCAGGCGCCATGGGCGGCTCCATCGGCGCGTGGCTCATCCGCGCCAACCAGCCGGTCCTGCTCGTGGACGCGGACCGGGCCCACTGCGCGGCCATCGCGGAGAACGGGCTGCGCATCACGGGGCCCCTGGCCGAATTCACCGTGGACGCGGCGTGCCTCCTGCCCGAGCAGGTGGGGCCGGGTTTGAAGCAGGTGTTCCTGGCCGTGAAGGCGCACCACACGGAGGCGGCGCTGGACGTGCTGGCCCCCTTGCTGGCCGACGACGGCTACGTGGTCTCGGTGCAGAACGGCCTCAACGAGCGCGTCATCGCCCGGCGCATCGGGGAGGAGCGGACGGTGGGGTGCTTCGTGAACTTCGGCGCCGACGTCATGGAGCCCGGCGTGATCCAGCGGGGCAACCGGGGCGCCGTGGTGGTGGGGGAGCTGAACGGAGCCATGACCTCGCGCGCTCGGGAGGTCCACACGCTCCTGAGCCTCTTCGAGCGCGACGCCGTCCTGACGGACAACATCTGGGGCTACCTGTGGGGCAAGCTCGCCTACGGGAGCCTGCTCTTCGCCACCGCCCTGGCCGAGGCGTCCATCGCCGACGTGCTGGACTCGAAGGCACACCGCCCCGTGCTCGTCGAGTTGGGTCGGGAGGTGATGCGGGTGGCGGCGGCCCAGGGCATCCGTCCCGAAGGCTTCGACGGTTTCAACCCCCGTGCCTTCGGCGCCACCGCCCTGGCAGCGGATGCCCATGACAGCCTGGACCGGCTGGTGGCGTTCAACCGTGCGTCGGCCAAGACCCACAGCGGCGTCTGGCGCGACCTGGCAGTGCGGAAGCGGAAGACCGAGGTGGACGCCCAGATCGCGCCCATCGCGGAGCTGGGAGACGA
>DATHZE010000260.1:0-28639 GCA_035458765.1 Longimicrobiales bacterium
GCTCTTCATGGTGTTTCAGGCGCTGCTGGGTGTCTACTTCACCAACCTGTTTCCGGCCATGAGCGCGGCGACCCGTGAACCCCCAGAGGCGTTGATCCGGCTCATCCGACGAGCGATCCACTCGGTATTCTGGATCACGGCTGCAGGTAGCGTCTGCATGTCGTTCCTGGCTCCACTGGTGATAGGACTGGTCTATGGCGAACGGTATGCGACCGGCGACGCCGTGACCACGTTGGTTTTGCTCAGTTGGATCCTTCCCATCCTGGTGTGGCGCCGGACAGGCCGGAATTCGCTCATCGTGCTCCATCACGTTCGGGCCGAACTCGTATGCTCCGTTATTGGCCTTACACTTCTTGTGGTCGCAGTGTATCCGTTGACGCGACTCTTCGGCCTCGCTGGTGCAGCAGCGGCGATGGTGTTCTCGGAGGCGGTTGCCGCACTTCTCACCTGGACGGTGCTGATTGTGCGCTTGTTGGAACGCCGCCGATGGGATGCTTCGTCCGGTGGGCTGCGTGAGATCAGCAGTGGTTAATCATCCGTCGTCATGGAGACTGCATTGGATAGCGACCGAAGACTGAAGGTGCTGTACATCGCCGGGAATGGGCGCAGCGGGAGCACGCTCCTGGACGTCATCCTGGGGCAGGTTCCAGGGTTCTTCGCGGTGGGTGAAGTCAGAAACATGTGGGACTACGGAATCCTGCAGAACCGGCCCTGTGGATGCGGCAAGCCCTTCGGAGAATGTCCCACCTGGCAGACGATCCTCGGCGGTGACCTGCTGGCCGGGCAAACCATTGATCCGGCGGAAATGGCGACGTTGCGGGAACGGTTTGCCAGGACCAAGCGGCTGTTACCGATGCTCCTCGGAGGCTCCCGTTACGTCAGAAAAGCCAGCACCGATATGCGTCGGTACCTGGACGCGACGGAGAGACTGTACTGGTCCGTGGCCGAGCGGACCGGCGCGAGCGTCATCGTGGACTCCTCGAAGTGGCCGACCTACGCGTTCTTGCTCGACTCAATTCCGAGCATTGATTTGCACGTCCTCCATCTGGTGCGTGATCCTCGTGCCTGTGCCTTCTCGTGGACGAGAAAGAAGGAATCCGAACCGGGAGTCTACATGGATCGGCACAACGCATTCGTCGCCACCAGTTTCTGGGTGGCGTGGAATCCCGCGATTCAGCATTTCTGGGGCAGCAGGGCGCAGCGCTACAAGTTCCTGACGTATGAAGACTTCGTAACCCACCCCCGCCGATCGTTCGAAGAGATCGTGAGGTTCGTGGGGGCCGACGTGCCATCCCCTGGGCCGTTCGTAGATGACCACAGCATCTCAATGGCTCCGACCCATTCTCTCGAAGGCAATGCGACCAAGTTCATCAGCGGGTCGGTCACCATCCGGTCCGACACCGAGTGGCAAAGCCGGATTCCGATGCTCAGCAAGGCCGTGGTCTCGGCCATGACATGGCCTTGGCTCCTCCGCTATGGCTACTGGGGTGGCCGCGGCCAACGCCGCGGGCATGGGGAGTAGTCCGGAGTCGAGGAGCGTCAACGGCTGCAGGTGCGTTCTCCCGGCCGCTAGGCGGATCATGTGTCGGTAGCCTACTCCGACCGCATGGTGACCATGGGGTCCACCCGGGTGCCCGAGCGGGCCGGCAGCCAACTCGCGAAGACGGCTGCACCGAACAGTGTCACCACCGCAGCCCCCACGGCCAACGGATCGGTGGGGCTGATCTCGTAGAGGAAGCTGCGCATGGCGCTGGTCATGGCCAGCGCGGCCACCAGACCCGCGACGAGTCCACCCGCCACCATGGTCATGGCAGCGCGTACCACCATGCGCACGACCGACTCGGGCGCGGCACCCAACGCCACCCGGATTCCGATTTCACGCCTGCGCCGACCAACGCTGTACGAAACGACGCCGAAGATCCCGACCGTGGCCAGCACCAGTGCCAAGACGGAGAAGCCGCCCATGACGAACATGAGAAAGCGGCGCTCTCCGAGGGAGGAGGCGACGATGGCGCCCAAGGACCCCATGCGTACGGGGATGTCCGGGTCGGCAGCTCGCAGAACGGACCTGAGCTCCGGCGCCATGGACGTGGGTTCTCCCGAGGCGGACTCCACCAGCACGCTGGCCCCATACTGGATGCGGTAGGGGCGCTGCGTGTAGGGAAAGTAGACGGTGGGGTAGGCTTCTCTTCCCACGTCCCGGTGCCGGATGTCGGCCACCACGCCCACGACGCGGGCGAAGGACTCCTGACGAACCGGGTAGAAGTTGTCCATTCCGCCGCCGGTGACCTGCTTGCCCACCGGATCCTCACCGGGCCAGAACCGATCGGCGAAGGACTCGCTGACCATGGCGACCATCTCCCCGTCGGGACCGTCGCGGCCATCGAAGACACGCCCCGCGAGCAACGGGATGTCCAGGACCTCGAAGACCCCTCCGCTGGCCACCACGTACGCGCCGATCGCCTGTTTATCCAGGTCACCGTCCAACTCCAGCCGACCGTTGGCGAGGCCGTCGCGAAGGGGCACGTCGCTGATGAGTCCAACGGCGCCCGCGCCGGGCACGGCGGCCACCCGGCCCAGGAGTTCGTCGTAGAAGCGGCCGTGGTCTTCGGGTTCCGGGTACTTCAGGTTCGACAGGGACACCGACACGACCGCGACATCGGCGGCGTCGAAACCGAGGTCCTCGCCCAGGAGCGTGCGGAAAGACCGCACGAGGAGCCCGGAGCCCACCAGGAGCACGAGGGCCAGCGCGACCTCGGTGCCCACCAGAAACCGCCAGACCAGGGCTCGCCCGTCCATGGCGTTCCCCCGGCTCCCCGCACGGAGCGCCTCACCGGCCTCGACCTTCGTGAGACGCAGCGCCGGCAGCAGGCCGAAGAGAAGCGCGGTGAGAACGGTGGCCGCAGCCGTGAAGACGAGCACGGAAGGGCTGAGCGCCACTTCCCCCAGCCGGGGGAGAAACGCCGGCGCCGAACGCCGGATCGCGACAACCACCAGATAGGCCAATCCGACACCTCCGGCTCCACCCATCACGGAGAGGAGGAGGCTCTCGGTGAGGAGCTGCCTGGTGATGCGGGCACGGCCGGCCCCCAGCGAAGCCCGGACGGCCAACTCTCGAGACCTGGAAGCACCCCGGGCCAGCAGCGTGCTGGCCAGATTGGTGCACGCTACCAGAAGGACCAACACCGCCGCACCGAGGAGCAGGTACAGGGGCTGTCTCAGGTCTCCGACGATCTCGTCCATGAGGGGGACGACGGCCGCGCCGGTGGCGAGGAAGTCGGGGTCCTCGTCGGGCAACGCGGTGATCCGCTTGGTGATGAGGTCGATCTCATCCCGGGCCCGGCCGACGGGGACGCCGGCGGCAAGACGCCCGACCACGGACCAATTGTGGGAGGTACGACTGGTGGAGTTGTTCAGGGGTTCGGCCGGCGTCCAGAGCTGGGTATCCGTGGGATACCCGGCCCCGTCGGCGACGACGCCCACGACCTGCACCCGGATCCCGAGGACCTCCAGGCTCTGACCGTCCAAGGGCCGCCCGCCCAGCTGGTTGGCCCAGAAGGAGCGGCTCACCACCACCACGGCCGGCGCGCCGGGCACGTGGTCGGCGGCGACGGTAAGTCGTCCCTGGAGCGGGCTCGTCGGGAAGACCTTCCAGTAGTCCTCTCCCACCATGAGGCCATCGGCCCGGACCGGTTCGTCACCGCCGAGGACGGTGGCGTTGAAATCGTTCACCGCGGCGAGGGCCGCGAAGCTCGTGCTCTGGTCCCGCCAGTCGGTGTAATTGGGCCAGGCAACCGACATGGTTCCGCCGTGGTTGCCGATCTCCTGGAGCCACACGAGCTCCTCCGGGTCGTCGAAGGGAAGCGGTCGCAGCAAGACGCCGCTCACCACCGAGAAGACCGCGGTGTTGGCTCCGATACCCAACGACAGCGTGACAAGCGCCACCAGGGCGAAGCCCGGGCTCTTGAACAGCGTCCGCACCGCAAACCGCAGATCCTGACCGATGGCATCCATGACTCTCCCCCTCCGCACCGCCCGTTGATGACTCGCCGCAATGGCCCGGCATGCCCGAGCCACCGAATCCTCGTCTCCAAAGACCCGGCGCGCCTCTTCCCGGGCAGCAGCCGGCTCCCATCCCTCTGCTTCCAGCTCCTCGGCACGAAGATCCAGGTGGGCACGGATCTCCCTGTCCACGTCCTCCCGCGCGTCGAAGCGCGGGAAGACCCCTCCCCTGTGACTTCTCCTGGAGTTCATGTCTCCGACGCCGCTCCGAGGACCTGTCCCATCGCCTCCACGTACCGGTGCCAACCCTCCAGTGCCGAGGACAGCTCGGCCTCCCCCGCCGGCGTCAACCGGTAGAAGCGAGCTTCCCGCCCCGTGTCGGTTACGCCCCAGGCCGCCTCCACCAGGCCCCGCTTCTCGAGGCGCCGGAGCGCCGGATACAAGGCCCCTTCCTCCACCCGGAACACCTCTCCGGTGGTTTCCCGGATCCGCCTCGAGACTCCGTAGCCATGCATGGCGCCGCCTTGCAGGGTCTTGAGAATGAGGACGTCCAGTGTCCCTTTCAGCAGCTCCAACGGTTGCTCGGGCATGGCGCACTCGGCGTCGGGATGGATCGGGATCCAGCGGAATCACTCACACCCCTAAGACTGCGATGGGTGCGAGAAGGTTGGAACCGACCCTTAAACCCGTCCTCGCCGGGCCCTCGGCACGGCGCAGCCGCAGGCAGGCTCAGAGCCCGCCGGTCAGCTCCCGAAGGCGACGCTGGGCCTGCGCGTTGCCGGCATGATCTCCAGCTCCCGGCGGTACAGCTCGATGGCCTGGTCCTTGTCGCCCGCATCGGCTCGGAGCTGCGCCAGTGCGAACAGCGTCAGAGCCGACCTCGGGTTGAACTCCAGGTTCAGTTCAAGCACCCGGCTCGCGGCGCCCGGGCAGGTCGGCCAGGTACGTTCCATTGATGTCTTCCACCATCCTCATGATCGCCCGGGCCTTGAGCTTCATCGCCTTGTCATCGGAAGCGAAGTCGTACGTGGTGCGAGGCTGCCCCTCCTCCCCGACGTGGCACGAGGAGCACCGGACGTCCACAGCCTGGGTGAAGCTGCGCATGATCCGCGTCACCTCGCTCCGTGGCATGTCTTTGGGAAGCACCTGTAGATTCTGCGGCTCCTCCTGCCCCTGCAGGGCGGGAGGCGTGACGAGGCCGGCGAAGGCGAGGGCCATGAGAACCTGTCCGCGCTGCGCCCGCCCGGCAGTCTGGGACATACGCTCGCTCCAACAGGGTGGTTTGCGCGTCCGGCCTGGATCGCGGTGCAGCCCACCCGCATCTTACCGTGGTCCGGAATCGCCTCCGGCCGCCCACGAAGTCACCAGCTCAGCGAAGGGCCTCATGATCCGCACCCAGCAGCGACCGGAGATCGGACCCGAGGAAGCGGCCGAAGCGGTCCGGGAGCATTTCGGGCTCGAGGGTCGTTGGGCTCCGCTGCCCGGGGAACGGGACAGGAACTTCCTCCTGGAGGGCCAGGACGGACACCGCTGGGTGGTGAAGGTGACTTCGCCGGAGGAACCGGACGAGCACCTGCAGTTCGAGACTCGGCTCCTGACCTGGCTGGCACGGGAGGGCGGTCTCCCTGTTCCCGGTTTGGTCGCGGCAGCGTCCGGCGAGCGGATCGTGCGTCATGCCGGTCCCTCCGGATCCTGGCGTATCCGGGTCCTGGAGCACCTGCCGGGGCGGGTCTTTGCGGAGGTGCGGCCCCACGGGCCTGAGCTCCTGGAGGATCTGGGCAGGAATACCGCGGAGTTGGCCCTGCGCCTCGGTACCTTCACCGACCGCCCGCCGTTGCGACCCAACTTCATCTGGGCGCTGGCCCAAGCCGGGCGGGTCATGCAGGCGTCCTTGGATCTCCACGACGGCGAGCACCGGGCGCTGCTGTCGGGATGCCTGGACGGGTTCCGGTCCGTCGAGCAGACGCTGGTCGGATTGCCGACACAGGTCATCCATGGCGACATCAACGACCACAACGTGCTGGTCGGCGAAGCGGGAACCGTAACAGGCCTCCTGGATTTCGGCGACGCACACGACGCGCCTGCCGTCTTCGACCTGGCCATCGCCCTGGCCTACGCGGTGCTCGGCCAGAGAGACCCCTTCCAGGCGGCCGCCCGCATGGCTGCCGGCTACCATGCCGTGCGCCCCCTCAGCGACGAGGAGTTGACCGTCCTCTTTCCCCTGATCCGTGCCCGGTTGGCGGCGAGCGTTTCCATCGCGGCCTCACGACGCCGGAACACCGCCGAAGTCGACCCCTATCTGCTGGTGTCAGAGGAGCCCGCCTGGACGTTCCTCGGGCGCACCGCCGGCACGCACCCACACCTGGCCCGGGGATTCCTGCGCGAGGCGTGCGGCCTTCCCGCGTGTCCCCGGTCGCCCGCGCTCGTGACCTGGCTCCGAGGTCAGTCTCCCGCGCCGGTCATGGACATCCCGGCCGACGGTGGCACCGTGGTCCTGGACCTCAGCGTTGCCAGTCCACTGCTCACGGGGCGGGACACGGACGACACCCCGGCCTTCACCCGGCGCGTATGGGATGCCATGGACGAGGCGGGTGCCACGGTGGGCGTCGGGAGATACAGGGAGCCCCGGGGCTTCTACCTGACCGACGCGTTCGCCGGACGCCCGGCGGAGATGCCCGAACGCCGCACCGTACATATGGGCATCGACGTCTTCGCCGAGCCGGGAGCCGAAGTGCGTGCCCCGCTGGCGGGCGTGGTCCGGAGCGTGGCCGACAACGCCCAGCGGCTGGACTACGGACCCACGGTCATCCTGGAACACGAGACTCCCCACGGGCCCGTGTGGACGCTGTACGGCCACCTGGAACGTGATTCGGTGGCAGAGTTGAAGGCGGATCAGACCGTGGCGGCGGGAGAAGTCATCGCACGGATCGGTCCGTGCCCGGAGAACGGAGACTGGCCCCCGCACCTCCATTTCCAGATCATGACCGACCGCCTGGGGTACCGGGGCGACTTTCCCGGGGTGGCGGCGCCCCGGGAGGTGGAGGTATGGGCCAGCTTCCTTCCGGACCCCAACCTGCTCCTGGGAATCCCCCTGGCTGCGACGTGGACGGAGCCAAAAGGGCTGGCAGATCGGCGGGCACGAATGCTCGGGCCCAGCCTGAGCCTGTCCTACCGGGAGCCCATCCACGTGGTTCGGGGGCGCGGCGCCCACCTGTACGACGCGTGGGGACGGGAATACCTGGACTGCGTGAACAACGTGCCCCACGTCGGCCATGAACATCCCCGCGTCGTGGCGGCGGGCCAGCGACAGATGGCGGTGCTCAACACCAACACGCGCTACCTCCACGGGGCGGTCCTGCGCTACGCCGAGCGGCTGTCGGCGCTCCTTCCCGATCCGCTGGAGGTCTGCTATTTCGTGAACTCCGGGAGCGAAGCCAACGAGTTGGCGCTGCGCATGGCCCGCACGGTCACCGGAGGCCGGGGGGTGGTGGCCCTCGAGGGCGGATATCACGGCAATACCCAGGGCCTGGTGGACGTGAGCCACTACAAGTTCGCGCGCGCCGGGGGGAGCGGCCCGCCCCCGTGGGTACGGGCCGCGCTCATGCCCGATGTGTACCGCGGATCGTACCGCCGTGACGACCCGGAGGCGTCGGCGCGGTATGCCGACCAGGTCAGGCACGGCTTCCGCGACCTGGCCGACGCGGGGCACGGCCCCGCCGCCTTTCTGGCCGAGAGCATCCTCTCGTGCGGAGGTCAGATCGAACCGCCTGCCGGGTACTTCCAGCAGGCCTTCACCCACGCACGGGCGGCCGGGGCCCTGTGCATCGCCGACGAGGTGCAGGTCGGATTCGGTCGGGTGGGAAGCCACATGTGGGGCTTCGAGATCCACGGGGTGGTTCCCGACATCGTCACCCTGGGCAAGCCCATGGGGAACGGTCATCCCATGGGCGCCGTGGTCACCTCCCGCGCCATCGCCGAGGCGTTCGCCAACGGGATGGAGTTCTTCAGCACCTTCGGCGGCAATCCCGTGTCGGCGGAGATCGGACTGGCCGTGCTCGACGTCCTGGCGGACGAGGGACTCCCGGCTCGGGCGCACGACGTGGGGAATCGCTTCCGCGCCGGCCTGGCAGAACTGATGGAACGCCACGGCGCGGTGGGCGACGTCCGAGGCCGTGGGCTCTTCCTGGGCGTCGAGTTGGTGTCCGATCGTGCCACCCCCACCCCCAGCCGCCCCATCGCGCGCTACGCAGTCGGCCGCATGAAGGAGAAGGGGATCCTCCTGTCCACGGACGGCCCCGACGACAACGTCATCAAGATCAAGCCGCCCCTCTGCTTTTCGGCGCACGACGCCGACCGGGTGGTCGCGGCCCTCGACGAGGTGCTGGGCGAGGACCGCGCACGACCCTAAAGAGGGCCGGCGCCCACATCGGACGCCGGCCCTCTCCTCATTTCAGTGCGCGCATCTCACGCGCCCGCCATCGTCAGGTGATCGTGCGCAGCAGCCGCTCCAGCCGCGCCTTGTGCCGCTCCAGCTCGGCCTTCAGCGTATCCAGCCGCTGGTAGGCGTCCTTGCCCGGCTTCTGGTCGGCGCTCTGGAGCATGGAATACAGATACTGGATCTGGTCGGCCAACATGGGCTGGGGATAGCTCGAGATGGTACGGTCGGTGACCAGGGCCGCCTCGATCTCCGCCAACTCCGCCCGGATGTCGCCGCCCTGGGCCGCCCTCTCCATGGCGCCTTCCACCTTCTCGATGGTGGCGGAAGCGTCGGACATGGCCGCCAGGACCTGCAGGCTCAATTCGTACTGCTCCACGACGTCGGCCACGGTTACCCCGTCCTGGGCCACGCGGGGATCGATCTTCACCTCGAAGGACTTGGTCTGGACGTCACCGTCCACGGTGAGGCGGGCCTGGTAGCCTCCCGGAGGCACCATGGGGCCGCCGCGGCGGCCCGCACCTTCGGCCTGGACCGTGAGGTCCCACGTCAGGCGATGCACACCGCGGCCAGTGCCGAGATTGGCCGACCCGGTGGTCATGGTGAAGGGCGCCCGCATGGCCTGTCCTTGTTGCGTCCGCTGTCCACCCCCGGAACTCTGGTACGTGCGCAAGACCTGCCCGCTCCCGTTCAGGATCTCGAGCTTCACCGACTGGGCGTCGGCACCCAGGGCGTAGTCCAGCGTCGCCCCCTGTGGGCTCCACACCGGCTGGTCCGGAGACCTCCCACCGAACCCGAAGCCTCCACCCCGACGAACGCGGAAGGCGTCGGCGGGCTGGAATAGCGTGGCCTTGGCCGTCGCATAGGTCGAACGCCACTGCCGGAGAGGGGTCAGGTCGTCCATGACCCAGAAGGAGCGGCCCATGGTCGAAAGGACCAGGTCGTTGCCCGCGATCCTCAGATCCGTCACCGGGACGTTGGGCATGTTCTGGCGGAACTCGTGCCACGTTCCGCCGTCGTCCAGGGAGGCATACAGACTGAATTCCGTGCCCGCGAAGAGCAGACCCTCGCGCACGGGATCCTCGCGGATGACCCGCACGGGCTCGTCGTCGGGAATGCCGTTGCTCCCGGTTGTGATGCGGGTCCACGTGCTTCCGTAGTCGTTCGACCGGAAGCCATACGGCTCGTGGTCGTCCAGCAGGATGCGGTACGCCGAGACGTACACCTTACCCGGGGTGTGGGGCGACACGTCGATGCTCTGGATGCGGCCCTCGGCGGGCATGGGCGGCGTGATGTCGGTCCAGCTCGTCCCGTTGTCCCGGGTCACGTACACGGGACCGTCATTGGCGCCCGTGTAGATCACGCCGCGCTCCAGCGGCGACGCCTCGATGGCGTAGATCACGGAATAGTGCTCCTCACCGGTGATGTCCCGGGTGATGGGCCACCCGGAGACGACCTGCCGATCGGGCACGTTGGCCGTGAGGTCCGGGCTGATCTGCTCCCAGGTCACGCCCTCGTCGGTGGTGCGGTGCAGGAACTGCGACCCGTGGTACACGGTGCCCGGGTCCGTGGGCGACACCTCGATGGGCGCTACGCGCTGGAACCGGTACGGCAGATCCTCGGGATTGGTGCCGTAAAGATTCACGGCCCCCACGTAGTATTGCTTCTCCTGACCCGTCCGCTGGTTGTACCGACCGAACCGGCCCTTGCAGTTCGCGTACACGATGGTCCAGTCGTCCGGCTTGGGCACGGCGGGCCCGGTCTCGCATCCGCCGATCTCCGTCCAGTACCCGGTGTGGCCGCCGGGGGCGCTCTCCTCGGGGGGATTGCTGGGCACGCCGACGGTGGTGTTGTCCTGCTGGCCCGAGTAGAGCCAGTACGGAAAGCGGTTGTCCACGTCCACCGAGTAGAGTTCGGCGGTGGGCTGGTTGCTCTGGGTGGACCAGGTCCGCCCCCCGTCCAACGTCACGTTGGCGCCGCCGTCGTTGGACTGGACGAAGACGTCCGTGTTGTCGGGGTTGATCCACATGTCGTGGTTGTCCCCGTGGGGCGTGTTGGTCCGCTGGAACGAGCGCCCTCCGTCGGTGGACTTGTAGAACCCTTCGTTGTTCACATAGACCACGTCGGCATTCTTCGGGTCGGCGTCCACGTTGGTGTAGTAGAAGGGCCGGTTCATGAGGCCGGCCTGGTTGCTGGCCAGCGTCCACGTCTCGCCTCGGTCGTCGGAGCGGTACAGGCCCTCGTTGGGGTCCACCGTCTCCACCAGGGCGTACACCCGGTTGGGGTCGGCGGGAGACACGGCGAGGTCGATCTTCCCGATGAGGTCGGTGGGGAGCCCCTGGGTCACGATGCGCCAGGTCTCGCCCCCGTCGGTGGATTTCCAGATGCCGTCCTCGCGTCCCGCCGCCTCCATGCCGGAGATGATGGTCCAGGGCTGACGCTGCCCACGCCACATGGAGGCGTAGATCTCGTCAGGGTTGGCGGGGTTCAGCTCCAGGTCGATGGCGCCCACGGAGTCGGAGGTGAAGAGGACATTCTTCCAGTTCCGTCCGCCATCCGTCGTCTTGTAGACGCCCCGGTCGTCGTTCTTGCCCCAGGCGTGCCCGAGGGCCGCCACGAAGGCCACGTCGGGGTTGGACGGATGGATCTCCACGGCGCCGATCTGTCCCACGTCCTCCAGGCCGACGTGGCCCCAGGTCTGCCCGGCGTCGTTGGACCGGTACACACCGGTACCCCGGATGACGTTGCTGCGGATGCCGTCGGAGCCCGTCCCCACGTACACGACGTTCTCGTCGGACGGCGCCACCCGGATGGCCCCGATGGAGCCCGTCCGGATCTGTCCGTCGCTGATGGGCCGCCACGTGGTCCCGTAGTCCTCGGTCTTCCACACGCCTCCGCCGGTGGCGCCCATGTAGAAGGTGTAGGGGTGAGCCCTGTGGCCGGCCACGGCGGTCACGCGACCGCCCCGGGAGGGTCCCACGTTCCGGAACGTCATGCCCGCGAACGCCCGGGCCATGTCCGTGGACTGGGCTGTCGCCGGACGAGGGGCGGCGAGGGGAAGGCCCGTCGACAAGACGAGGGCCAAGGGAAGAAGGCGGGCCCGGAGGGCCGGGCTTCGAGGGGTGGAATTCATCGGAACCTTTTCGCGTCGCGTTGGGGTGATGCGGAGAGTGTCAGAATGCCGGCGGCGGAGGCGTGGGGCAACCAAACGGACACCTCCGTGACGGCCCGCGTTGAGGAACGGGGGCGGCGGCTCTATCCCACCAGATCGTCGGCCCACGCCGCGAACCGATCACACAGCGCCCGGAGCACCTCCTCGTCGGTACGCCCCGACCGCTTCAGGACATGGAAGCCGTGGTCTGCGCCCGCCTCGACATGGAGCACGGGCCTCGGGTGGACCCTGCTCAGCAGGGGCTCCAGGAGCGACAGATCGGCCAGGCTGTCCCGGTCGCCCTGGAGGAACAGCATGGGGAGCCCCACGTCGGCGAGATGGGCGCCGCGTTCCGCCGAGGGCGCCTTGCCGGCGCCGTGGAGGGGGAACCCGAAGAAGGCAAGGCCCCTCACCTCCGGAAGCGCCTCCTCGGCCGCCGCCAAGGAGGTCATGCGCCCGCCCATGGACTTCCCGCCGGCGACCAGGGGGAGTCCAGGCGCCAGGCGGGCTGCCTCGGCCACCGCCGACCGAACCGTCCCCATGAGGACCGGCCCCGGGTTGGGGGCCCTCCGTCCCGCCTCCATGTAAGGGAACTGGTACCGGAAGGTCGCGATGCCGCGCAGGCCCAGCTCCCAGCATGCGGCCTCCATGAACGCATGGCGCATGCCGGCTCCGGCGCCGTGGGCGAAGACATGGACAAGCCTGGCCTCCCGAGGCACGGCGAGGAGCCCCGTGACCTCGCCGGCGTCGTCGGTGGCGACGAACCGGTGTTCAGTGGTCATCCCAACCTCCGGTGCGAATGACGAGCGCCCACTCCGGGGGGATCCGAAGTGGGCGCCGTCTCACAGGCGCGCCCGCGGCGCCGTGGAGGACGTCAGCTGCCGATGCCGATCTTGATCCCCAGGTTGAGAATGGGCCAGTACTCGCGCGCCCACGTCGGCAGATCCTCCTCCAGATTCATCTCCTCCTGGCGGAGGCCGTTCTGGAACGCGGGAGAGTTGATGACCGCCGCATTACCCTTGGTGGCCTCGAGGGTCACCGGAGATTCACCGAGAAAGGCCAACCCGAGATCCAGGAAGAGGCCGATGCCGGACGCCGTGTGCTTTCCGAAGCCGACGATGACGTACGGTGCCTGACTCTTGGAGTCCACGGTACCGATCACCTCACCCACGTCACTGCCATCGTAGGTGACGCCGTCGAGCTCAATCGATGCAGAAGACGCGAGGGTGGCGGTGACGGTCGGGTTGTCGGGCTTGAAGAGCATGCCGCCACCGACGCGGAAGCTGCTGCCCAGATACAGGTCCAATCCCACGTTGTACCAGGTGTCGGGCATCTTCAGCGTGAGATCGACATTGTTGCCGACGTCCCAGTAGCCGGACGCGTCCCGCTCGATGGGCAGGAGGCCCATCCCGCCGCGGACGGTGAGGTTCGGTCCCATCCCAAGAGCCACTTCGGCGCCGATGCCGAGGGTGCCGGCCCGACCTCCGACGGCGAAGCCCTGGGCCGTCAGGCTCCCGGGGAGCAGGGTCAACGCCGCTGCAGTCAACGCAATCAAGGTCCTAGGCATGACTTCTCCGTTCTTCGGTGCGGATGATTCGTGTCGTCCTAGTATAGGACTTTCACCGTGTGGCGAGCCATCCCGTTGTTGGCCCGGGCGGGATCGAGGGCCAGCACCTGAAGTTCGTAGTCCCCCGGCTCCGGGGCGGCGAGAACGCCTCCAAAGGTGCTGGTCTCCCCGGCGTAGGCCAGCGGAGCCTCGACGACGGTCCGACCTCCGCGGACCAACCGGGCCAACACCTGGAAGCGATGGGTGTCCCAGAGCCCCCCGGGTTCGGTGGGGCAGCCGCACAGCATGGTGACCTTCGCTCGTACCTCCACGGCCTGACCCGCCTCCGCCTCCGGTGATTCGATGACGACGGTGAAGCCGTTGACCTCGACGATGAGGCCCTCGCCGACCACGTCCACGCCAGGAACCATGAGCAGGGTCTTGGAGCCTCTCTGGACCGATTGTTCGAAGCCGAGCGGCCCTTCGGCGACGACCTCCACCCACGTCGGCTCCGACAGATCCAGCGTGGTCAGCCAGCTACCGGTTCCTTCGACATCGAAGAGCGTGGCGCCACGAGTCCAAGGGGCGCGCATGATCACGTCCGTACTCCCGGTTCCGCCTTCTTGGATGCCCGAGGCCAAAACCACGCCGGTGTGGGCATCCTTCACCGTGACCCTGGCTCCGCCCACGCCGGACCCTATGATCTTCGCGTCATGGGCGAGCACGCGGACCAGGAGCTTGGTCGGGACGGCCTGGCCCGACAGGGGTGGCGCCAGAACCGCGGCGATCACGAGGACGATCGTCTTGGCACAGCGCGCCCGGCTGAAACGTACCGACATGGGAGAGACCTTCCTGGGACGAGTTGGTGTGACGGCGGATGGGGTCTCGTACTTTACCCATACCCAGTTCGCCGATCTACCGTCCCCTCCCCCGGCCAGCGCCCAGGAGCCATGGGCCGCAGTTGGCCCGGGCCGTGTCCCCTGGTATATTCGTAGTTGAGAACGGTTCTCAATCACACCCAAGGCGTCCCCTGAACACTCTCACCTCTTCGGCCAGCGCGCCAACGCTGGAAGCCGCCAAGGCGTCCGCCCCGGACGCGGCTTGTCACGGACCTGCCCAACCCCAGTCGGTCCCGGGACGGGTGCGCCTCGCCCTGGTGGGGAACCCCAACGTCGGGAAGAGCGTGCTCTTCAACCGGCTCACCGGCGCCTACGTGGTGGTGTCCAACTATCCGGGCACGTCGGTGGCCGTCACCCGAGGACACGGGCATCTGGGGGACCGCGAAGTGGAGGTCGTGGACACGCCGGGAGCCTACGCTCTCGTTCCCGGAACGGAAGAGGAGCGGGTCACCCAACAGCACATCCTCGATGGCTCCGCGGACGTGCTCATCCACGTGGTGGACGCCAAGAACCTGCCCCGCGGGCTTCCGTTCACCCTGCAGCTTCTCGATTGCGGCCGTCCCGTGGTCCTCGTCCTGAACATGATGGACGAGCTGGACGAGCTCGGCGTGAGCGTCCGCGCGGATACCCTGCGGGAACGACTGGGCATCCCCGTGGTGCCCATGGTCGCCGTGCGTGGGGAAGGCCTCGACGAGCTCGCCGCAGCCGTGGAGGAGGTGCTGAACACCCCGCCCCCTCCTCCTCCCGACTATCCCAACGGAGTCGGGCTGGCCATCCGCACTGTCCGCGACGCACTGCTCGGAACGTACGGCGTCGATCGGATGGCGCTGGCCTCCCTCTTCCTGCAGAGGGACGAGGGCGCCCAACTCCTCGTGCGGGCCACCGAACCCGACGGCGGTGACGCCGCCTCGGCGGCGGTCGACGACGTCGCGGGCTCGTTGGGTGGACCGGCGGTCTACCGCGTGGCCTTCGAGCGTCAGCACGTCGCCCGGGACATCCTGGAAGACGTGATGTGGCAGAACAGGGAACCGACCGAGCGGTTCGGAGAGCGGTTCGGCCGCTGGCTGGCGAACCCCCTGACGGGAATCCCCATCCTCCTGGCGGTGCTCTGGATCGGCCTCTACGAGTTCGTCGGCGTCTTCGGTGCGGGAACCCTGGTGGACCTCATCGAGGGTCCCCTCTTCGGGGAGCGGTTCAATCCCTTCATGGAGCGCATCTTCCTGGGAATCCCGTGGGAGTGGCTGCGAGGTCTCTTCGTCGGCGAATACGGGATGATCACCCTTGGCCTGCGCTATGCCGTGGCCATCATCCTACCGGTGGTCGGGAGCTTCTTCCTCTTCTTCTCGGTGCTGGAGGACAGCGGCTATTTTCCACGCCTCGCACTCCTGGTGGACCGCAGCTTCAAGCGGATCGGCCTCAGCGGCCGAGCCGTCATCCCCATCGTCCTGGGCTTCGCGTGCGACACCATGGCGACCATGGTCACCCGGACGCTGGAAACGAAGCGAGAGCGGGTCCTGTCCACGCTGCTCCTCGCCCTGGCCATCCCGTGCTCCGCCCAGTTGGGCGTGATCCTGGCAATCCTCTCCGGTCAGCCCAAGGCGCTCCTGGTCTGGTTCCTGTCGCTGATCGCCACGTTCGTGCTGGTCGGATGGCTTTCCGCCAAGCTGCTCCCTGGGGAGAAGGCGTCCTTCCACATGGAGCTTCCCCCCATGCGAGTGCCACGGGTGGGCAACGTCCTGCTGAAGACCTACAGCCGCATGCAGTGGTACTTCCTCGAAGTACTCCCGCTCTTCCTGCTCGCCAGCGTCATGCTGTGGGCCCTGGACATCACCGGACTCATCAAGTGGGTCATCGCAGGCCTCACGCCGGTGGTGGGCATGATCGGGCTACCGCCGGAAACGGCCACGGTCTTCCTGTTCGGCTTCTTCCGCCGGGACTACGGCGCCGCCGGGCTCTTCGACCTGAATCAGGCAGGCGTTCTGGACGTGGTGAACCTCACCGTGGCCGCGGTGACCCTCACGCTCTTCGTGCCCTGCATCGCGCAGTTCCTGATGATGATCCGCGAACGCGGCTGGCGGACGGCGGTGGGCATGTTCGCCCTCATCACGCCCTTCGCCTTCGGTGCGGGCCTCTTCCTCAACATCTTCCTGAGGGGGATCGGCTGGTGAACTGCGGATTCTGCGGCAAGGCGTTCGACGAGGACTCGAGCCAACCGGCGTGCAAACAGTGCCCGGTTGGATCGGGCTGCGGGCTGGTGCGCTGTCCCCACTGCGGGTATGAGAACCCCGGCACCCCGGGCTGGATCGCGTTCCTGAAGAGGCACCTGGGGAAGAAGACCGGACCCGATGCCGCCGCGTCCCCGCTGGAGCGGCCGTTGAGGCTTCCCGTCGTTCAGCCCCGGGTTTGAGGAGACACCCATGTTCGCCATCGTGATGCGCCTGCGTAACGGCCTCCGGGCCCTGGCCGGATGGGAGGACGCGTGCCCTGAAGGAGGACCGCCCGTCCAGGAGATCCACAAGTGCGAGTCCGGATGCTGTCCTTCCCACCCGGTCACCACTCTGGACCGGGGCAGCGGCGGGATCGTGTCGTGCCTCACCGACCCCGAGCACCCGCGGGCGGCACGCCTGGCGGCCCTGGGCATCCTCCCGGGGACGCCGATCCGTCTCACGCAGACGTACCCGGCCTACGTCCTGCGCGTGGGCTTCGCGGAGATCGCCCTCGACTACGACATGGCCAATCTGGTCCGAGTGATCACGGGAAAGGTCCAGATCAAACCGAAGTGAAGCCGGCCGATCAGGCGCGCGCGTCAGGTCCCACCGCGTCGGCCAGTAGTCGCCGCTTGCCACCCAGGGACGGACGACCAGGTTCACGGACGAATCGCCGAGCTCGCTGACCGCCACCGCCGCCGCCGGATCCGCCAGGACCCTGGGGTCGGCGCTGACCACGTCCATGCAGGTCCGCACGGCAACGCCCAGGTCGTCGCCGTATCCGACACCGACGACCAGATCGATGCGCCGGGTGTCACTGGCCGAGAAGTTCTTGATGGCCTGTCCGAACACGCCCGAATTGGGGACGCGGATCTGGATATTGTCGGGCGTGGTGAGGAGACACGTGAAGATCCCGATCTCCTTCACCGATCCGGACGACCCCTGTAGGATCCTTGTATGCCGGACGCCCTAGGCCGGATACACCTCGGCCATGTGCCGCAGACGCTCGTACCGCTCCCTGCACACGCGCTTCGTCGTGGCCAGGTCGATCTGCTCCATCTTGAATCGCCGCTGCTTGGCGAAGTACTCGGTTGGGTCCGCCCAGTCGGGCTCCGCGTTGACGCGATACCGGGCTCCGTCGAACACCTCGTACAAGGGGAAGAGTCCCGAGCGCACCGACAACCGCACCAACTCGACCGAGTCCCCAGGCTCCGACTTCCACCCCGTCGGACACGGAGAGTGGATGAGCAGGAACTTCATGCCCCGGATGGAGAAGGCCGTCTGGAGCTTCCTGCGGAAGTCCAGCGGGTGGGCCACCGAGAGGGTCGCGGCGTACGGAACGCCGTGGGCCGCCATGATGCCCACGATGTCCTTCTTCGCCTCGCGCTTCCCGGCGGGGGTGGTGGTGGTCCGCGCCCCCGGCGGCGTGGCCGACGAACGCTGTCCACCGGTGTTCCCGTAGATCTCGTTGTCGTAGCAGATGTAGAGAATGTCTTCGTTGCGCTCCGCCGCCGCCGACAGCGTGGCCATGCCGATGTCGTAGGTGCCGCCGTCGCCGGCCCAACAGATGATCTGGCCCGACTCTCCGTTGAGGTCGCGGATGGCCACCATGCCAGAAGCCACCGCCGCGGCGGCCGCGAAGGTCGTCGCCACCGTGGGCACACCGTAGCTCGACGTCGGAAAGGCTCCGGCAGCCACGATCCCGCAACACGCGGGGATGGCCAGTTGGCAGGTCTCTCCCGCTTCGGCCAGAGCCCGACCCAGCATCGTGAGGCCGATGCTCATGCCGCACCCACCGCAGTTGGTGTTGCCTTCCCTCAGGAGACATTCGTCCGTGCAGGGGATGTCCGGGAGCGCCTGGAACACGCCCAGGTCCCGCCCGTCTCCGCCGGTTTCCACGACCGTGCTGTTCATGCCACCACCTCCGCTTCCTGCTTCACGTCCGCCCAGACCGGGGCGTCCGCCTTCTCCCTCTGCGCCAGGTCGGACAGGATCCGATCCACGGTCTCGGGTGTCACGTCTCCGCCACCGATGCCCAGGAGGTAGCCCTGGATCAGCAGATCGTCCCGGTGACCCTGGAAGAACGCCCGGGTGTCCTGCCACCAAACCCCACCAACGCCCGCGGCGTAGTCGCGGTCCAGGACGCCAAGACGCGACGCGCCGGCGCACGCCTGACGAAGAGCCTCTTCGGGGAACGGGCGGAACATCCGCGCATGCACGAGGCCCACCTTCTCGCCGGTGGCCCGTCGCTGCTTGACCACCTCCCGTGCCGTGGTCGCGATGGTGGCCGAGGCCAGGAGGATCGTGTCGGCGTCCTCGGTCTCGTACGTCTCCAGCGGACTCCCCGGATCCCTGCCGAACACGCTGCGGAACTCGGCCCTGCACTCCTCCAACAGCGCCGGCACACGGTCCATGGCCTCCTGCACCTCCATCCGCATGGAGGTGGTCTGGTTGGGCCAGATCATGCTGCCCAGAGCTCTGGGGTGGTCCGGGTCCAGACGGTGGGGCAGGTCGAGTCCGGGGAGAAACCGATCAGCGTCCTCCTGGGACGCGAGATCCGTCTCCCCCTGCGTGTGGGAGACGATGAACGCGTCCATGCACACCATCACCGGAAGGAGCAGCCGGTGGTCCTCCGCCAGCCGGAAGGCCAGAAGCGTAAGGTCGTGGACCTCCTGATTGTTCGCCGCGTAGAGCTGGACCCAGGGGAAATCCCGGAGCATGAGCGTGTCGCCCTGGTCGGCCCAGATGTTCCAGGGAGGTCCCAGGGTCCGGTTGACGGCCACCATGACGATGGGCAGGCGATAGAAGCCGGCCACCATGATGTTCTCCACCATGTACGCGATGCCGTTGGACGAGCTCGCCGTGAAGGCCCGCGCTCCCGCGACGGAAGCACCCATGGTGAGTGCCATGGCCGAGTGTTCGCTTTCCACGGCCACCACGCTCCCTTTGGTGAAGGGGAAGGCGGCCACCCGCTCCACGATCTCGGTTTGCGGCGTGATGGGATAGATCCCCGACGCGGTGCCCCGAGCCCTCCGGTTCGCCTCACCCGCCACGCACAGGGCGTGTCCGGCGGCGTGATTCCCGGTGACGACTTCAACAGGCATGGTTCTTCCTCGGCTGCGTGCTAGAGATGGCTCATGAATACGACGTTGCGCGGACATTCGGTGACGCAGATCCCACACCCCTTGCAGTAGGCATAGTCGAACACCAGGTCGTGTCCGACCCGCTTCAGGACGCCCTCGGGGCAATAAGTCACGCAGATGTCGCACTCGTTGCAGACGCCGCAGGAGAGGCACCGTTTCGCCTCCGACGGGTCGGTGAGGCCCTCGTGGATCTCCTCGAAGGTCGTGACGCGCTCCCTCATCCCGATGGCGGGGCCCGAGGTCCTGGGGTGCCGCTCGAACAGATGCATGCGCAGGGCATCGGCCTTGATGACCTCGTCGTGCCAGACGTCCACGTCCGAGCGTACCCGCGACACCGCTCCCGTGGTCACGACGTCGCCGGTCAGCGTCTGGTGGATGTGGAGGGCGGACCGGCGCCCGCCCCCCAGCGCCGCTGCCACCGTTCCGTCGTTGGTGGCCAGGTCGCCCACGGCGTAGACGGGTGTCTCGAGGAGCCCCAGCAGCTCCTTCCCTTCACGCACTTCGGTGCCCTCGGGGAACACGGAGAGGTCGGGAGACTGGCCCAGGGCCAGGAACACCCTGTGGCAGCCCACGGCGTACTCCGAGCCCGGCACCTCGAC
This sequence comes from Longimicrobiales bacterium, assembly GCA_035458765.1. Classification (GTDB taxonomy): domain Bacteria; phylum Gemmatimonadota; class Gemmatimonadetes; order Longimicrobiales; family Gaopeijiaceae; genus SZUA-318. The sequence continues at coordinate 19,983 of DATHZE010000260.1, forward strand.
GGGGGACCGGCGACCCGAGGCGTCGGGCTCGCCCAACTCCATCTTCCGGCAGATGAGGTGCCGCTCGCCCAGGTCGCCGTCGGCCTGGGCCATGCGTTGGATGGCCACCGGCTGCGTCAGGAAGTCGAGGGCGATGCCCTCCTCCAGTGCCTCTTCGATCTCCTCGTGGATGGCGGGCATCTCGTTGCGGGTACGACGGTAGACGACCCGTACGGACGAGGCCCCCAGCCGGAGCGCGGAACGCGCTGCGTCCATGGCCGTGTTGCCGCCACCCACGACCACCACGTCTTCTCCGCGGAGATCCGGCGCCGCGTCGCTTCGGACCTGGTCCAGGAAGTCGATGCCCTGCATGACCATGTCGTCGTCGCCGACGCCCAGGCGCAGCGCGCGGAGCTCCTGGAGCCCGGTGGCCACCAGCACGGCGTCGTGGCTCCGGGCGATGGTGAGAAGCCGCGCACGGTCCACGAAGACGCCGGTGACCACCTCCACGCCGAGTTCCAGGATGCGTGCGACCTCCCTGTCCAAGACCTCATGGGGAAGGCGGAACTCGGGAATGCCCGTGCGCAGAAGGCCGCCCAGCTGGGGTCCGGCCTCGTACAGGGTGACGCCGTATCCGAAGAGGGCGAGGTGGTACGCCGCAGCCAGGCCGGCGGGGCCTGACCCGACGACCGCGACCCGTTGATCGCGACGCTCTGCGGGAACCAGGGTGACCCGGCCCTGGTCGCCGGCGTACCGCTCCAGCTCCCGGACGTTCACCGCACCGTCGAGCTCGATGCGATTGCACGACGCCATGCAAGGCGCCGGGCACACCCTCCCACAGGTGGCCGGCAGGGGCGATGTCCGAAGGAGGATCTCCAGAGCGTCGTCGGGCCGTTCGTCGGCCAGGGCGTGGAGGAACCCCTGGACGTCGTTCCCCGCAGGGCACACGTGGTTGCACGGCGGCACGTACTGCTGTCGCTTGGGCTGCTCCGAGGCCCACTGTCCGGTCTTCACCTGGGGCAGATCTCCGCCCGATCCGTCGAGGAGACTCGCCGAACGGCCGTGCTGGCCTGGGCGGGCCGACGCCCGGCTCCCCGAGGGAGCCCGGAGGACTTCCCGGGTCTCCACGATCCGGTACGCGTCGGTGGCCGCCGCCACGTTGGCGCCACCGAAGCCGAGGTGCTCGAGGGCTCCGAGCATCTCCTCCAGGGAAACGCCCAGGATCCGGGCAACGGCACCGGCCAGGGCCGTGTTGACGATGGGAACGCTGCGTGTGCCCAGGCCGTGGGCCCGGGCGAGGGCCGTGGCGTCCACGGTGGCGACCCTGTTCTCCGGGAACTGCTCGGCGAACCCGTTCAGGCCCGACTCGGTGTTGAGGAGAATCCAGCCCCCGGGCTTCAGTCCCCCCAGGATGGCAGGCCCTACGAGCGTGGGATCGAGGACCACCACGTGGTCCGGCTCGTAGATGAGGTTTCGGTTGGTGATGGTGGCGTCATCGAAGCGACAGAAGGCCTGGACGGGGGCGCCCGACCGCTCCGCGGCATACAGCCCGAAGGCCTGGACCGACTGTCCCTGGAGAAAGCGCGACGTGGCGATGAGCTTGGCCAGGGTCACACCACCCTGGCCGCCCCTCCCGTGGATCCGGATCTCGACCATGAAATAGCCTCTCCCGTCGGGCAGGGAGGGGTCGACCACCGGAGGTGGCCGGCGAGGCCCGGGCAGTTCTGATGCGTACAGAGATGGCCGTCGTGAGACGGTACTCAAAGATGAGGAACGGTCCCCGGATGCGATATCGGGAAATTCCCCACCGACCGCCTCCCGCCAGGCACCTGCCCACGCCGGGACGGGCGTCGGATTCCTCCCCGCCCCTACCCCAGGAGTCTCCACATCTGCGCCACCAGGAAGCACACCGTGAAGCCCATGACCACGGGCAGCATGGTGGCCACAGTGGTCCAACGGGCGCTCCCGGTCTCCTTGTAGATCGTGTAGATCGTAGTGGAGCAGGGGTTATGGAGGAGGCTGAAGAGCATGAGGTTCACCGCGGTCAGCAACGTCCATCCCCCGGCCCGCAGGAGCGCCCCGGTGGCGTTGACCGAGTCGAGCTCGAACATGACTCCGGCGCCGGATCCTCCGGCCACGCCTGCCGTGAGCACGGTGAGCATGAGCACCGTGGGAATCACGATCTCGTTGGCGGGGATCGCCACGACGTAGGCGAGGAGGATCACGCCGTTCAATCCGATGAGGAGTCCCAGAGGGTTGAGCCACGACACGAAGTGCTCGGCCAGCGTGGCGTCCCCGGAGTGGATGTTCGACATGAGCCAGATCACGGCGCCGGCGGGAGCGGCGAAGACGATGGCCCGCCACAGCACGATGAGGGTCCGGTCCACCAACGACGTGTAAAGCGTCTGGAGAATCCTCGGCGGCCTGTAGGGAGGCAACTCCAGGCTGAAGCTCGTGGCCTCACCACGAAGCACGGTCCGGGAGAGACCCCAGGACGTGAGGAACATCACGATCACGCCCAACAACGCGATCCCCACGACTGCCGAAGCCGAGACCAGCCCGGCCAGCCGGGGTGGCGCCAGGGCCCCGATGAAGATGGAAGCGATGAGGATCTGCGTGGGCCACCGGCCGTTGCACAGCGAGAAGTTGTTGGTGATGATGGCGATGAGGCGCTCCCGGGGGCTGTCGATGACGCGGGTGGCCACCACCCCGGCGGCGTTGCACCCGAACCCCATGCACATGGTGAGCGCCTGCTTGCCGTGGGCCCCGGCCTTCCTGAACAGCGCATCCAGGTTGAACGCCACCCGCGGCAGGTAGCCGAAGTCCTCCAAGAGCGTGAAGAGCGGAAAGAATATGGCCATGGGTGGGAGCATCACGCTCACGACCCACGCGGTGGCCAGATACACGCCGTCGAAGAGAAAGCCGCTGAGCCACCACGGCACGCCCACCGATCCCGCGACGCCCTTGAGCCACGGGTGAACCGTGTCCAACAACAGCGAGGCGAGCATGGCGGACGGGACGTTGGCGCCCTGGATGGTGATCCAAAACACCACGGCGAGAATGAGGAGCATCAGCGGAAAGCCCAACCACCGGCTGGTGAGGAGGCGGTCCAGCGTACGGTCCACGTCGAAGCCGGCCTTCTTCAGGCCCCTCATGTGGGCATCCGCCGCCAACGCCTCCGCAGCCGCGAATGTCCGCTCCACGGTGGCGTCATGGAAGTCGGCCGGGAGGTTCCAGCGCTGGCCCCGCGCCGCCTCCAGCAGTCGTTCCCGCTCCGGGAGCGGGGCTTCGGCATCGTCCGCACCGTCGCCGAGACGGCCCAACTCCCCGGACATCACCGCTTCGGCCACGGCCTCATCGGCGTTGAGAAGACGCATGGCGACCCAACGTGGGTTGGGGAGCCCAGGGTAGACCTCCTCCACCACCGCGGTGACGGAGGTGAGGGCCGATTCCACCTCGGGCTGGTGCCGCTCCAGCCTGTACGGGCGCGTGGCCGTGCGCCCCGCCGCCATCGCGACGGCCGCGTCCAGCAACTCCTCGACGCCCTGACGTTCGCGGGCCACGCCGGCGACCACGGGCACGCCCAGCGCGTTGGACAGCCGGTCCGCGTCCACGGCGATGCCGTGGCGACGGGCTTCGTCCACCAGGTTGAGGAAGACGACGACCCGGTCCGTGATCTCCAGCACCTGGAGCACGAGGTTCAGGTTCCGCTCCAGGCGCGTGGCGTCCACCACCACCACGGTGACGTCGGGACGGCCGAAGAGGATGAAGTCCCGTGCCACCTCTTCGTCGGTGCTGCCCGCCTGGAGGGAGTACGTGCCCGGAAGGTCCACGACCTTCACGCGCACGCCGTCGTGCAGGAATGCTCCTTCGGCTCGCACCACCGTCTTGCCCGGCCAGTTCCCGGTGTGCTGCCGAAGCCCGGTGAGGGCGTTGAAGACCGTGCTCTTTCCCACGTTCGGGTTGCCCGCCAGCGCCACGAGGACATCCCACCGTGCCGGGCTCAGGCCAAGGCGGACGAGGTTCTCGGCGCGATGCTGCTCGAGGCCGAGAGCCATCAGGCCACCTCCTCCCGGGCCGGTTGAATCCTCTCGATGGCGATCCAGCTCGCCTGCTCACGGCGGAGGGCGATGAGGGCCCCCCGCACGCGGTAGGCCACGGGATCGCCCGCGGCAGCCACCAGTTCCGCCTCGATCTCCGTGCCCCGCACCACCCCCAGATCCAGCAACCGGCGACGCTGGGTCCCCTGGCAGGCGGAGGAAAGACCCACGACCCGCACGACCTCTCCGGGGCGTGCGTCGAGCAGGGTCTCCAGCGCCTCGTCGGCACGCTCGCCCGAGGGGAGCGTACGCACGGTGACATTCCGGGCGGATACGGCGTCCAGGTCCCACTCCCGACCGCCGGCGCTCACCCGTACCCTGCGCGGCGAGACGTCGATGACTTCCATGCGCCCGCCCGGTGCCAGTCCGTGGGCGAGAAGGGCGTCATAGATGGCTCTGGGCTCGTCCTCCAGGTGCACGACCTCCACCACCGACCCACCCTCGGCCTGGAGCAGGGGGTGGCCGCGCAGAGGCGGTATCTCCCCCTTCGAGGTGGGAATGGGGTCACCGTGCGGGTCCCAACGCGGATGTCCCAGTCGCCGGGCCAGGTCGTCCACGGCTTCGGCGCTCAGGGTATGCTCCATCCGCTCGGCCTGATCGTGCCACTCCCCCGCCGGAACCCCCGTGCGATCCGCCAGGTACCGCTCCCACATCCGGTGCGTCCGCACGACGCGAAGAGCCGACGCGCGACCGTCGTCGGTAAGTGTCGGCTGGGCACCGCCAACCTCCACAAGGTCGAGGTGGGCGAGGTGGGTGAGGATCGCCGCGGCCTGTGTGGTGGAGACCTCCAGCTGGCCCGCCAGGCTCTCCAGGGTGCACGCGTGGCCCCGTCGCTCGCACATGTACACGTGCTTCAGGGCATCCTCGATGCGAACCCGCTCGTCGAGCCTGCGCAGCCTCAGGAAGCGGGCAACGAGGCCCACGCGGGGCCAGCAGAAGACACAAAGCAGCGCGACCAGGGCACCGAAGGCCAGAAGCGCCCGAGCGGGATCCACCATGAGGAAGACTGCCTCCGAACGATCCGCCGGGCCCGGATGGACCCGGATGGGAAGACGAATATTTTTAGGCTGGCCTAATTTTACTCGTGATGGCTGGAGGTGTCAAACCGTGAATGGCCGGGAGCGTCGGGCCCCGGGGGCTCCCGCCTGCGGCCGCGGAGGGCGAAGTTGAACCCTGAACCCCAACAGAGAGCGCGCCTTGCATCACGACACCATCGCCGTCATCGATTTCGGAGGGCAGTACGCCCATCTCATCGCCACGAAGATCCGGCGCCGCGGCGTGCTGGCCGAGATCCGTCAACCCGAGGATCCCATCGAAGACTTCGCCGGCTACAAGGGGATCATCATATCGGGCAGCCCGAGTCTCTCGTCCCACGGCGAGGATTCGTCGTACACCAAGGCGATCTACGATCTGGACGTTCCCATCCTCGGCTTCTGCTTCGGACATCAGGAGATCGCGAAGCACTACGGCGGCGAGGTGATCCACGGCGGACGGGAATGGGGACATGCCGACCTGCGCCTCACCGGCGAACACCCGCTCTTCAGCGGCCTGTCTCCGGTGGAGCCGGTCTGGATGAGCCACTACGACTCCGTCGCGTCGGTGGGTCCGGGTTTTCGGGAGTTGGGATTCACCGTCACCGGAGAGTCGGCGGAGCACGAGCACCGCTTCGCCGCCATCGGGTCCGACTCCCTGCGGCGGTACGGCTTCCAGTTCCATCCGGAGGTGGACGACACGGTCCGCGGCGACGACATGATCGCGAACTTCGTCCTGGAGATCTGCCGGTGTTCGCCGACCTGGTCCATGGAGGCGTTCCTCGACGCCGAGGTGGAGAAGGTGAAGGCCCAGGTGGGCGGCGAATCGGTGTTCCTGTTGGCGTCGGGAGGCGTGGACTCCACGGTGGCCGCGGTACTCCTGGGGCAGGCGCTCGGGAACGACCGTCTCCACCTTCTGCACATCGACAACGGACTCATGCGAAAGGACGAGAGCGCCCACGTCCTGGAGATGTTCCGGGAGCTCGGACTCGGTGACAACCTCCACTTCCGTGACGCGGGGGACGCGTTCCTCTCGGCCCTGGACGGTGTGATCGAGCCCGAGGCCAAACGCCGGCGCATCGGCGATGCGTTCATTTCCGTCTTCCAGGAAGAGGCGGAACGCCTGGGCATCTCCCACCACCTCCTGGGCCAGGGCACCATCTACCCCGACACCATCGAGACCGGAGGCACACGCAGGGCCGACACCATCAAGACCCACCACAACCGGGTCCCCATCATCGAAGAGATGATCGCGGCGGGAAAAGTCGTGGAGCCCCTGGCCGAGCTGTACAAGGTCGAGGTCCGCGAGTTGGGTGAGCGGCTCGGCATCCCGAGGGAAGCGCTGTGGCGACACCCATTCCCGGGACCGGGGCTGGGCGTACGCGCCCTGTGCAGCGACGGAACGCCGGACCGGGACGGCTTCGAGGTCGCCGTGCCCGCCGCCGCCGAAGTCGCTGCGGCCTTCGGCCTCCAGGCCCTCGTCCTCCCCATCCGGTCCGTGGGCGTCAAGGCGGACCTGCGCGCCTACGAGCACCCGATCCTGCTGTCGGGCGACGTGCCCTGGTCCACGCTCCTGAAGGCCGTATCGACCCTTACGGCCCAAGTGCCCGGAATCAACCGGTGCGTCTGGAACCTCGGGCCCGGCCACCCGGCGGAGGCGCATCCCCTGGCGGTGGGGATGACGCGAGAGCGACTCGATCTCCTCCGAGAAGCCGACCACGTCGTGATGGAAACGCTACGCACTTCGGGGCTCTACGACTCCGTGTGGCAGTGCCCCACGGTGCTCCTTCCCCTGGCGCTCGGTGACCGACCAGGCGAAACCGTGGTGGTGCGCCCGGTCCGATCCCAGAGGGCGATGACCGCCATGCCGGTGGAATTCCCCGAGGCGGTCCTGGATCGGTTGAGAGAACAGATCCTGGGGATGGACGGCGTGTCCGGCCTCGTCCTGGACATCACCTCCAAGCCACCGGGGACCATCGAGTGGGAGTGATGTCGAAGCGACACCCCGAACGCATCGGCCTCACCCTCCATGCCCGACTGGAAGCGGCGCGGGGGGTGAGGCCGACGCGTCTCGTCAGGTGATCAGGCCAGCCCCGTCAGGACTTCCCGCAGCGTCGACAGCACCTGGTCGGCCTCCGCCTCGGTGAACACCAGGGACGGCCGCATGCGGATGGAGCGGGAGCCACACACCAGCACGGCCAACCCCCGATCCCAACACGCGCCCTGGACCTTCCCGCGCATCGCGCCGTCAGGCAGGTCGAAGGCCAACATCAGCCCCCTTCCCCGAACGTTGGTCACCTGCGGGAAGTCGTGGGCCAGCTTCGAAAGCCCCGACTTGAGATAATCGCCGACCCTGGCCGCGTTCTCCACGAGGCCGTCCTCGTGAATGATCTGGAGATAACGGGCGCACCGCACCATATCCACCAAATTCCCGCCCCACGTGGAATTGATGCGGCTCGATACCTTGAAGACGTTCTTCTCGACCTCGTCGATACGCCGCGTGCTCATGACCCCGCACACCTGCGTCTTCTTGCCGAAGGCGATGAGGTCCGGCGTCACGCCGGCGTGCTCGTAGGCCCAGAGCTTGCCTGTGGCACCCAGGCCGGTCTGCACCTCGTCGAAGATGAGCAGCACGTCCTTCTGGTCGGCATACTCCCGCAGCTTGGCGAAGAACTCCGAGCGGAAGTGGTGGTCGCCTCCCTCGCACTGGATGGGCTCGATGAGGATGGCCGCGATGCCGTGGGGATCTCGAGCGAACGCCTCGTCGATCTCGGCGAAGGTCCTGGCCTCCTTGGCCGCCATGCCGGCGTCGTCCAGATCCGGCTCGATGAACGGCGTGGAGACACGGGGCCAGTCGAACTTCGGGAAGTCGCGGGTCTTGGTGGGATCGGTGTTGGTGACCGAGAGCGTGTAGCCGCTGCGCCCGTGGAACGCGTCCTTGAAGTGGAGGATCTTGTCGCCTCCTCCCTCGATGCCCTTGGCGCGGTTCTTCTGGACCTTCCAGTCGAAGGCGGCCTTCATGGCGTTCTCCACCGCCAACGCACCTCCGGCGACGAAGAAGAGGTACCTGAACGCCGGGGGGACCGCGAGCTCCCGGAAGATCTTCACGAAGGCGGCATACTGCCGCGAGTAGATGTCACTGTTGGCCGGGTTGGCCAGAGCCGCGGTCATGAGGGTCTTCCTGAAACCCTCGTCTTCCATCTTGGGATGGTTGTGCCCGACCGGCAGGGTTGCGAAGTAGCCATAACAGTCCAGGTACTTCTTGCCCTCGAGGGCACCCACGATGGTCGAACCTCGGGACTGCTCCAGATCGATGACCAGGTGGAATCCATCGACGAGGATGTTTTCCTTGAGGATCGGGAAGACCTGATCCGCTGGGACTTGGACCTCGGGCTTGTTGGGTTCTCCAGGAAGATGCGGGTTCGACGTGGGCGAGCGCTGCAGGAACCCGGGAAGGCCGCGCGAAAGCGCGACGGCACGAGAATGCCGACGGCCGGGCTCAGTCCCCCTGGAGGTTTGGGGGAGCGAAGATACCGGGGCGTGCCTC